>CAYGPP010000003.1:40155-66562 GCA_964351885.1 uncultured Marinoscillum sp.
ATAGATCTCAGATCTCTGGTACATCATAGCATATCATAAGAAATTGACTCCTTCCGGAAGTCTTCTTTCTTTAGATCACTTAACTTGGCCATGATGACCAATAAAAAAGACCTGACGCAGGGGAGTATCCCCCGAAAGCTCATTCAGCTAAGCCTACCCATGATGGTGGGTATTATCAGTATGGTTGCCTTCAATCTCGTAGACACCTTTTTTGTAGGACAGCTGGGTAAGACTGAATTAGCTGCACTGAGCTTTACATTTCCTGTGATTATGGTCATTTTTAGTATCATACAAGGACTAGGCATTGGAGCTACTGCTTTGATCGCAAAGTCTATTGGAAAAAAAGATAGGCAGAAAGCAGCGCGGGAAACAACCGATAGTGTCGCTTTGACCCTTCTACTCACAGGTCTTTTTGTGGTAATTGGCCTGGCCACTATAGAGCCTACATTTAGACTTCTGGGAGCAGATGTTGAGACAGCAGCTTTGGCCGAGGAGTACATGCGTATCTGGTATTTTGCCTTGTTTTTCGTGTCCGTCCCCTTTGTGGGGAATAGTGCCATCCGGGCAACCGGAGATGCTAAAACACCTACTTATATCATGCTTTTTGCCGTCATCGTCAATGCTATTCTAGATCCTATACTCATTTTTGGATATCTGGGTTTTCCGGCATTGGGCTTAGAAGGTGCCGCCATCGCTACGGCAATCTCCAGAGCTTTGACTATGGTACTTTCGTTTTATGTACTCATCCGCAGAGAAAAACTCATTACTTTCAAGACCCCTTCAAAAGAGGTTTTAATCGGTTGCTGGAAGAGTATTCTTTTCATCGCCATACCGTCTGGGCTGGCGAGATTGGTGGTGCCTATTGCTACAGGTGTGATTACTGGATTACTTGCTGGCTATGGTACGTATGCAGTAGCTGCTTTTGGCGTAGGTAGTCGAGTAGAATTTTTAGCATCCAGTATTCTTTTTGCTGTTTCAGCTTCTATTGGCCCCTTTGTGGGACAAAACTTTGGCTCTGGCCAACTGGACAGAGTAAAGCAAGCTGTTTCGCTCAGCAACCGCTTTGCACTTCTATGGGGGCTACTCGCTTGGGGTGTCTTGGCTGCTTTTGCAAAACCCATTGCTTCCATTTTCAATGACAATGAAGACGTCATCCAAACGGTACAGCTATATTTATGGATAGTACCAGCGGGCTTTGGATTGCAAGGTGTTCTAAGCATTGTTAACAGTCACCTCAATACCATCAACAAGCCGCTTCAAGCTTCCTTTTTGATTGTGATCCAAATGCTAGTACTGGGATTGCCTGCCATTTATATAGGAAAGGAAATAGGGGACGTGGGCGGTATATTCGTTGCTTTAGCCATTACCTATGCACTGGGAGGAATTTTGTCCATGTTTGTCAATAGGAACATCATGAGAAAGTTATCCATTTAAGGGCAGATTTAACCAATGACCACTCCGTTCCCACCATGCTTTACATGGTGGTCTCGATACATTCATATCAACAAATTTAGAGCTAACATTCCTTAGCCATAAGTATAATCAATTGCTTTAAGGGGAAGTCTACATCGACAAATCATTACGGAAGTAGCTTCCGCGCCAGTAGGGGACTCAGTACAGATTCGGCGGGGCGTCCAAAAACCGTTACACCCCCATTTCCTCTAAACCGCCATGCATCTCATTTCAATTATTATGCCTTCTCTCTTCTTTTTATGCTGCTTGTAATTTCTTAAAACTGCAAAAGACAAAATTTTGAATTGTGTCGAAGGGTGTTTTGTGATCTATCGTCACACATTTTATTTTTTCAAAAAGCGTTATCAATCGTTCTGACATTGTGAATTCTGAATATTGTTTGATCTCAATTCCGCTGCATTTTTTAGGACCTTGCTCTGAGAATGTTCCTATTACCAAAACTCCTTCAGTGTTAATATTTTGCTGGGCTGTTTCCAAATAGTTTGAAATCTCTAATTCATCGGTTAAAAAGTGGAAAGCCGCACGGTCGTGCCAGAAGTCATATTTTTCAGTTGGCTTAAATGTGACTGCATCGGCAACTATCCACTTAACTTTTGATGCTTGCTCCCTGAGTCGTTGTTTAGCCCTGTCTAGTGCTGATTCTGAAATGTCGAGAACTGTTATATCTTGATATCCCAAATTAAGTAAGTGATCCACTAAAAAACTATCCCCACCTCCAATATCAATGATTTTTGCCGTCTTAGGCAAGTTGAATTGATTCAGGAAATTCAATGATATTTCAGGGTTTGGCTGAAACCAGCTAACATCTTTAAGTTCTTTAGTTTGGTAAATATTCTCCCAGTGTTTTTTACGATCTAATTTCTCCATTTTGCTTCTTTTCAGTTTTATTACACGCTAGAGTGAGGCATAACAACTGGCTGTACACAACTTTGTGGTGCATACTGCGCTTATGTGTGTAGCTAAGCTAAAGAATTACGACAAATCGTAAGAAACCTCATCAATCCTTGCTGCGAATTTTAGCAGAACATTGTTTCTCGTTGAACCACCTCGAGCGCGGAAGTAACTTCCAGGCCTTATGTTAGATCAGAAAGAACAAAAGGACCGCTCAAAAAGAAAAAAACATAGCTATGATTTTTAAAAATGGTAACTACGTTTTTTGAAAATGGAAGCTTCCATTTTTTAGGACGCTAAAAATCCCTCTTTCGGAGCGCTGAGAGGAGTTTTTCTTTAGGTTGGATTTGGGATTAAAATAGAGAAAAATTGGGGAGGGTTTTGATGGTAAAAGTGAGGGAAGTAGGTTGTTATATGCTAGTCCTCTTATCAGTTGACTGATGCTATTCTTATTAACTATTCAGCACCAACGGCATGGTTGGTACTTCCTGGCCACAGTGAAGGGTGCATGCCCGCACTCAACTGCTGGAACGGTCAGGGATCATGGGAGCTAGCTAAGAAGCATTAGCTTAATCCTTAAACGGCTTTTGAAACTATTTTGGTTCACTAGGAGAGTGGTTTTTTGCTTTTGGAAAACTTTATGAATTATTTCATACCAAATACTGTAATGGCATCAGTTCTGGAATGGTATTTGTTTTCTGAATAAGCGTCTCTAGACTCGTCGAAATGCGCACTCGACTGCTAAGTAAGCTCAAGCCCAGCAAGTGTCTCCCTGTTCTCAGAGAGACGTAGCAAAGCAACCCATTGTATTTACACCATTTGGTGAGATAAGCTCCGGTAGGCTCTACCAGGCTTTGGTCTCCGATCTTGACTCAGTTCCGCTCAGGCGCAAGCTGTGTGGCAGCATACTCAGCACTTTAATTTTTCTTAAACCTTTTAAATATTGAAATCATGACTGTAATGTATAAATCCGTGCCAAAAGTCCAGCCAGGAGTGTTGGGCGGTGGCCTCATCAAGTTCTATGCTACCATTGTAAGAGAGCGTCCTGTCGAGCTCCGAAAGTTTGCAAGTGAGATTGCGAATATGAGTACGCTGACCACCACCGATGTATTTGCCGTGTTGGAAGCCTTCGTTGATCGCTTGTACGTACATATGGAGGAGGGAAGAATCGTTCGAATGGGCGACTTTGGAACCTTTACGCCAAGTTTGAACAGCCTGAGTAACGATCAGCCTGAGTCTGTAAGCCGAAGTTCTATCAAGCGCTTCAAGGTTAATTTCAGACCTAGTCTGTTGCTTAAAGGACGATTGTCCAATGTTCAATTTGAAAAAGTGATCGATGGTAGTATTGAACCAGCAGAATAGTCGCTTGTCGATTCTTTCTTCACCCTAAAGCCTTCCCGATATTCGGGAAGGTTTTACATCACCTAACATGGAGTAAGTATAATTTTGATGTCTCACTTCGACCATGGCTAACGCCAGCTCAGACTGACAGGAACGTGAAGCGGTAGCATTGAATTGTCATGCTGAGTTTATCGAAGCATAAGGCAATTAAGTGAAACGCAAACTCTTCGATCTTGACTTTCGCCAGCTCAGAGTGATACCCTAATTTATTTATCTCCAAGTGAGACAATAACAACCTAAACCATAAAACCATCAACTCGCGAAAAATGCTACTCATTACTTGGGTCTTACTGATCATCACGAGCTACTTCTGCTGGCAGTCTTACCGTCAGTTAGGCAAAGCACAGCACCATATCCAATCACTCGAAGCTCAGCTAGATACCCTGCGGGCTACCGTCCATCAGTACCACACTTTACAAGCGGCCTATACAGATATTCATGGCGCGCTGACCCAATCACATGATGAACTTGCACAGATAGGCACTGATCTGAATTCTACTTCCAATGCACACATCAACTCCCTAACATCGATCAAGCTACACCTTGATAGCATTCAAGCAGCATACGATACACTCATGTCGCACGAACACATCAATGATCCACACCTAAACTTAACTTTTTCGCCATGAAAGCCTTATTCATCATATGGACGATCATCGGAGTGCTTTGGGCTAGTCATTCAGCCTATGCAATGCAGGTCGTACCTTTTAGCACTGAAGATCAAAAACTTAAGGTCTACAATATGGACTCAGTATTGATCTTGGCAGACAGTGCGTATGTGATCAGTAGCGCACGAGCACAATTGCTCAACGAGAAACTAGCAGCGCTACATCGCGCCTATGATACCAATGCCCGATTGTTAGACATCAATGCGGTAATGCTTGATAAAGTGATGGAGATAGAGCGACTAGTACTACAGCTCATGCAGCGAATGCAAGAAGATCAAAAGACAATGTCTATTGACATCAATAAATTACTCAAGGAACTAGATGGTCACATCGAGCAACTCCAATCCACCAATTTGCAACTGTCTGATCAGAACGAGTCACTTCAAAAGCAATTAGTCGCTATGGAGCAAACCATCAAACGCTTGAAGCGCTCTATTCGATCGCTCTTCTGGCGCAATGCCTTACAGAAAGTACTCATCGGTCTAGCCGGATTTGGGATAGGATGGTTGGTGGGGAGGTGATTAGACAATACGTCTCACTTCAACTCAACTTCCACAACTTCCATCTTCCCATCTCCACGACTTCCCATGATGAAGATGATCCTATCACCCACCATGATGGGATCATCGCTTTTGCTAATCCTGAGATGTGAGCCTATATCTGTTGGATTAATGGTTGTTTTACCCTTTTCATCGACCTTCATCATATAGGTAGTCACATACGAGTCTTCGTTCCACTTTTCCCAGAAGAGTACGACTTCTTTTTTGAGCTTAACAGCTTTTAATCGAGAAGCATTTTCAACGGATTTGTCTTGATAATCGACTAGCCATTTCACGCCAGTATTTGATTGATCAGACCACTGACCTCCGAAAGAGTAAAATCCAGAGGCTTCATCAACTCCCTTGCTCAGAATATAATCCGATCCGGTATAGAAGTCTTTCTTGATTTTTACCATTCCTATATCACGCGAGTCGGTCAAGTTACTCGTCGCACGCGCATTATTGATGGCCTTGCCTTTCAGATCTGGTTCGCCGATGAAGTACACATCATAGCTATCTTTCCACGCTACCATACTCCCCAATTCGGTATAGGTAGAATTATCATTTGACCATTGATAGAAGGACTGATCAGCAGTACTAATCTCCTTATATTCTGGATAGGCATATCTTGCAGGACTGGCAGCTTCCTGACCATGGGCGGTTTTGAACGTATAAACCGCTTTGGATTTTAGCTGACCATCAATCTTGTGCACGTTAATTCCTCGTGGGTAATTGTCTCCCAAGTCCATTCCATAGAATCCACCATCTTCACTAGGATATAGGAAGTTGTCAAACGAGTGCCCAGATGTTTGTCCGAAGTTCGTGATGACTTTCAGTGTTTTAGCGTTGAAAGTAGCTGCAATGGCTCCTTGATGGTGAAGACCGTCTGGTGAAGTGTTCATTTCTCTACTAATAATAGCGCCAAGGATGCCTTCATTGTACACGAGCGAAACTGACTCAGTACTGTCATAATCATAGATATTCAGACCGTTTGCACTTAGATCCAGTGTTTCCTTCTTAATGACTTTCCCTTTCTTATTGGCAGCTATCAACCAACCTTCTTTTTTGCCTTCAGTCGTGAGCATCATATAATACCAAGTGCCCTTGAATGATGTAGCTCCTGCCAAGAAACCTGGCTCTGTTGGCATGGCGTTGGTGCTGCTTGCTTTATCTCCTGGTGACATGCTGGTCAATGATACTGTGCCTGTCGATTCGTCTTGCCATAAGACCTCAACTTCTGGATCATTGAAACTGGTGAAGAAATGCCTCGAATCACCATACTTGTTTTCGTGAGAAGCTGGGCCAGATAGGTAACCATTATTTGAATCAAAGATATTTCCCTCTATAAAATACCGTGTTTTGTAGATTTTAGCGAGATCATTGTCTACCACCTTGGCACCTTCTACACCTTCGGCCAATTCGTGATAAACGCTTACTTTATCTGATTTGAGTGCTGAGAATAGAATAAGCGGTTGCTCAATATTGCTCGCTACTATGTACAGTTTGACAAATTGATTTGGTGTAATGTCATCTTTACTTACCTGAGCGAGTTGAGAGACCACACCTTCTCTTAACTGGTAAATGCCATAATCTGCTTCTATTGGGAACCGCATATGCACAATGTGTGGTGAGCCCAGAAACTCAGAAGCTAAATCTTGTGGTTGACTCAATTGATAGCCGTCATAGAGCTTTTCTCCCTTGCTATTCACTATCTCTCCAAATGCAACTGGATAGTTCTTATTGTTATACTTTCCATCTGTATAGCATCCATTTTGATAGAGCTCAGATGCAATGGCTAAGTCTCCAATGATGTCTTCTTCGAGGATTCCCTTGTTACAGCTATATTCACTTGAGATGTCCGTACTCAATCCTGGTAGGACCTTTTCAGTTATCGGTTTGAAAGAAAATGCCTTAATGGGCTTGTGATTACTTTGCGCTATTGCTGAAAGGGATAACACCCCTAAGGAAATTAGTAGCACCACATTATTACGAAGAGACTTATTCATATGAATCGTATTTGGTCATAATTCTAGACTAAAGTAAAACTAATGCTTCCTTGATTTGAAACAATCTATCCATGAGATTCAAAATCAAATAACAAAAGGTCGGTATATGTCGCTTCGAATAGTTCAATTAACTATTGTTTGGACTAAAGAAATCGTCTCTTTACCAGTTGTAAATAGGAACAATCAAAATGAAAGAGACTAAAGTCAAATATGTAGTTATAGGTGCTGGACTTTCTGGGCTCACATCAGCTTATCAGTTACATAAAACAGGGGAAACGGACTTTGTCGTTTTAGAATCTCGAGATCGCATAGGAGGTAGGATATTGACTAAAGATCACATCGACTTTGGCGCCACTTGGTTTCAAGAGCATCATGAGCATGTTTTGGATTTGCTCCAGGAGTTGGGCTTGTCTCGCTTTCCTCAGTACAGCCAGGGGAAAAGCGTATTGGTATACAATACCATGGCACCCGCTCATCATTTCGAAAACGATCCTAACAGTACTCCGGCTAGTCGAGTAGCTGGCGGATCAATGTCCATCATCGAAGCGCTTGCTTTGCCTATTAAGAAGAATATTCAACTATCCCGAGAAGTCTCTGCTATTGAAAACAAGGCAGATGAAATAGTAATTACTACTCAGAATGAGGTGTTTAAAGCCCAAAAGGTCATTCTAACCATTCCACCAAAAATTGCTACACGAATAAGCTATCGTCCTGACTTGCCGGCAGGCGTATCGGAAGCTATGGATAGTACGCATACTTGGATGAGCAACGCGATCAAAATTGGAATGACTTTCAAGCGACCCTTTTGGAGAGATACGGGATTATCAGGAACAGTGATTGGTCAAGTAGGGCCCGTAGTAGAGTTGTATGATCATACGGATAGCGATGACGCTCATTATTCACTCATGGGTTTCATCAATGAAGCTATGAGAGACAACAGCCCTGCACAGAGGAAAGAACGCGTTCTGGAGTATTTATCCACTCACCTAGGAGCGGAAATAAACGACTATTTGACTTACGAAGAAAAAGACTGGTCTGCGGACAAAAACACTTCATGTGAAAGTATCAAGTCATTTTATATGAGTCCGCAGTATGGTCATAAAGTCTTTCAGGAATCATACATGGACAATCGATTAATATTCTCAGGAACAGAGGTATCTACCGTCTCTGGTGGTTATATGGATGGTGCAGTGAGGACAGGATTTGTGGCTGCTCAATGGGCACTGGAAAGAGCGTGATTGCAAGGGTTAGTGCACTGTCGTAGATATCAGCTATGTATAATCGAACGGACGCTCTTCTGATGGATAGGTCTTAGCGGACGCTACGACCAGAGGGGCAGCCTAGCTATTTTGAGGTACATAAACCCATCGTTTTAAAGGTTAGAGGGATACAATCATTCTGCTCTCAATTGATCAACAGGGTTCATTCGGCCCGTTTGAAATGCCTTGTAACCTACGGCCAAAACAATGATCCCTAAGACGGATAGAATGGCCTTAACAAAATGGGTGATATTCGGGGAAATGTGATAAGCGTAAATAATATCAAAGACCGAAGAGAGAATAACAGTAGAAGCTGCCAGTCCAATAATAGATGAGATAGCCAACATCCAATAGAGTTCTTTTCCTAACAGATGAATAATCACGTTTCTAGAAGCTCCAAGAACTTTTCGCACTCCAAATTCCTTGCTTCTGCGTTGCACGGTGAGAGAAATCAGGGTGTACAAACCCAATACGGAAATGAGTATCGAGATGAGACCAAGGAACACATTGATTTTGACCATTATAAAATTCAACTTCTTGATATTTTGTAGAACACTATTTTGAAGAAAACCCGTATAAAGTTCCTGAGGAAAAGTCTCATACCAAATCTGCTCAATTACTTCATTTGCTTTTTCAGGAGAACCATTGACTTGTATCGCTGCATAGAGATACTCATCGGGTTGCGCGATTTTCAGAAGCGTAGGCTTTATCTTATTCCGCCCCACAATAGATCGAATCGTGAAATCATCTACAATGCCAGTCACGATATAATTATTTCCATTCATACTGATTGGCTGATTCAAAATATCTACTCCGAGTTCATCTTGTAGCATTCGATTAATCACAACTAAATTACTTTGCTTCTGTGCGCTAGTCGCTGTAAAAAAAGAACCCTTACTAAGCCTCAAACCCAGCGATTCTGCATAGTAAACCCCAACACTTAAGACTGAAACAGGAATATCAATACCCTCATAATTTATAAACTTACTGTCACTTCTAAAACCAATTAAGGATTGAGTGCCCGCCACGGAATTTACAATCGGGTTTTGCAGTAACTGATTCCGAAGTTCTTCAAATTGTTCTGGTCGGTTTAATGGCACATTTACGACTTGATCTACTTCATAGCCTCTATCTAACTTTTCTTGATAGTGTGCATTATCTACAAGAAGAAATATGCCAAATAAATTGTAAAAACAAAGAGCAAACTGAAAGGTAAGCAAGATCATCATCAGCCGATTTTTTCCCGAAAGAACCACGTTATTCTTGAATATGACTAGAGGTGTGAATTTAGAAATATATAGGGCAGGGTAGGCGGCCGATAAAAAAGTCACAACCAATACAAGGAATAAACTAAATTGAAGAATTGTGGCTACAGGAACACGTTCCATCTGGATTAACTCCGCGCTAAACATGGCATTGTAAGAAGGAATTAGGAGATAGGAAATTCCAAATGAAAGTACCACTGAAACTGTAATCATCAGGGTGTTCTCGATCATGAATTGGACAATGGTTCTCTTTCTATTTCCTCCTAATACTTTTCGAATGGCTATTTCCTTTAGCCTTTTACCAGATAGTGCGATACTGGTATTAATGAAATTGAAACATGCCAAAAGTAGAATAGCGATAGCAGAACCAGCAATCCCCAATACTGAAGAAGCGTGTAAGTGCTGTCGAAATCTACTTCCGTATAAGGTGCTTTCAACTGCAGGCCAGGATACAACATTTTCTAATTTGAACCTAGAAATGTACAATTCAGGATTAGAAGCGTTTTGAGTTTCCACAAAACCATCAAGAAGACTTTCTATTCTGTCTTTTTCATGATTTTCGAGAAAAACAAAAGTACCATCTACCCAATTTGACCATTCCATTTCCTTTCGATCATAGGTATCAAAGTAATGATCAATAGATATGATGACCGAATAAACAAAACTTGAATTGTGCGGTGGCTGCTCAAAAACATCAGATATGATAAATGACTTTTCCTCTTTGTTTGGAAATACCATGGTAATAACCTTTCCTATTGGATAGATTTCATTGAATAACTTAAGAGCGGTTGATTCGGAAATGGCAATCTCATTACCTCTGGTTGCTTTCAACTTTCCACCTCCAAGACTTGTGGTTTCAAAATGCTCAAAGAACATATCGTTGGTAAACGCCACTTGCTCATTAAACAGCTTTTTATCCAGCCTTATTGGTAAATTTTTTCCAATGTATTGAGATGTTGGGATTCCTGCTGTCTTGAGCTGAGAGGTTAATGGTGAAGCACTAAGTCCAACTGTGGATGTAGCCTCTCTCAAGCCATGAATTTTGTATAGATTGTTTGCCTTAGCGTAATGTTTATTGAATGAGGCATTGTAGTGATAATTGAAATAACCAATCGTGCAAATGGACAAAGCCAATGCCAACCCCATAATATTAGCAGAAACATAAAAAGGATTCAATTTGAAGGCTCTGATTGAAGTCTTAAGGTAGTTTCTTGGAAGGCGCAATAAATTAAGAGGCATGAGATTAAGTTGTTTTATTACCGAGGGACGTATCATTCTCAGGACTTCCTTTCTGTAGATCCATCTTGCTTTGGAAGCTCCAAGTAATTGCACATTTTCATCAAAAGCTTCTTCTAGGTCGCCTTGAAGTTCCTCATGCAACTCCGAGGAACAGAATTGTTCAAATAACCAAAGGCTGTATTTTGGAATTTCGACTTTTTTCATTCCGTGCTAATTTCAGGAATTAGGCTCCACATTTCTTCTCTAAGTTCTTTTGTTTGCTTTAGCGCCGCTTTTCCACTATTTGTGAGTGTGTAAAATCGCTTTCTTCTGCCACCACGTTCCGCTGTTGCCCCGCCGAATGTCGAGCTCACAAAGTCCTTTTCTTCAAGCCTAGTCAATGCAGCATGTAGGGCACCGCGGCTTATAGAGCGATTAAGTCGCTGAATAATTTCTTTTTGAATTCTCAATCCGTATGCCTCATCATCGAGAATCAGTATTGACAGTAAAACGATTTCCTGGAATTCTCCTAAGTTGGTTCCTTTCATAACCTTATTAGTTTCTTATTTGAAGACCTAACGGAAAGAAAAAGTATTTGTTTCATATATGAAGACTAAACTAATTTGATAGACGCTTCAGTAATCAGCCAAGCACACTGGTCGTAGCACACACTACGACTCAAAATGTTGAAGGGCATCCGCCGGTTGTTGTTTTACAGGATTCATTTGTCGGGAGTAAGCAGGCAAGGAAGTTAAATCCCTAGGTTTGGTTCCTCACGAAACTTCGCATTAACTCTATCAATCTCTATATTCGCACCCCATGAAGATTCAAGACACAGTGACGAAAACATCGTTGGTTCGAGATAAGGAAGGTTATCAACTTCTAGTTGACGGAGAACCTTTTTATATCAACGGGGCAGGACTGGAGTTCTCGAGTATTGCCGAATTAGCCGCACAAGGTGCCAACTCATTCAGAACTTGGCGAGTAGATAATGGAACCCAGACCGGAAAGGAAGTCTTGGATGAGGCGCACAAGTATGGCCTGAAAGTAATGATGGGCATAGAAGTAGCCAGAGAGCGACATGGATTTGATTATGACGATCAACAGGCAGTAGCTCAGCAATTAAAGAAGATCCAAGCTGATGTGGAAGCGCTCAAAGATCATCCAGCGTTAATTCTCTGGGGAATTGGTAATGAATTAAACCTGCATGCAACAAACCCTAAAGTTTGGGATGCTGTAAATGATCTCTCGAAAATGATTCATGAGATAGATCCTAACCACTTGACTACCACATCTTTGGCTGGGATGGATCGAGAGTTGGTAGCACAGATAAAGGAGCGTGTCCCTGACCTTGATGTCCTAAGTGTGCAACTCTATGGAGAACTGGTTACGCTTCCCAAACTGATGACAGAAGTGGGATGGAAGAAGCCACTGATTGTGAGTGAATGGGGAGCTACGGGTTACTGGGAAGTGCCTAGTACCGAATGGGATGCACCCATTGAAGACAATAGCACTGTGAAGGCACATGCATTCCTAGAACGCTACACTTCGTCAATTGCTCCATTAATTCAGCAGTGCATTGGCTCGTACGTATTCCTTTGGGGACAGAAGCAAGAGCGAACTGCCACATGGTTTGGGTTCTTCACTGAGGACGGAAGGAAAACTGAGGTGGTGGATGTCATGCATTATCTGTGGAATGGCCAATGGCCTCAACACAAATGCCCTAGAATCTTGCAGATGTTGCTAGACGGTAAGCAAGCCATAGATAGCATTCGGTTGAAACCCGGCTACCTCTACAATGCCAAAATATCTTTGACAGAAACTAAACCTTTTACTTATCGCTGGGAGGTTCTGGATGAGAGTAAGGCCACACAGTCAGGTGGAGATAGGGAAGAAATACCTGATACAATAGCTGGATGCATTACAAATTATTCTTCAGATAGTATTGAGGTTAAAGCTCCGATGGAGGAAGGAGCATATCGCTTATATGTCTATGTAGAAGATGAGTCCAACTATACGGCTCACGCCAATATTCCCTTTTACGTGGAGGACAAGGTTAGGAAAATTAGAATCCCTAGAAATTAGCTTCTTGAATATTCCCAACTAATTGATATATAGTTAGTTCTGCTATTTTCGCATTGTACCTAGCTTCTATCAAATCAAGATCCGCTTGTACGAGATTTTGCTGTGCCGTACGGAAGTCCAGAGACGTGATCTGACCCAGACCATACCGCTCTGCTGCCCTTTCAAAGTTTTCTTGATTCGCGACTTTGTTACTCACCTGAGCCTGTATGACAAACAATCTGTTTTGATAATCAGACCAAGCATTTTCAAAACTTAGTGTGGCTTGTTGTCTGGCTTCACTCATACTTGTTTCTTCTATGACCTGATTTATTCTCGCATTTTGAACGGCCGTCTTGGTAGCACCACCGTCAAACAGATTCCATCGCAAAGTTGCGCCGTAGGAAAGCCCTGTACTGGTACTAGCCGCCAAAAAGGATGCATTGTTATTATTACCCAAGCGATAATTGTAGTTTCCATCCAAAGCCAGAGTAGGTAAGTATCTGCTTGAATTGATCCTTGTGTTGTAAGCGCTTACAGTTAAGCCTGCCTCTGCTAACAAGATTTGCGTATTATTTCTCAAAAGCTTCGCCCGAAACACTTCTTTGTCTTCAAGTGCTAAGAAAGAGATCGTAGTATCCACGGCAAACGACGTATTCGCATCTCTCGCTAGCATAAAGTTGAGATTACGCCGTGAAATGGCTAGATTCTGTGTTGCATTAAGCAGGTTAATGCTATCGCTGTTCACGTCTACCTGAGCATTGGATACGTCTAATTTAGTGTTCTGACCAAAGTCAAAACCGTAAGTGGCGCGTAGCAATCTATCCTTAGAAATATTGAGTGTTGTCTGTAAGCTCTTGAGTGTTTTCTGACTTCTCGCCACTTCATAATATGAGTTAAATAAATCCAGTAAAACCACCTCCAATGTTGCGCGGGCATTTAACTGACTGATTGTATAGTTTGATTGATTCTGTTTCATAGAGAAATTCCTATTGAATCCATCAAAAAGTACCCAATTGACAGTAAGCCCAGCAGATCTACTGTCCGATTCAGCACCATTCAACTTACGTTCCGAGCCATCTTGAAACTCTGCCGTTACATTATCAATGTTATAGGTAAGATTGGCAGTACCACTGACAGTGGGTAAGTAACCGGAGTTCATCAAGCTCTGATTGTTTTCTTGAATTAATACCGACTGATTGGATCGCACCACATTGAAGTTGGACTCAATAGCCAATGATATGGCCTCTTGTTTAGCTAATAACTCCTGACCATAAGTTTTCAGAGTCACTAACAAAAGGAGTGAGGAGACTACAATTATTTTATTAATCATTTGATTCACTTTGAAGTTCAATTACCGCTGGTTCTACCTCTTCGCGAGTTATGTTTTTTCCAGAGATCAACCATTTGAGTCTCACTTTGAATGAGTTACTTAGCGACAGATACACAGGTAGAATGACTAGGGTAAGTATGGTTGCGATCGCAATTCCATAAGCGATCGATATAGCCATTGGGATCAAAAACTGAGCTTGTCTACTTTTCTCGAAGATCAAGGGAGCAAGCCCTGCAACGGTAGTGAGGGAAGTTAGAAATATCGCCCTAAATCTTGACTTAGAAGCTTCGAATAGGGCTTTATCGTATTTCATTCCATCTTTAAGATATTTGTTGAATTTTCCGATCAGCACCAATCCATCATTAACCATAATCCCTATCAAGGCAATGATCCCTAACCAGGAAAGAATGTTGATTGGGAATCCATGAATCCAGTGTCCCCAAGCTACGCCGACTAAGCTGAGAGGAATTAAGAGAATAAGAAGTAGTGGCTGATCATAAGATCTAAAGGTGAAAGCAATCGTCATGTAGATCAAGAAGATGATGATCGGGATGATGGTATTCGCTGATTCCACCAATTTATTCTGCTCACGTTTCTGACCATCATATAGTGCAGTTACTGATGGGTATTTATCCAGTATCTCTGGGATTACATTGCTTCTGAGATCATTAAGGATCTCTGGTGCGCTTTCTTTAGGATCGGATAAGTCTGCCAATAATTGTACTTCCCGTCTTCCATCCAGGTGATTAATCGAAATCTCTCCACGCTCAATGGTGTAGTCCGCGATTTCCCTGAAGGGCACTAGCGAGCCATCAGGGGTAGAGATTTTCATTTCGTCCAATCGGTTAATGCTGGAGCGATTCTCTTCATCATATCGTACCCATACTTTGATTTCATCTTGCCCACGCTGAAAGCGCTGCGCCTGAAAACCAAAGAAGCCATTCCGCACCTGACCCATGACTCCTTGTGTATTAAGCCCTAGTAGAAAAGCTTTATCCTTGAGTTTGATGTTGATTTCCTTGATTCCGCGGGGGTCATTGTCCGTAATATCCTTGAGTAAGGCATTGCTTTCCAACCTCATCTTCAATTCTGTCTTGGCAGCCTTCAGATCTGAGGTATTATTACCCAACAGTGAGATGGAAATAGGACTCCCTCCAAAGTTGCCCCCGCCACCAAAAGTCAATGCCTCAACACCATACACTGGCCCCATATCTTCACGAATAGCGTTACCAATGTCTGAAGATCTAAAATCTCGAAGCTCACCAGGCAGAAGGTTGATTCTGAGTGATCCATTCGCCGATCCTGGACCAATACTCCTGATGATATTTTCTACTACTTGAGCATTGCCTGTTTGGCGAGCCGTAAAGTCTTTATTGACTTCCCATGTTTTAGCTTCTATCGCCGTAAGGATAGAATCAGTGATCGCCACATTAGTGCCTTCAGGCATTTTCAGGGTAACAGTCACTTGATCGCTAGCGATCTGAGGGAAAAACGTAGTGCGAATGGTTCCACCACCAATAGATCCGAAGGTGAGTATCAATAGAGAAAAGGCAATTGACAATGCCAAAAATCTGTTGTCTAAACTAAACCTCAACACCTTGGCGTAAGTCCTATCTCTAAGGAATTCAATAATCTTATCACCTACTTTGTTGATCTCTCTCAATTTGGAGAAGACCAATGCAATCCCTTTTTTCTTGACTTTATCGTCTTTTCTTAAAAGTGCTTTTGAATGCGCAATGTGGGCAGGAAGTATGATCAACGCCTCTATCAGCGAGATAGAAAGGGTCAAAATTACAACCATAGAAACTTCACCAAAGAAATCTCCTATCCGTCCATCTAAAAAGAGAAATGTTCCAAAAGCCAGGAGCGTGGTTAAAATAGCCGAGACAATAGGAGGGATCACCTCCATCGTTCCATCTATTGCGGCTTGCACCCGACTTTTTCCTTTTTCATAATGGTGATAGATGTTTTCTGCAATGACGATACCATCATCCACTAGAATACCAATTACGATAATCATAGCAAACAGTGAAAGCACATTGATGGTGATCCCTACACTAGACGCGAAAATGAACATCCCGAGAAAGGCGATAGGTAATCCCAAAGCCACCCAGAATGCCAATCTTGTGTTTAGGAACAAAGAGAGAAAAACTAAGACCAAGACAATTCCAATAGCGGCATTCTCCGCCAGTAGTAACGTTCGCTGATCCAAGGTTACAGAAGCATCACTTACTACGTTGAGATCAAGATCTGGGTACATCTGATTGAAGTCAGCAATATAATCCCTTACCTTGGCCGCCGATGATACCAAATCTTCATCATTGGTATTGCTAATGGTAATATTTACCGATGCTTCTCCATTGTAATAGCTAGCGTTAGGCGTCTCGGCAAAGCGGTCTCTTACATCTGCTACATCTCTGAGTCGGATCACTTTTCCATCTATTCCTGCTCTGACTACTAAGAAGTCCAATTCACGAGCCACATAAGACCTGCCATTGGCACGAATAAGATATTCTTCCGTGCTGGTCTTGATGTTTCCACCGGAGGTAATAATGTTTTCTGTGGATACAGCCCTCGCTACTTCATCGAAAGATAGGTTATAGGCGAGAAGGTCTTTTTCTCTTACAGCGATCTCTATTTCTTCATCGGGGAAACCTGAGAGTTCTACCTGAGAGATGCCTTCCAGTGCTCTCATATCGTTTTCTATTCCTCTTGCTATCTCCTTGAGTGTTTTCAACTCAACATTCTGTCCACTCAATGCAAAAGTGATGGTAGAGCGAATATTTTCTTGTTTGCTAACAACTATGGGCTCCATACCAGTAGGGAAGGAGGGCACCCGATCTACAGCATTTTTCACTTCTTGAACCATCAAGTCAATGTCTTGGCCTTTCTCAATCTCCACTCGCACAGATCCAGCATTCTCGTTGCTTGTAGATAATACCCGATCAATGCCGACGATTCCTTTGAGGTTGTCTTCTACTTTCAGAATAATGCCTTGCTCGATCTCAAAAGGAGAAGCTCCTGGATAAGTAACCGAGATATTGATCACTTTGGAGTCCACCAATGGAAAGAAGGAAGACTTCATCTTTGTGATCCCTATAAGACCAAAAATGACAACAGCTATCATCAGAACGTTCACCGCTACGGGGTACTTGATGAAATATGCGATAATTTGTCTCATGGTCTACTGATCGGAAATTGAAAGTTCTGAATCCATCTTTACAGGCATCCCCGCATAACCGCCAGCCACAGGTCGGGAGATCATATTCGTTCCGTTTTCCAAGCCCTTGATAATCACAGTATTATCTGTGTAGTGGACGGGCATGATTTCCTTAACGACCAGCTTTTCATTTTCCACGATAAAAATCTCCTTTTCATTGAGCATCAAACTCCGAGGAATCTCTATCGCATTACTTTGTGGAATGGCCTCAATTTTTGCTTCCAGATACATCCCTTCAATCAAACCCTTTCCGCTTACACCCAAATAGACATTGATCGTTTGGGTTTCTTGGTCTATGCGCCCGTTTACCCTTTTCACAGTACCGATCCACTCTTTTTTATTGTTCAGGTCAATAAGCTTCACTTGCCTACCCACTTTCATAACATCCAGATAATCAGCGTTTACCGCTACTTCAAGTTCGAAACGCTCTAAAGAGATAAATTCACCAAGCATTTGTCCTGTTCGGATGAGCGTTCCTGCATTCACCAACGATGCTGTCAACACACCATCAAAAGGAGCCCTAATCACATGCTTCTCATAGCGTTCTTCTAGGTTCTTAACATTATAGTAAGTAGTGATTATCTGTCTGCTCGTTACAAAAAAACGATCCTTATCCGTGATTGACTTTGGAAGATTCTTAATGTTCTTATTTAGATCAAATCCCTTTAGGTATGCATTCCATCTTTCGAAAGCCTCTGGATAATCAAGCTTTAAATCTGGCATCATAGCAGCTATTCTATCGTATAGTGCACTTCTTTGCGAAAGAAGACTGGTGTAAAACTCCCTGCTATCAAGACGTAAAAGCACATCGCCTTTTTTAAACGACTGTCCTGGCTTGAATGGCTTATTGGTCTCCAGCATAATTCCCTGAACCTCAGAATAAAGCTCCATTTTTCGGGAAGCAATAAGATTTCCATTCGCATTCACCATAATCGGGACTTCACCATTGATAACTGATTGGGTGTAGACTGTCTTAATGACTTGTGGAACTTCTTGTCTTGGACGCTGATTGGAGTCTATTAATGACTTAGCTATGTAGAAGGCTCCTACCAATAGTATAATGCCTAATGCAATGCTTATAATTTTTCTTACCATGATTTTTCTTGTTACCTCTTTGCAAGTACAAAAATGCAGGTTTTGTTCGCGGATTTTCTCAAACCTTCTTTTGTTTTACATGGATGGTCAATTTTGTTGAAAAATTAGGGAGTGTGTCTCAAAACAGTTATTTGAGCGAAACTCAATATTTCAGATAATTTGATTGAATTTCTTTTCACAGGCATGCAATCATTATTAAACTCGGTTTGGAATGCGCATGATCAATCGGGTCTTATTTTCATGCCTATCATACTCCAAGAAACCACCATGTGCTTTGACGATTTTACGAGATAGCGCCAGCCCAATACCAGAACCATTTGCTTTGGTGGTATAAAATGGAACAAATACCTGATTAATGGCGTGAGCTGCTATGCCATGCCCATTATCCTCCACCACAATCCTTACCCAACCAGCATCCTTAATTAGGCTAATCGTGATTGTGGGATGGCTCATCCCCTCTACAGCGTCGATTGCATTCCTAACAAGATTGATCAATACCTGACTGATCAAAGCCCGATCAATCAGGAGAAAGTCCTGAAAATCATCCCGTATGGTAATTGTCACAGAAGATTGGGAAGCCATCAAAGTGGTAATTGATTGGATCAACTCTTTGCTCGAAATAGGAGTAATGTTCGGCGCTATGGATCGGTTAATTTTTTTATACGATTCTACGAATTTGAGCATGTCAGCAGTTCGCTCTTCTATCGCATTTAAGCTTTTAGCGATGTTTCTTTGATCCTTTGAATCTAATTGGTTAAGCTCTGCATCATGAATAAGCTTTTTGTTCACCACACTTATTAGTGAAAGAATGGGCGTTGCGGAGTTCATAATTTCATGCGTCATTACTCGCATCAACTTCTGGTAACTCTCCAATTCCTTGGTGTCCAGTGAATTACGGATATCCGTCAATGAAACGAGTTGATGTCCTTTTCCCTGAAGTTTGAAAGGCTCTGTTTTAATAAATAACTGTTGTCCATCAGTATGATCAACCCACTCAGTAGGTGAAGCTTCCGGAGCAGTCATCACACGATACAATTCAGGAAAGTCTCTATCCAGTCGTTCAATATTTATGAGTGCTGGAAGATCTAAAAGTTCATCGAAAGCTTTATTCGCAAAGGTCACGTTACCCACATCGTCAAAGCAAACCACAGCGATTGGAATATGTCCTAGTACTGTTTCCAAAAGCTTAAATTCTGCTTCTTTGCTCGTTTTAAGAGCTTCCATGCTTTGCGTTATTAGTTCATAGGCTTCCTTAAGATCATTAGATATCTTTTGCTTCTGATATACCTGATTAAAGTCTTGGTAGTTAACAGATTGTAGAAATCTTATCCAAGTACGTTCTTGCTGATTTAGACGCCATGTCAGTTCAATCACTGTGAGCAGAATCAGAAGACCAAACATCATCGGCGTTATGAATAGATCTGTTTTGAAGTAGGAGTAAGTCAAGCCAAACGACCATACCATGATAAGTATGACGCGAATAAGAACATGCCATAAGCTCTTGCTAAAGATCATACTTCTTCATTTTGCGATAGAGCGTATTTCTTCCGATACCTAACTCGGAAGCAGCGCGACTGATATTTCCATCATTACGATCAATCATCTCTTTAATTTTTCTTTTCTCCACCACATAGAGATTGTCAGCGTTGATCGGCATTTCATCTTTTCTCTTAAAAGAATCGGTACTGTCCATGATTACCATACGCTCAATGCTATTTCGGATTTCTCTTACATTACCTGGCCATTCATACTTTTCTAGTTCTTTGAATTGTTCTTTGTCAAGCGTGAGTGTTCTCCCGTATTTTGTATTGAACTGATTAAGAAAGTGCCTTGCAAGCGGTTGGATATCGTCTCGTCGATCACGGAGTGATGGAAGTGCTATGTGAATAGTGTTGATTCGGAAAAAAAGGTCCTGTCGGAATACCTCAGGGTCGGAGAGGGTATCCAATGACATATGAGTGGTGCTAATCAATCGGATGTCTAAAGCTCTCTGGCGGTGCTCACCAACTCGGCTAATTTCTCTGTTTTGTAGCGCCGCAAGAAGTTTGGATTGGAGCTGAAGCGAAATGCTGCCAACACCATCGAGCAGAAGTGTACCGAGATTGGCTCCTTCAAGTATGCCTACTTTATCTTCACTAGCATCTGTAAATGCCCCCTTCACATGCCCGAATAGTGTGGATTCGAACAAACTGGTAGATATGGAACTCAAATTCGTCTGAACAAACGGCTGAGCTGCTCTGGCTGATTTTTGATGAATCATTCTGGCTAGCAATTCTTTACCGGTTCCATGGTCTCCAGTAATTAGGATTGAAGCATCTGTATGCGCTGCTTTATCCACCATGCGCATGATCTGTTGCATGCGCGGAGACTTCCCAATTACCATACCTCCAAACTGCTCGTTATGATTAGCTGCTGCGTCATTGGCAATTGCCTCAAGATTCGAATTGGCAAAATTCAAAGCAGCCTGCACTGTGGCTACCAGTTTTTCATTGGAGAAAGGTTTTTCTAAAAAATCCATCGCGCCTTGCTTCAGTGATTGGACAGCTACATCAAGAAATCCGTGAGCTGTAAGGACGATAATGCTAATATTCGGATGAGACTCCTTAATTCTCTTGATCCATGCCAATCCTTCTGCTCCATCAGCATCCCCAATCGCAAAATTGAGATCGAGAAGCACCACTTTGATGTTCATTCGATCTAAGAGAGAAGGCACCAATCCAGGATCATTTAGTGTTTGGATTTCTCCAAATGGTTCTTCCAGTACCATCTGAATGGTATGAAGTAACAAAGGATCATCATCTACTGCGAGTATAGGCACAGGTAAATATAGAAATTTAGTGTTCCAAGCTGGAACAGTATGATGTTCCTTTATGGTCACTTTTACCCTCACTTTCTTGATAAACAAGACCTAATTACCTCTTTAACAGTTACTTATATTTTATGGTCGGCTATTAGCCTATTTTATGCCAAATTTGAAATAATGACTAAAACCTTTATCCTCTCGATCATCAGAAATCTCTGGAAAAACAAAGTGACTTCCTTGATCAATGTTTTGGCACTGACATTGGGAATGAGTAGCATTCTGTTTATCTACATTCAGGATCGTTATGAATCCAGCTTTGATATTCATCAGCCAAAAGCAGATCGCATCTTTCGGGTTAATGGTACGATCAATTACCCAAATTCCATGCAGCAATCTGGAAACACAGCATCCATGCTCGTGAAGGTGCTGCGTACAGAATACCCTGAATTAGCGAGTGTAATTCAGATTATTGGCCCTAGGGAGGGATTGGTTGCAATCAATCCTGGAGATGGAAATGAGCGGGTGTTTGAAGAGCCATTCAATGTCTTTTTTGCTGATAGTGCCTTTTTGAAGCACTTCGATTATGATTTCATTGTAGGCAACAAACGAACTGCGCTAGACAATAACAACTCCATTGTTCTTTCGAATCGCATGGTGGAAAAATACTATCCAGACTTTGTGGGTAGAGAAGCTGAGTTGTTAGGTCAACCCATCGGGTTGTATGACTCCTTGCGCGTATATATTACAGGAGTCATTGTCGATCCCCCAAGCAATAGCAACTTTCCATTTGAAATACTCACCTCAGCAGAGATCTACTACAAACTCTATGATTGGGATCGAGACAATTGGGGAAACATATCCTCTGGGATGACTTTTGTCGTGCTAGAAGAAGGACAGAAACCTCAGCATTTCGAGTCACGATTTCCGGATATGGTGAAGAAATACAGAACAGAGGAGGATGCCCGAATTACTACGTACAGTCTGTTGAATCTAAAAGAACTCCATAATGATCCCAAATGGGGTTTTGCCGGTAATTATACCAGCAATCCCTCTATTACTATTGGCTTTACGGCGATTGGATTATTCATCCTACTTTCCGCCTGTATCAACTTTATTAATATCCAAACCGCACAAGTGGTCAATAGATCCAAAGAAGTGGGCGTACGAAAAGTTCTGGGAGGAACTCGTTTACAGTTGATTCTTCAGTTTTTGGTAGAGACTGTATTGCTTACCTCTATTTCTTTTTTATTGGCCTTGTGGATTACAGAACTTGCGCTGAATGGTTGGAATAATCTGTTGAGCATAGTAAGAATGAATATGCAAATTGATGGATCTGTTTTAATCTTTGGTATCGGTCTCATTCTTTCTGTGAGTTTAATATCAGGACTTTATCCTGCGCTGAAGCTTTCCTCATTTCAACCTTCTGAAGCTCTGAGAAGTGGGTTCTCTGCCTTGAATGGTAATAAGTCAGGACTTAGTCTCCGTCAAATATTGGTTGTGACGCAATTCGCCATTACGCAATTAATGATCATAGGGACTATTGTGATATCACTCCAGATGGACTACTTCATCAACAAAGATCTTGGTTTTGACAAGCAAGAGATGATTACGGTAGATACTTACAAGCCCAATCGTCAACAAATAAATCGCCTGGTTCAGGAAATTGAAGCCATGCCAGAGGTGGTTTCTTTTTCACTTTCGTCTGGGCCTCCTATGGATGACGGGCGTTATGCTACCGCTTTTCAAGAAGTAGGTCATGAAGATAAAGGAGATATGAAAGCACGAAATAAGTTTGTAGATCACCGATACCTCAGCGCTTATAACATTGAGCTAGTTGCGGGCAGAGACTTTAGACCAGACGAGTACAATGACTCAATTGATGCATTCATCGTAAACGAAGCACTCGTTAGACAATTGGCTGTAGGAAGCCCTGAAGAAGCGATAGGAAAGCAGCTTGACTGCTATGGTCGTAGAGCAATGATAGTGGGAGTCACCAAAGATTTTCATATCGACAAGCTAGATCAAGCGATCCAGCCGTTGATTATGTTTCCATGGCACATTCAGGTAAATGGCGCAGATTTGAAGATCTCATCAGGTAAACTTGCTCCGGTACTCGACAAGCTCAGAGCCGTGTGGCTAGAAGTATTTCCCACTCGAACATTTCAGTTCAAGACTCTCAATGACTTCATCAAGGAGACCTATTTAGTAGAAGACATTATGCTCAAAAGTATTAGGATATTTGCATTGGTAGCCATTTGCATTGGATGTCTGGGGTTGTATGCCTTAGTCTCCTTTATGTCAATCAAAAGAACCAAGGAGATTGGAATCAGAAAAGTCATGGGTGCTTCCTTTGGACAAATTCTTTACACTTTTTCGAGGCGATTTTTTATACTAACATTCATTGCCTTTATGATCGCCGCACCTCTGGCTTATATGGTGATGAATCTTTGGCTTGACAATTATGTATATCGAATTCCATTAAGTTGGGATGTCTTTGCGCTCGGATTAATGATCACTTTGATACTTACAATGATTACCGTAGGGTATATCTCTCTTAAAACAGCTCGTACCAATCCAGCAGAAACCTTGAAAACTGAGTGAGTTGGTAAGCTCTTCGATATAAGTACTTATTTCCGCAGTTCTTGAGCCGATAGAATTTAAAAAGTTTCATTTTTGTCGTGGAATGAGAGAATTGAAGGGAGAAATAATTAGGCAAACAGGAGCTACGGCGATCATCAGATCACAATCCATTCAAACGCTTTGGAGTGGCTATGGTGAAATCAGAAAGTACTTCCTACAGGGTGGAAAGTATCCGAGTGTAATCGTCAAGCACATTCAGTTACCAGAGAATAACAATCACCCGAAAGGATGGAATACGGAGCTTTCACATCAGCGTAAGCTGAAGTCTTATCAGGTAGAAAGCAACTGGTATCAACACTTCGCATCACTAACAAATGACGGCTGTCGAGTGCCCCATATTCTTAAGACCATTCAGCAGGATAACGAGATCTTGCTGATAATGGAGGATCTCGATGCGCGCGGTTATGAAATCAGGCTGCATCCAGAATCAGTGACATTAGCTGATGTAAAAAAAGGTCTTACTTGGTTAGCGCACTTTCATGCTGCTTTCATAGATGTAGAACCCGAGGGACTTTGGCCAATAGGTACTTATTGGCATCTGGATACGCGTCCCGATGAGTTGGAGAAAATGCAAAATGACAACCTCAAGCGTACTGCTAAGCGCATCGATCAACAATTGAATAGCGCCAAGTTCCAGACACTCGTCCATGGAGATGCCAAACTGGCTAATTTTTGTTTTGGTGAGCAAGGAGAGATCGCCGCAGTAGATTTCCAATATGTAGGCAAAGGATGCGGAATGAAGGATGTGGCTTATTTTATTAGCAGTTGTTTTGATGATGCTGGTTGTGAAAAATATGAGTCCTTATTATTGTCTCACTATTTCGAGCAGCTTGAGAAATCATTAGCCTCAGATCATGATTTTGAGGAGATGAAAAAGGAGTGGAGCTTACTTTACAAATATGCTTGGGCAGACTTTTATCGATTTTTGGACGGTTGGAGTCCGGGACATTGGAAGATGCACGGTTATAGCGTAAGGATTACCCAGCATGCAATCGATGAATTAGAAGCATGAAAAACTTGACACGTACTGAATTAAAAACGCTTCGTGATACTGCGATAACCGCAGCGGCAGAAGCGGGACAATACATCCAATCACAATTCGACCAACACTATGTAAAACAAACAAAAGTAGGTGGAGATTCATTGGCTTCACAAATCGTTACAGAAGTGGACATAGAGGCTCAAAGAATCATTTTATCCTACTTAGAAGAATCTATAGGTTCTCACGATTTGGGGCTTCTTACTGAGGAGTCGGAAGACGATGAATCGAGGGCTGTAAAGGATTACTTCTGGTGCATAGACCCAATGGACGGCACACTCCCATTCACAGAGCAGAGGACAGGATATGCGGTATCCATAGCGTTGATTTCAAATGCTGGAGATCCAGTTATTGGTGTGGTCTATATTCCCGATTTAGCGGATTGCTATGCTTCTATCCAAGGAGAAGGCGTTTCGTTGAACAATCAGCCGTTTATGCGAAATGAAAGCCAAGACAAAAATACCATTCACGTTTTCATGGATCAAAGTTTTAAAGCTGAATCCTATTTTGAATTTGTTACCACTCAATTAGAAGCGCTCACTTTAAAGTCCATGGCAAGACAGATCGTTTACCACTCTTCTTTCGGAGGCGTTCGCAATGCCATTGGTGTGATGTCGTCTGGTGCTGGTTGCTATTTCAAATTCCCCAAATCAAGACCAGGCTGTGGTAGCATTTGGGACTATGCCGCTACACGACTGTTTTTCGAGGAGTTGGGTTTGCCTGTATCCGATGCAAAAGGCGCTAGTCTGCATCTTAATAATACCACCACAACATTTATGAATCATGGAGGGATTCTCTATTCCACCAATGATAAATTGGTCAAGTCCATTCAAGAGATTGGCGCGAAAGTGGCTGACCGAGTTTAAATCTGCTTTTCCAAAAAAAAATTGAAAGCATACACTGGGACTATGTATTGATCCGAATGCTTCGTTGGCACGGTTCAATACTGATTAATGGTTTTCCAAATTGGGAAAACTTGAAAATGAATTTGAATAAATGGGTATAACCTGTTGATTATCAATGATCCATGAAGCTATCATTATTCATAGTGCGTCCACATACGAATAACTTTGACAATTCTTTTTTCATCCAAAACCTCATATACTAGTCGAAGCTGAATGTTTATTCTTCGAGAATAGGCTCCCAATAAATCTCCCTGTAGCTTCTCATAAGGAGGATACTCCTGCAATGGATTTATCTCTAGAATTTTCAAAAGGTTTTTGACTTTCGATTTTAGACCAGAAGAAGATATTTTCTTTGCGTCTCTCTGAGCCTGTTTTGTATAGACTAATGCGAATTTACTCACCAATCCAAATCCTTAGAAGTCTCTGACATGGGGGTTTTCAGGCCATCAATGATCGACTCTCGCATTCCAGGTATTGAAGTCAAATACAAGGTTTCTTGTATGTTTCGCCAATCTTCTTCACTAACTAAAACAGCATTATTCTTTTTTCCAGTGATTTGAATGGGCTCATGGGTCTCATTCGCCTGTTCTA
>CAYGPP010000004.1:0-60463 GCA_964351885.1 uncultured Marinoscillum sp.
ATTGTATTATTTATGAGTATTTATCTTATTATCTGATTTATATTTTGGGTTTTTGAACTAGTTTGTCTTTTGATTTTCCTTTAAGAACATACCAAATATTTTTTTACTTGAATGAAAGTTTTATTAATTACCAATATGCGTCCCTCTCCACAAAAACCCTATTCTGGGATATTTGTGATTAACCAATTCAACAGGTTAGAAGAGGACCCGGACGTTCAAGTTTCTCTTTTTACCATGGAGCGTTCTTTTACATCCGGATTTGCGAGCTATTGGAAGTATTTAAAAGCTTTTTTGTCTTTTGTACCTCATTATTTCAAGAGGTATGATTTACTACATGTTCATTATTTTTTTCCATTTATCATTTCGGCTTATTGTTATAAAGTCATAAGACCAACTACTAAGCTTGTCGTTACCTTTCATGGTTCTGATATTAACGAAAAGATCAATGTTAGGAATGCGAAAGTTTTCAAAAGATTAACAGGTAAAATTGACTATGTTATTTCAGTAGGTAATGATTTAGCTGCAATGGTTCTTGAGAAATTGGGGCTTAGTACTGATCAAGTACTTTCTGCCGGAATAGAGGATAAAGTATTCAAGCCAATGCCTTCTTCCAAAAAGGTGTATGATTTTACTTTTGCGTCATCCTTTGTCCCAAGAAAAGGACTGGATATTCTAATAGAAGCAATCAAATTATTGTCTGAAAAGAATATTAGGTTATGCTTTATTGGAGGGGGAATTTTGGAGGAGCATATACATCAATTGGGAGCGGATTATAATATTGTCATTAAGTTAAACTTGAAGCAACATGAGATGTGTGAGGTTTTTAATCAATCGTATTTTCACGTGTTGCCATCTAGATTTGAGCCTTTTGGATTGGTTGTAACCGAATCGATGTTTTGTGGTACACCTTCTATTGTTTCAAATGTTGGTGGGATAAAGGATCAAGTATCGGATGGATATAATGGGTTTATTCTAGAGGAAAACACACCTGAATGCCTAGCTAAGTATTTGAGAAAATGTTATTCCATTATTCAGTCTGGGAGGCACTTAGAATTTCGCAAAGCGGCATTAACTTCTAATAAGGAACATTCACTTACAGAAGTAATGTTGGAAACCATGCGAATATATAAGTCATTGGTGTCTGCAAATACTGTTAAAGGCTAAATGGATAAAAAGGCAATTCTCTATATCATCGGGTCTGGACGAAGTGGTACTACTTTGGTTGACATGCTATTAGGAAATGACGCTAAGATATTTTCTGGTGGAGAATTAAATAGATTACCTAAACGAGGTGGGATTGCTCCCGGAAGAAAGAAGGAAGATAACGCATATTCTTTTTGGAGCAATATCAGCGAGAAATTGTCCAAGCATTTTTCATTAGATAACATATTTAGCCTTTCTGAGAAAATTGAATATCATTCCGGGTTTTTCCGGAGGAAGAGCCGTTTGCCTGAACAATATCAGTTGTATATGCAAGAATTTTTCGCGTTGCTTTACGAAGCAATAGAAGAAGAAATAGTTATAGATTCATCTAAATATCCGATGAGGGCATATCATCTCGCAAATGAATTTCCAGAGGAGTTCAAATATTGTATTTATGTGAAGAAACATCCAATTTCAGTCTTGAGATCTTTTCAAAAGAAAGGGTTGGAACAGCCAGCTAAAAACTGGTTTACAGTTAATTTCTATCTCATCGGAGTGCACTTGCTCTCAGCCTATGTGTTAAATAAACTAAGGCTGCGGGGCGTAATGATTTTTGAAGTAAATTTTGAGAATGTTGTAAACGCTCCGTTATTATTTGTTGAGAATCTTGAGGAGGAGTTTAATTTAGATTTGACCAATTTAAAGTCCAAATTGATTTCGAATCAAAATTTGAAAACGCATATGTTGTTTGATGGCAATAGAATTAGACTGGAACAGGAGTTAAAGATTAAGGAGAATAAACCACCTGTGAATTGGGGGCTGTCGGAGCATTTTGTGTACTTTTGCAACAAATTTTGGTGGGAAAAGAAAGAAAAATGAAAGTAGCAGTATTTGGTTTGGGCTACGTAGGAGCAGTGAGTTGTGCTTGCTTTGCGAAATTGGGTCATGATGTAATTGGAGTTGATATAAGTAAGCTCAAAGTTGATTTGATCAATGATGGGAAGGCCCCAATAATTGAGAAGGATTTAGAGGAGTATATACATTCCGGACGTAAAAATGACCTAATTCTAGCGACAACAAAAATAGCGGATGCATTTCCTGATTCTGACCTTTCCCTTGTATGTGTTGGTACGCCTAGCCAGTTAAATGGAAGTATTGATTTAAGCTACATTTACGGGGTGGTCTCAGAGATTGGGGAACAGCTGAAGAACGTGGATAGGTATCATGCAGTAGTTATAAGAAGTACTGTGGCCCCTGGTACAATTAGGGAGTGTGCTAGACTTTTACATGAATTATCAGGAAAAACTGAAGGTCAAGATTTTGATGTGATCTCTAACCCAGAATTTTTAAGGGAAGGAACTGCAATTTATGATTTCTGGAATCCTCCGTATACTATTATCGGTACTACAAGCGAAAAAGCCATTAAGAAAATGGAAGCGCTGTATCAAGGAATTGAAGCTCCGATATATACCTTGAAAGCAGAGGAATCTGAGATGATTAAATACGCTAACAATAATTTTCATGCGGTCAAAGTAACATTCGCAAACGAAATAGGAAATATTTGCAAGGAATTAGGTGTAGATGGCCATAAGGTTATGGATATAGTAGCAAAGGACACAAAACTTAATTTGTCCCCTTACTATTTGAAGCCTGGATTTGCATTCGGGGGTTCATGCTTGCCTAAGGATGTAAGAGGCTTAAGTTATCGAGCTAATCAATTGGATCTAAAAACTCCACTTTTATCTAGCTTAATAGAAAGCAATAACTTTCAGATAGAAAGAGGACTACAAATGATCCAATCATATGGAAAGAAAAAAATTGGATTTTTGGGATTTTCTTTTAAAGCTGACACAGATGATTTAAGAGAATCTCCATTGGTTACAGTTATTGAAACTTTGATTGGTAAGGGGTTTGACTTAAAATTGTATGACCAAAATGTCATGCTTTCTAAGTTAACAGGAAAGAATAAATCCTATATAACAGGACATATTCCACATATTGCTGCTTTACTGAAGGATAATATAAATGAGGTAATTGAGTTTTCTGATGTCATAGTAATCGGAAACAAATCTGAAGAGTTCAAACATGTACTGGAGAATATTTCATCGGATAAGAAAATAGTTGATCTGGTCAGACTTGATTCTGAGAAAACAAGCGAAGGTAATTATGTCGGTATTTGCTGGTAAACATGTTCTAATCGTTATTGAGAATTTGCCGGCTCCATTTGACAGGCGGGTTTGGCAAGAGGCGATGACACTTAAAGAGGAAGGGGCACATGTATCGATCATCTGTCCGAAAATGAAGGGCTATACTAAAAGTCATGAGCAGATAGAGGGTATAGAAATCTATAGACATTATCTGCCGGCAGAAGGAAGTGGACCTATCGGATATTTAAGAGAGTACTCCATTGCGCTATTCTTCGAATGGGTTCTCGCTTGGAAGATATTTTTCAAAAAGAGGTTTCATGTTATTCAGGGATGTAATCCACCGGATTTAATCTTTCTTGTAGCGCTATTTTTCAAGCCTTTTGGTGTGAAATATGTTTTTGATCACCATGATATTAATCCTGAGTTATACATCGCCAAATATGGTAAAAAGGATTTTTTTTATCAGTTAATGTTACTTTTTGAAAGGTTGACATTCAAAGCGGCAAATGTTTCTATTGCAACCAATAACTCTTACAAGGAGATAGCAATTAAGAGAGGTTTGATGAAATCAAATAGAGTCCATGTAGTTAGAAGTGGTCCAAGTTTGAAACGGCTCAGAATCCAAGATCCTGTTGTTGAATATAAAAAGGGTAAAGAGTTTTTAATTGGCTACTTAGGGGTAATTGGTCCTCAAGAGGGGATTGATTTACTGTTGGAGTCCGTCTCAATATTGGCGAAGGAACGTGATGATTTTGTGGTGGCAATAGTTGGTTCAGGGACCGCTCTTGAGGACTTAAAGCAATTATCTGCTAATCTTGGTTTAGAAAATTTGGTCACCTTTTATGGTCGAGTAAACGATCAGAAAATGTTAGATATTTTGAACACATCTGATGTTTGTGTAAATCCGGATGTCCCAACAGAAATGAACAATTTGTCGACGATGAATAAGATCATGGAGTACATGGCACTTAAAAAACCTATTGTTCAGTTTGACTTGAAAGAAGGAAGATACTCTGCTCAAAGAGCCTCGTTTTATGTTAAAGACGGGGATGTCAAAGATTTTGCTAGAAAGATCTCGATACTTTTTGATTCTCCCCAATTAAGATTGGAAATGGGAGAGATTGGATATAGACGTGTCCAAAACGAATTGAACTGGGATTATGAAAGGAATAAACTTATCATGGTTTATCAGGAGGCTCTTAGAGAGTGATTGAAAATGTAATTCTAAATGCTTTTCAATATACTTTTTCTTAGAAAAAGTGTAATTTTAAGGTAATTAGAAGAATATGCCATCGCACCGTTATTCGAAATATATACCATCTATTTTTGTAGGCCTTGATTTAGTCAGCTTGAATATCGCGTTCATGCTAGCTAACTTTTTGAAGTTTGGTCATTTAATTTTGGATTCCCATTATGGATGGCTTCTGATTGGACTTAATGCTTTATGGTTGTTCACATTTTTTAGCGCCAGACTTCAGCGCGTCAATAGGGAGGATAGCCTAGTTCATCAACTGAATCAATTACTAACGGCTTTAGTCATTAATCTGGCAATAGTATTTGCTTTATGGTTCATCGTTAAGCCTTACTATTTTTCTCGCCAGCATCTCTTTTATGCCTACGCTTTCTTCACAATTATAATCATCGTTTGGAGGGCATTTTGGCATTTCTTGGTGCGATATTATCGGGCAAAAGGATATAATTATCGTAGATTGGTGGTAATTGGGAGGAGTGAAATGTCTGCCAAATTGGTACGCTATTTTCAACAGAATCCAACTTTTGGATATCAATTTTTAGGTTATTTTGACAGTGAAGTAGAAAAAGAAAATGTACTTGGTGATTTGTCAAATCTTGAGGATTATGTACTCCAGAATCATGTAGATTTTATTTACGCTTATCTACCGGCGCTTTTGCCAGGTCAAATGAAACGCTTATTGGATTTTGCTGAAAATCATATGATTAAAGTTAAGATTCTCAGTCAATATACCTCTCTAGGCTATCAAAATATTAATATTCAGAATTACGGAGCCATACCCGTTATCAATATTACAGCTATACCGCTTGATAATAAGGTTAATCAAATTGTTAAAAGAAGCTTTGATATCATTTTTTCTAGTTTTGTGATTCTCACTATTATATCATGGTTGGTGCCTCTTGTAGGTTTATTGATCAAACTGGAATCACGTGGACCAATATTTTTCAGGCAGGAGCGGACCGGGTTGGACGACAAAAAATTTAGTATTCTGAAATTTAGAACGATGATGATGCATGATGATTCAATTGTGAAACAGGCAACCAAGAACGATTCAAGAATCACCAAATTGGGTAGTATATTGAGACGAACAAGTATTGATGAATTTCCTCAGTTTATCAATGTGTTTCTTGGAGATATGTCTGTAGTAGGGCCAAGACCTCATGCTGTAAAACACAATGAGGAGTTTAAAAAGAAAATTGACCGTTTCGTTCAACGACATGCCATGAAGCCTGGGATTACAGGTTTAGCACAGGCAAAAGGTTTCAGAGGAGAGACAAACACTTTTAATGATATTAGTGGTAGGGTTAGGTTAGATAGGTTCTACGTTAAAAACTGGTCCATATTTCTTGATTTTAAAATTATTTTGCTCACAATCATGAGCATTCTTCGAGGAAGTGATAAGGCATATTAATTGATGTTGGGAACTGATATTCTAAAGCCCGATTCCAAAAGTGTGGCAATAATCATTCTCAATTGGAATGGTTATGAGGTGACTAGACAATGCCTCAAGTGCTATTACAAGTTAAATCTTGGCCATCAAATAATATTGGTAGATAATGGATCTAATGATGAATCAGGTAAAAATTTGGCACATGAATTTCCACAATTAGAATTTGTGCCATTGGCAAATAACTTAGGATTTGCAGGAGGCAATAATATAGCTTTGAGGCGAGTTATTGATCAAGGTTATTCTTTTGTCTTATTACTAAATAATGACACATCGTTCCATGAAGATTTCATCACACCTTTAACCGATTATATGATCAGTCATCCAAAAGTGGGTGCTATTCAACCTAAAATTTTCTATCATTTTAAACCTGACATCATTTGGAATGCTGGCACGATTTACCATTCTTTCATAGGAATGCCTAAAACAATTGGGGAAAATAGCGTGGATGAAGGTGCGTTTGATCAATTAAAGCAAGTGGATTGGTTAACTGGATGTGCCATGTTAATTCGTACTTCCATTTTAAGTAGTGTGGGATTGTTGGATGAAAGATTTTTTGCTTATTATGAAGACGTGGACTTGTCCATAAGAATTCGAAGGGCAGGTCATCAATTGGTGTTTTTCCCTTATGTCAAAATTTATCACATTGCTGGACAATCCTTGCGTTTAAACAAGCCTAATAGCGAAGGTTATCTGCAGCCCATTTTTCATTTTTATAATCTCCGAAATCAATTGTACGTCATGAGAAAACATTTGCTTTGGTTTCACAAGCCCACAGCTTTTACTTTTGTTATTTTCAGAGATTTGGCCATTGTGCTTTATTTTATTTTTCGTTTTCGTTTTCAAAAGTCCCATATGGCTTGGAAGGGACTAATTCAAGGTCTTATTAGTCCGATTTAGAAAAAAGTGAAGGAAATTTTAGTAACAGGTGTAGCAGGTTTAATGGGCAGCAGAATGGCTGACTGGATTTTAACGAATAAGTCAAATTACAAGGTAATAGGCATTGACAATCTTAGTGGTGGAAGCTTTGACTTTGTGCCGGATGGTGTGGATTTTATTCAAGCTGATTTAGTTAATGACAATTTGGACGTATTGCTTAAGGGGCGAAAGATTGAATACGTCTATCATTTTGCAGCTTATGCCGCAGAGGGTCTGAGTCCGTTTATTAGAAAATTCAACTATGAAAACAATTTGTTGGCAACCGCTAATGTTATCAATTTTTGCATTAACAAGGAAGTAGAAAGACTAATTTTCACTTCATCGATGGCAGTATATGGTGTTGGCCAGGCTCCTTTTGATGAAACCGATCTGCCATCTCCGATTGATCCTTATGGTATAGCTAAATATGCATGTGAAATGGATATAAAGGTTGCCTCCGAACAACACGGCCTTGATTACTGCATTATTCGCCCGCATAATGTCTATGGAATTAATCAAAATATATGGGATAAGTATCGCAATGTCTTAGGTATCTGGATGTTTCAAAAAATTCACGATCAGCCCATTACAATTTTTGGAAAAGGGGAACAAAAGAGAGCTTTTAGCTATATAGATGATAGTTTAGTGCCTTTATGGAATGCAGCAGTTAGCGAAAAAGCCAGGAATGAGACCATCAACCTGGGAGGCATCGAAGACATTTCCATTAGAGAAGCGGCGGATCTATTTGGAGAAATTGTAGGAGGGGTAGAAACGGTATTTTTGCCGAATCGGCATGAGGTGAAAGATGCTTATTCGACACATCAAAAGTCAATGGAGATATTGGATTTCACCAATCCTACAGGATTACAACAAGGATTGGAATTGATGTGGAACTGGGCCAAGACGTTGGAAAAGAAACCAAGATTTGAATGGGGTGAGTATGAAGTAGAGAAAGGCATTTATGACTTCTGGAAAACGCGTTAAGTAATCATTCATTGGAAAAGGAAGAGTCACAGAAATCTCATAGGGTTCTAATAGATATTGGGGCTTTGGCTCATGAACGTACTGGAATTCGAACTTACATTGAAGCACTATTACTTGCTGTGGAGCAAAATGATTCAATAAATTCAAATTGGGTTGTTGGATTTGTTCCAAAACCAAACCTAGTTTCGAAATTCCGTTGGTTAGAAAGACTAAAATTTGGACCATTCAAATGGTTATTTCACTTTTTTTATTTCTGCTGGAAGCAATTATGCTTACCAATCAAATCTATTTTATTTCGGGCTGATGTACTGCTAGTTCCAGATTATGTCTTGCCAGCATGGAAGACAGCCAAACTTCAAATTGCGGTCATTCACGATGCGTTTTTATGGAATCATCCTGAGATGTTTGGGAATTCGTGGAGACAATATTTCACAAGGAGCATAAAAGCAGGTCTTTCTTCAAATGCTATCGCACTCACCGTTTCAAATTATTCAAAAAATTCGCTCAAACCATGGCTAAGTATCAATACGCCAATTAAAGTGATTTATCCTTTCAGTTGGTTCGGAAATTCCAAAATTCATGGAGCATCAGTAGAAGTTCTGAGATCGTTTGGATTAGATAAATCGAAGTATATATTTCATGCAGGGTTGTTTGACGCTCGAAAGGATTTACAAACGCTTGTAGAAGCCTTTGCAATAATTCGACAGCAAGGTTGGACTGATATTAGGCTAGTATTGACGGGGAAAATAGACCCGACTAACACTGAGTTTATCCGAATTGAAAAGCTTCTTCAGAAGTACCATATGCAGTCAGCAATTGTTTTCACAGATTATGTTTCTCAACCCACTCTCGAGATACTTTATGAAAGTGCTGACTTATATGTTTTCCCTTCGAGAGATGAAGGGTTTGGATTACCAGTACTTGAGGCTATGTCTTTCAATACACCAGTCGTCGTATCAGACAGTGGGGCTTTGGCAGAAATTGGTGGAGAGGCTGTGGAGGTATTCAGTTCTGGAGATTACAAAGAACTAGCCAACGTTATGATGTCTCTGCTCAGTGACCCGAAAAGACAAAAAGAATTAATCGCCTTGGGTCAAAAGAGGTATAAGGAGTTTAATTCAATAAGATTTAGCACAGAATTGAACAAAGTTATTACTGACCATATGAACCGATAACTCGGTGATACAAGGATATGAGTTGTTTGTAGTGATTGATTTTTGAATAATTCATTGAAGATTTTTTTCCCTCTATTATCATGTTATTATAATCGGATTCAGATATTGAAAGGGCTTCTGATATTGAGTTTTGCAACTCTAATGGATTAGATGGCTCAAACAGAAATCCGTTAACATTATTTTCTATTAACTCTTTCATGCCTCCAATTGCAGAAGCAAGTGGAGGAGTGCCTAAGAAAAAACTTTCAATTATTCCTAGTCCAAAGCTTTCGTAGCTTTCAGAAGGGAAAATACTAAATCGAGCTTTTTGAATCAATTGGTTAAGATCTTCGCCATTTTGGTAACCCAAAAACACGACATTTTCAATTTTCAATTGAGCAACTAATGTTTTGAGCGTTGATTCTTCCGGACCTTCACCTACTATGTGCAGAGAAGAATTTGGAAATAATGACATGGTATTAATAAGCTGTGTGAGACCCTTTTCTCTAGAGAGCCTTCCAAAATAGATAATGTAATTCGCTTTATTGACTCTCTTGGGGAGGTCATGTGATGTCGCGAAATTATGGATGGTGCTGATTTTGTTCGCGAGTTTTAACCGAAATTGAAGGTGTTTGCTTTTTGTAAACTCTGAAACTGCAATGAAGTGGTTGATGTATGATTCGTATGGAATCAGCCAATCTCTAAAATACGATTCAAGTGCTGACATTGCGCTCAGAGAGATTTGATTTTTGTTGCATTTTTTTATTAGAGCGTGATGGTACTTTCCTGTACTACATTGCTCACATATTTCTCCCTTCTGATCATATAGGGAGTGAATTGGACAAAGCAACTTGAAGTCATGCAATGTCATTACAATAGGGATCCGGTGTTTTTTTAGAGTGGTCAAGACAGAAAGGGATAATTCCCCAAAAAAAATGTGTAAATGAGCGATATCTGGCTTTTCTTCTCGAATCAATTGACTGAGTTGCTTTGCAGATTTTGAAGAGTAGAGATAAGAAAATGCCTGGCCAATTTTTTGTAAAAAGGAAGAATTGGCGAAATCAGGAGCATTTACAAAGAAAAATGAAGTAGGAGATGGTAAATTTTTGGCATTACAAGTACTGAAATGGCACACTTGGTGACCATGTTCAGATAGCAGCTCCGAAGTTTCTAAGTACATCCTATCTGAGCCTCCTTTGAGGTAATGATATTTGTTGATTTGTAATACTTTCAATGCGCTATCTGACATGCAATTATTTTGAGATGCTACTTTAGCAAAGATGAAAAAACGATAAGATTATTTCGCGTCAAGAATCAATAACTATATTCGTGTATTGGTTTGTTTTTCCATAGAAACTAATTATCAGTGAAGATAGCAATTATAGGCAGTAGAGGTTACCCGAGTAATTATGGTGGATATGAATCATTCATAAGAGAGGTGTCTGAAAGATTGGCAAAGATGGGAGTTGACGTGACTGTTTACTGTCATAAGCCATTATTTACTGAGCGACCAAAAGTGCTCAACGGTATTCATCTAGTTTACCTTCCGTCTATCGAGACTAAAATGTTAAGTCAACTTTCACATTCTTTCCTTTCATTGACTCATGCGAGCATAAGCAGATATGATCTTCTTTTTGTAGTGAATTCTGCAAATGGACCGTTAGGATGGATTCCAAAATTGTTCGGAAAGAAAACGGTGATCAACGTTGATGGTATGGAATGGCTGAGGCCAAAATGGAGGGGTGCTCCAGCTAAATACTTTTTGTTTGCAGCGAAAATGGCTACCAAATTCTATGATTGTTTGGTTAGTGATGCAGATGAAATGAGAAAAGTTTATCTGGAATATTTTGGAGCTGATTCGGAGGTGATTGCCTATGGGGCACCCAATACCTTATCAGTTAGTGACGATCAACGCATTGCTAAAAGAGGATTAACATCTGGAAAATATTATTTGATTGTTGGAAGATTGATTCCTGATAATAATTCTCGAATGATTGCTGAGGGGTTTTTGAAATCTAATTCAGAAAAAAAGCTCGTCATTGTTGGAGGAGTGCCATATAAAGATGACTATGTTAATCAGATTATTAAGTTGGCTGAAAAAGATTCGAGATTAATAGTAACTGGACATATAAATGATAGAGAGGAGATTGCAGAGCTATTTCAAAATTCATATATGTATATCCATGGTCATGAATATGGAGGAACTAACCCGACAATGATTGAAGCATTGGGTTATAAATGTGCTATTATGGCCTTAAACACGAGATTCAATCAAGAGATGCTGCAAAATGGGCAATATGGTTTATATTTCGAAAAATCTGAAGCGAGTGTTTGTTCCTTAATCAATGAATGGGATAATAGGACAGAAATGGTTGCGAAAATGAGAGAGAAAGCCATTTCAGGTGTAACTGAGAAATACAAATGGGATAACGTTTCGAGCCAATACTTCCAACTATTTCAAAGAGTCATGAATGAATCAAAATAGATACGCAATTTGCATTTGAAGGTTAAAATTGTCTCTATCAAATCTCTGTTCTTCCTCAAAGTAAGGCGCTTTAACATCGGTTTCCCATTGGTAGTTTAATGCTCGGGTAAAATGAATTTTCCCTGAAACCAATAGCTTTTGAATTTGCCAATTACTTTGAAAGCCTAATGTGTAATCAACCCAATAGCTTCTAAAATCGCCTCCCATTGTCCCCCAGTAAGTGATGTAATTGAAATCATTATTATGAACCATTCTTTCTAGGTACATGCCAATTTTATTGAAATGATGAACCCAACTCAATTCCATCAACTGGATATTGCTACCTGGGCCAGCTCTATTTCCAATTATTTGACCGTAGTTGGTATAGCCTTGAGTAATATTAGGGTGTGTGTACCAACTTTTAGGTTGCGTTAATCTCATCGACACCATGTAATCAGGAGGCTGTTGAATTTGTGTGAATTCTAAATTGAATTCGATAAAACGATTGAGTTTTGCCAATGGAATAAGTCGAGTAAAACCAAATATATAGGCCGCATCAAGTTGAGGATTTGTCATTAAATGAGACCATTTCCAAGATGCATTTTGTCGTCCATATTCAAAATAAAACTCTCCGTGATGACCAGCCCACCTTAGAAATAGTGAGGTGATTTGATCTCTCACCAATGTATCCTTTCTATGTTGTCCTAAACCAATAGGATCGGTAATTAGAGGCAAAAAATCCTGATATTTTTTTGCTGTTGACTTGTATTGCTGAATACTAGCATTCAAACCAATAAAAAGTCCGTTAACCCATTTAGGTTGATAAACAAAAGAAATTCCATTGATCAATCGATCTTCTTCTAATTTGGGTGCGAACAATTTGGTGCCTCGAAAATCTTTGGCAGTATCTGGAGGAAAGAACCCGGAATTTTTGAGCGTACCATAAATCATCTCCAATTCTATGCTCCCTAAAGGTGTAATTACTGGTTGAGTGGTGTGAAATGTAAAATGAGGAATGCTACGTGCATTGTTGGTCATAACCAATGCATTATATTTTCCTGGTCCCCACCATAGATGCTCAGTTGAAAATCCAAACCCGAAATTTCCGAAATTTACTTTCAAATGAGATTGGCCTAGAGAGATTTGTTGAATTTTATCGGAACCAAAAGATTCGGGAGTATCTACAATATTCCACCATCGATACATCGATCTCCAGCGATTTGAATTTGGCCAAATAATTTCAATATCTGGCTCTTGCTGCGGAAAACCTGAATAAGGTTTATTTTGAGCATAGAACCACTCAGGTTGTAGTTGCAGTTGTAATGGCCCTAATTTTCCAAAAACACCCATGCCTCCAATCAATTGACCACCTGTGGCGGGTATCATGCTCGAATTATAATTAGAGAATGGAAATCGGCTATTGTATTCATAGCTGATATGCATCGGTAACAAACTTAGTTGAGCGAGATCATTATGGGTCGTTAATAGAGTGTAAGCGATGTTGAATGAGCTATCAGCAGGAATAACCACTGGCTTAATAATAAGTGATTGATCTTGATTCAAATTTTCAGACAATTGAAAACGTCGAATATTTTCGTCCAAAACCGGGAAATTGATTGAGATATTTTGAGCAGAAAGGTTGGTTAATCCTATAGCAGAACAATAGACGATCAGTAGAATAAGGAATTTGTTTGGAAACTGCCAAAACCACTTCATACTGTCGAATTTTTTGATAAAAAATATTTTCTTAAAGCGATGAATCCCATGAGTGCAGTCAATATTTCAGTAATAAATATAGCAATGATAAGACCTTGAAATCCTAAATATAGTCCTAGGGTAATACCCAAAACAACTATGGAAATAGCTGAGGCAGCACTATATTTTAAGTAAATATGCTGAATATCAAAGGATACAATAATCAAACTAATTGGCAAGTTTATTAAAAGTCCAATTGGGATTATGGCTATTAGGAGTACCTCAAATTTTATTTGAGTTGCATGAATCTCTTCAGATAATACAGCAATCAAGTCCGCTCCAATAAAAGCAAATACTAATGCACTTAATAGCACTAATAGTGTCAAAGAGGGCATGTATTTAAAAAAGAATTTTTTTACCAGCAGTTGGCCATTGAACGCTACGCATAAACTGCAGATTCGTGGATATAAAGAGTTATATATGACAATAAACGCACTAACAATAGCTAAAATCACTTTATCTAGGACGCTATATAGTCCCAAATTTTCACCTGTGAGAATTAGACCTCCAATAATGATTGGTGCATTTCTATGGACGGAACTTAAAAAGTTGGCAAGAAAAATATGAGAATTTTTACCAATAAAAGTGATTGATTTTTGAACAGGAATCCAGATGATGCGATAATCATATTTTTTAATAATCGTGAATATTGCTAAAATTCCGAAAATCGTCATTGAAGCACCATTCCAAAAATTGACGAATTGATAATCTTCAGTTGAGTTGATCAAATACCACACAGCAAGAAAATAGAACACTCTGGATAAAAAGTGAAATAAGGATTGAAACTGATTTTTTTCTTTACCAATGAAGAACCAATTGGGTGTAAAGGATTGCCCTAAAACAATCATAAAACTGAATATCATCAGATAAAATTCTTCTCTATAAGTTGAAACAGAGGAGATCAGAATAACGCTGGAAATTACGCATGGGATGAGCAGCAGTAGTCTTGCGTTAATCAAGCGAGAAACAGTAATAGCTTCTTCTCTTTTGGTGCTTGCAACACTAATTAGTCTTGGTCCAGTTATATTAAAGCCAAATTCTCCTATGGAGAAAATGACTAGCATCACTCCCATGGCCATGGAGACTTTACCGTATTGTTCAATTCCAATTTTATTCAATAGGATTGGAATGATGATAAAGGGCATTGAATAATTAATGACCTGTACTACACCAAGGAAGAAGATGTTTTTGTGAATTTGATAGCGGCTTCTCAAGTGGTATATGAGATTAGAAAGTGTAGGTGCTTTTTAACGAAAAATGAAAATTCGATCTCTCTTGATCGTATGTCCATTGATAATTTCTGCTTTTTATCCATTGTGATTGAGCGTCGAGCATGAGATGTTTCCAATTCCAAACACAAAGAATTCCAATACTTGTATCAATCCAATTACCATCTTTTTGAGTGTCGGCAAAATCAAATGCTTTAAAGTAAAAATCATTGTCATTAGCTAATCGTTCAAATTGGACTCCGATTTTTTTAAGACCATTTATCCAGCTAACTTCTATATTTTGAATATTGCTACCTGGTTGAATGCCAGCTCCCAGAATCTCCCCATAATGCGTATACCCATGTCGGTTTTTTCCATTCTGGTACCATTTAGGTTCATCACGTAATGTGCCAGTCTTTGAGAGTTCTAAATGAGTTGTTTCAAACCCTATTTTAATGAATTGGTTGTGATCAGCCAATGCGATGAGTTTACTAAGACCGACTAAATAAGACCGACTATGCTCAGGAGAAAGCAGTGCGTCTCTGAGGTTCCAAGATGCGTCCGCTTTTCCAAATTCAAAGTAGATTTCGCTTTTAGTAGATAACCAAAGCCACCTTGCATAAAGAGATAAAATTTGATCTTTACTGCCATCTTTAGTTTTCAAGTCATTCTTACGAAATAAATTATCAAGTACCGGAAAATATTTTCCAGTACTTTTTATACTATCAGCATAATTCTGAATCACCCTTGAGCCACCTAAAAAGAGTCCGGGTACCCATTTTGGTTGATATGAAAAAGTAATTCCGTTTATATATCTCCAATCATCAACTTTTCGCCAAGCCCATGGGTTGCTCTTTCCAATTCTTCGGGTCGGGACGGGAGGATCAATATCAGAATTGTCAAGGCGACCAGCTATTATTTGACCTTCAAGACTTCCAATTGGTGTTTTAATTGGGCTCGAAGTATTTAAAGTAAAATGATAAAATCCTCTGGGATTATTTGTCATTACCAGCCCATGGTGCTGACCTGGACCCCACCACAAGTTTTCACTTGATATGCCAATTGAAGCCAATTTATAATTTAATCTAACGCTTGATTGCCCAGGGAGAAATTTCGAGGAAGGGTCTTCACCATAAGATTCTGGTAAATCGATTCTATTCCATCCCTGATCATATTTTTTACTCCAAATATCATTTGGATGTGAATCAGGAAAACCTTCATAGACTTGATTTTGGGTATAAACCCACTCTGGTTTCATTTGAATAGCGATCGGACCGGCTCTCAAAAAAATTCCTGCACTAAAGAGGGTTTGCCCCCCCCTACTTCTCACCATTGATCCATTGTTGGATCCATAAGGATATTTGCTGTTGTACTCAAAATTGAACTGCGTAGGAAGTAAAGAGACTTCTAACCCTTTAACATCGTCTTTGAAGAGCGTGGATTTGGCATAGCGAGAGACAGTAGAGTCAAATGCTTCAATGCGGATAGGTTTCAGATGGAAGGATATGGTAGAGTCAATTTTCCCTTTGAGTTGTTCACGCCTAGCATAATCATATAAACCAGCATCAATTAACGAGAGCGATTGAGAGGTAGCTTTAGTTAAGGGGAAAAATATTAATTGGCAGCTAAAGAAGATTGTTATTACAATCTTTTTGAATTGGATTTGGAGACGCATAATTGACTCAAAAATAGAACAAATTCGAACAAACTAATTGCCATTATATAACTTCGCATAATTATCCTAAAAAGCGTATTACAAGAACAATAATTTAATGAATATACGGATTTTGATATTAGCTACTTTTTTGTCATTGGCTGCTGCTTCTTTGCTGCATGGACAAGAAAGTGTGGATTTGAACAATTTGTCTAGTATAAATATCGATGAACTGTCTGATGCGCAAATTCAAAGTTTTTTAAAGAAGGTTGAAAACTCTGGGTATTCGCAAGACCAGCTTCAGTTGCTTGCTAAAGCTAAAGGCATGTCAGCGAGTCAGATGAATAAATTAGAAAGGCGAATAAAGGCACTGCAGTCAAGTGATGGCAATAAGATCGAGAATAATTTAAATAGGGTTGATCTTCTTAGAAATCAGTTATCAAATTCTTTTTCAGCTAGTGCTGCGGATCCTTTTTTATCCATTGTTTCCAGAGATTCATTGATTGGAAGCGGTAATGATTTTGGTGTTTTTGGGAGGAGGTATTTCACTGGAGAAATTCCAATTTTTCAACCTTCATTAAATGGCCCAACCCCCGAAAATTATACATTAGGGCCTGGAGATGAGTTAATTATTGATGTGTGGGGTGCATTCGAATATAGCTATCAGTTGATAGTTTCCCCTGAAGGTTACATAAGAATTCCAGACGTAGGACCAGTCCAAGTAGCGGGCCTTCAGTTTAACAAAGCATCTCAAAAAATTGAAAACCGGTTAAGAAAAATTTACAGTAGCCTAGGGGATAACGCATTTGTGGATATAAGTTTAGGTGGAATTAAGTCGATCAATGTTCATGTTGTCGGGGAAGTATCCAAACCAGGCACTTACACCACGCATTCTTTTTCAACTGCTTTGAATTTACTTTATTTAGCTGGAGGGCCTACTCTAGAAGGATCCCTTCGGGAAATCGAGATATATAGGAATGGCCAGCGGTTAAGTACAATAGATGGGTATAAATTTTTATTGCACGGGGAGGATCAAACTCAACGTTTAGCAGATGGAGATGTAGTTTTAGTTAAACCTTATCTTTATCATGTTGAAATAAGAGGGGAAGTAAAACGTCCGTCAATTTATGAATTAAGAGAAGGTGAAAGCTTAATTGAGTTAATAGATTTTGCGGGGGGATTTACTGGAGAGGCTTATCGAAGGGTCATTTCTTTAAGAAGAATTTCTAACGGTTTTAAGTCGGTTTCCACGATCAAAGAAGAACATTTTGGAGATTTTCCATTACAAGACGCTGATCAATTAGAGATCAAAAAGGTCTCAAATTTTTATACTAACAGAGTTGCAATACAAGGAGCAATATTTCAGCCAGGGGAATTTGAACTAACTGATTCTTTATCTCTATATAAATTGATTGATTTGGCAGGTGGGCTAAGAGGTGACGCGCTATATGGAAGAGCCGTAATTTACAGAAGGAATTCTGACTATACTCTCGCTAGTACTTCAATTAATTTGGAAGGAATAGCGGAAAACTCTTGGGTCGATGATGTAAATCTCCAAAATGAAGATTTAGTCATTATTGAATCTGTAAACGAAATAAAAGAGAGACCATTCGTGCAGATTGAGGGTGAAGTTATTAGGCCAGGGAAATATCCATTTGTAGAAGGCCAAACCATAGAAGAACTCATCTTATTGGCAGGCGGAATGAAAGAAACGGCCTTAAAATCAAAAGCTGAAGTTGCAAGGAGATTAATCGATTCAAAGAAGAGTGATGAAAAAGGAGCTATTTCTAAACTTTTTGAGATAGAGATTAATTCGAATTTGGCCTTTGATTCTAGTGCTTCTACTTTTTCTTTATTACCATTTGATTTTATCTCGATAAGAAAAAATCCATTTTATAAGAAGCAGTCCAAAATAGAATTGAGTGGGGAGATTATTTATCCAGGAGTGTATGTTTTGCGAGAAAAAGGAGAACGTATTTCGGATTTGGTAGGAAGAGCTGGAGGGCTTACTGATTTTGCTTTTGTTAATGGAGCTACATTGGTTAGAAATTCTGAATATTTTACTAATCAAGATGATGATTCTGGAGAGCAGCAAACAGCTAAAGTAAAGCGGGATGAATTATTAACAATTTTTAAAAGAGATACAATTACTAGCAAAGATGAAATAGCACTCAGGAAGAGAGAAATTGTTGGCATTGAACTGGATAAGATTCTTGCATCACCAGGGTCTGAATATGATCTAATATTAAAGGAGGGTGATATTTTAAATATTCCTACTCAGCTTCAGACAGTTCGAATTCGTGGCGAGGTTTTGCATCCTGGGAATGTCAGATTTGGTCAAAACTTCAGCTTTAAAGAATTTATCTCTCAGGCCGGGGGATTTAAAGATGAGGCGCGAGTAAAAAAGAGTTATGTGATATTTGCAAATGGGACAGCAGAAAGAACTAAGAGTTTTTTGTGGATCAAGATTTATCCAAAAATTCAGCCTGGCTCAGAAGTAATAATACCAACAAGGCGAGAACGCAGAAAATTATCACCTCAGGAAGTATTAGGTATGACAACAGGTATAGCATCGTTGGCATTAATTTTTACAAGATTTTAAATTTTCTTCATGAACGAATCGGTATCAGAAAAGACTTCAGCGAAGCAATTTATTAGGGAGATTTGGGAGATAAGAAGACTAATTGTCAAATCTGTTGTTTTATTTTTTTGTGTTGGATTGATAGTGGCCTTAACCGCGAATGAGGAATTTGAAAGTTCCAGTCTGATTATGCCAGAGACAGGAGAGCCATTAGGCGGATCTTTAGGTAGTTTAGGCGGATTGGCAGGTCTGGCAGGAGTAAGTTTAAATATGGGTGGTAATGGGGAGATTTTGCCTGACGTTTATCCGAAAATTGTCAAAAGCACCCCTTTTTTGACGGCTGCTCTGAATGCAGAAATATATTTTGGAAATATTGATCAAACAATTTCGTCAAGAGAGTATTTTTCTAAAATACAGAAACCATCTGTTATATCCTTTCTTTTGAAATACACTTTGGGATTGCCAAAAATTGTTAAGGCATTACTTACTGATGATGTTACTGGTTTTGAAAGTAAACACAAAAGTGGATTGATAAGACTTAGTGAAAACGAAATGCTATTGCTCTCAAGTTTTGCAGAGCGAATTAGGATTGAATACGATGACATCAATTCATTGGTAACAGTTGCCGTTGAAATGCCTGATCCATATGCAGCAGCTAGTCTTACTCAACTCATTATCGATAAGCTAACTGAGCGCGTGATAGCATTGCGAATAGAGAAGGCCGAGAGGAATCTTGATTTTATTCAAGAACGTTACAATGAAAACAAAATTGAATATCAAACCATAGAAAAGAAATTGGCCATTTTTACTGATGCGAATAAGAATTTTAGTAGTTCTTTGGCAGAAATAGAGTTTCGAAGGTTACAGAATGACTATCAGATTTCTTATGAGGTTTATAAAAGTTTAGCTTCTCAATTGGAACAAGCAAAAATTAAGGTCAAAGAAGATACGCCAATATTTACAGTGTTGCAACCTGTTGAAATTCCTGTTTTTAAATCCAAACCAAAGCGACTATTCATTCTAGTGGCTTTTATTGTGTTAGGAGCCCTAGTTCCATTGGCTTTATTAAAAGGAAAAGAGGTCTTATTTTCCATAAAAAAGGTAGTTTTTGATGCAGAATAAAAAAGTTTTACTGACTGGAGCAGATGGTTTTATTGGAAGTCATTTGGCTGAGGAATTAGTTGCGCAAGGCTTTCAAGTTCGTGCTTTTTGTAATTATAATTCATTCAATTCTTGGGGATGGCTTGATACAATTTCCAAGGAAACTACAGAAAAATTGGAAGTCTTTATGGGGGATATTAGGGATCCCAATGGAGTTCGAACGGCAATGCAAGATGTGGATATTGTATTTCACTTGGCAGCTTTAATCGCTATTCCCTTTAGTTATCATTCTCCTGACTCTTATATTGATACCAATGTAAAGGGGACACTGAACATACTTCAAGCCTCGAGAGATTGTAAAGTAGAAAGAGTATTAGTTACATCCACATCAGAAGTATATGGTACGGCTCAATATGTACCAATAGATGAACTTCATCCTAAACAACCACAATCGCCCTATTCAGCATCAAAAATTGGAGCAGATTGTATTGCAGAGTCATTTTATAGGAGTTTTGATTTGCCTGTCACGATAGTAAGACCGTTTAACACGTATGGACCGAGGCAGTCGGCAAGAGCGGTTATTCCTACAATTATTACTCAACTTTTTGCAGGTGTTAATGAAGTTAAACTTGGTGATTTAACACCAACGAGAGACCTTCTTTATGTTAAGGATACAGTACAAGGGTTTATTGCTGTTTGTAATTGCGAAGAGCTCATCGGACATGAGGTGAATATTGCAACTCAATCCGAGATTTCAATTGGTGAACTTGCTCAAGAATTGGTTGATCAAATTCGTCCAGATTCTAAGATTATTGCTGATAAAGAAAGGTTAAGACCGTCTAAAAGTGAGGTTTTTCGCTTATATGGGAGTAATGAAAAATTGAAAAAATTCACCAATTGGAGCCCAAAATATTCTTTAAGAGATGGACTTAAAGAGACAATAGATTGGTTTGGCAATTCTGAAAATAGAAAAAATTATAAGGCCCTTATTTATAATGTCTGAGTTTCTTTCAATTATCAATTTTATAAAAAGTAAATTCCCTAATAGGGATTTTATACCATTGCATGAACCTCGATTTGAGGGAAATGAAAGAAAATATGTACTTGATGCTATAGATTCGACCTTTGTTTCTTCTGTTGGTCAATATGTTGACCGATTTGAACAAATGATAGCCGCTATCGCTGGGACTAAATATGGGGTAGCCACGGTTAATGGCACTTCGGCACTGCATATTGCATTAATGTTGGCAGGGGTTAAAAGAGGGGACGAAGTTATTACTCAAGCACTCACTTTTGTTGCTACAGCTAATGCCATAAAATATCTGGATGCTTATCCAGTTTTTATTGATGTAGACACTGATACAATTGGAATGTCTTCCAATGCTTTAGAAGTATTTCTTCAAGAAAATGCAGAGGAAAGGAATGGGGAGTTATATAATACAAAAACTGGGAGAAGAATATCTTGTTGTCTGCCAATGCATACTTTCGGATTACCATCAAGGATTGATAAAATTCAACAGGTCTGTTCGAAGTGGGGTATTAATTTAGTAGAGGATGCAGCCGAATCCTTAGGTAGTTACTTGGGGGATCAACATACAGGTTCTTATGGATTAATCGGCACTTTTAGTTTCAATGGCAACAAGACCTTGACGGCTGGAGGAGGAGGAGCTTTGGTCACGAATAATGAAGAGATAGCCTATCTTGCTAAGCATTTGACTACACAGGCTAAGGTAGCCCATAATTGGGAGTATGATCATGATATGGTAGGCTATAATTACCGAATGCCTAACTTGAATGCGGCACTTGCTTGTGCTCAATTAGAAAATTTGGAAAGAATGGTGTCAGATAAAAGAAAGCTGGCTTTGGACTATTCTGAATTTTTTAAAAACAAGTCTATGTCTTTTAAAGCTGAAATAGAAGGTTCTAAATCTAATTATTGGTTGAATGCTATTGAATTTGAGGATAAAACACAAAGAGATGATTTTCTTTCATATTCGAATAAAATGGGCGTTATGACAAGACCAGTTTGGAACTTGATGAATACACTGACGATGTATGATGATTGTTTTAAAGGAAATCTTCAAAACAGTATTCATTTGAGCGAAAGGATAGTAAATATACCGAGTAGTGCTCCACGCTAAAAAGATATTTGTTTTTGGATACTCAGGACATTCTTATGTTGTTCTTGATACCGCATTGCAGCAAGGGTATGAATTAGGAGGATTTTTTGATAAGGAAACGCCACTGAATAATCCTTTTGGTCTCTTGTACTTGGGAAACGAACAGAAGGTGGATTTTTCTGAAATTATCCAATCGAATTATGGATTCCCTACAGTCGGAGATAATAACCTACGTAAACGATTGGTAAACTTATTTGTGTCGCAAGCTATTCATCAAACTGTAATTGTTAGTCGAAATGCGCATATTAGTCGCACAGTTGAGATTGGGCCTTCTACTTTTGTGGCCCCAGGAGTGGTCATTAATTCTTTGGGTAGTATTGGCTGTGGATGTATAATCAATTCAAGTGCGATTGTAGAACATGAATGTGTAATTAATGATTATGCACATGTGGGTCCAGGAGCCGTATTGGCGGGCAATGTGATTGTAGGGAGTGGTGCCTTTGTAGGAGCAAATAGTGTTGTAAAGCAAGGTGTTAAAATTGGTGATAATGCGGTTATAGGAGCTGGATCTGTTGTGCTGTCAGATGTGCCTTCAAATGAAGTATGGGTAGGTTCCCCCGCTAAAAAAATGGGAAATGAATAAAGTTACGATTATTGCTGAGGCTGGAGTAAATCATAATGGAGACCTCAATTTGGCCAAGTCATTAATAGATGTGGCAGCTGAAGCAGGAGTGGATTTTGTTAAATTTCAAACATTTCAAGCAGATCAATTGGTTGCGCCAAATGCAAGAAAAGCGGATTATCAATTACGAAATGAAGGAGAAATTGAAAACACACAATATTCTATGCTAAAGTCCCTTGAACTAACACAGGAAAATCATTTAGCATTAGTCAATTACTGTGCAAAACGTGGCACTAAGTTTTTTTCTACCGCTTTTGATGTGGACGGACTAGAATATTTAAATACACTTGGTTTTGATAGATTTAAAATTCCGAGTGGAGAGATTACCAATTATCCATACCTAAAAAAGGTCGCAAGTTTTGGTATGCCAGTGATACTATCAACGGGTATGTCCGACATTAGGGAAATTAGAGAGGCCCTAGATGTTTTGGTATCAGGCTCATTAACAAAAGAGGACATTACGGTATTGCATTGCAACACCGAATACCCAACCCCAATGGAGGATGTTAACTTGCGTGCTATGAATTCAATTGGCAATGAACTGGGTGTGTCTATTGGCTATTCAGATCACACGTTGGGAATCGAAGTACCCATTGCCGCTGTAGCGCTTGGTGCTTCTGTGATAGAGAAACATTTTACTTTGGACAGAGCTATGCCTGGACCAGACCACAAGGCTTCTCTTGAGCCTTCAGAATTAAAACAAATGGTTTTATCGATTAGGAATATTGAGAAAGCTATTTCTGGGGATGGAACTAAAGAACCAAGTGCAAGTGAGACAAAGAATATACCTATTGCAAGAAAAAGTATACACTTGAAAAAATTTGTAAGTAGTGGCTCTGTGCTTCATGAAAATGATCTAATACCCTTAAGGCCAGGCGACGGGATTTCTCCAATGTTATGGAATGAAGTAGTGGGTAGGAAGGTGAAAAAGGACTTAGAAACTAGTCACCAATTAAATTGGGAAGACTTGATAATGGATTAACTTCTTTAAAATGAAGGTAGCAATACTTACAAGTTCTCGCGCCGATTACGGGATTTATAATTCTTTATTGGTTTTGTTGTCTAAGGATGATGAAATTGATCTTCATGTTATTTGTTTTGGAATGCATGTAACCAAGAAGTTTGGATATACAGCTCAACAAGTTCTTGATGATAATTATGGCCATATTCATGTTTTGCCACGGGAAATACAAGGAGATCAACCCTTTCATATTGCCAATTACTATGGTGAATTGTCCCAAGATTTTGCACAATTCTGGGGCGAGAATACTTTTGATCTTATTTTCGCACTAGGTGATAGATTTGAAATGTCGGCGGCAGTGCAAGCTGCTTTACCCTTCGAAATGAAATTTGCCCATATTCATGGTGGAGAAACTACAGAAGGTGCAATAGATAATATTTACCGACATCAAATTAGCCTTGCAAGCTCGATTCATTTTGTTGCTAATCAAGTTTTTAAGGACAGATTAAATGGACTACTAAATGGTAGCGATAATGTGCATGTGGTGGGATCTTTAAGTCTGGACGGTTTGGATTTATTGGAACTACCATCCTGGGAAGAGGTTCGAGAAGCCTTTATGATCCCGAATGAAAAATTTGTACTTGTAACGTTTCATCCGGAGACAGTTTCGAGTGACAGGAACGAATTTTTTAGTCAGCAGGCAGAACTTGCGATACAAAATATGTTAGGTAAATTTCACATAGTCATAACCCTTTCAAATGCAGATACGATGGGAGGATATTTTATTGATATGGCTCAGAATCTAAAAAGTAGATATTCTAAATCTGTAACTCTAGTTGATACTTTTGGAAAGTTAAATTACTTCGCTGCTATGAAAAACGCTGCATTTCTACTTGGGAATACATCTAGTGGAATTCTTGAGGCTGCATCATTCAACAAATATGTAATTAACATTGGAGAAAGACAATCGGGCAGATTAAGAAGCAATAATGTAATAGATGTGCCTTTTGATGCTAAAGAAATATCAAAGGCCATTGATAAGATTGGGGTATTGGGAAATTATAATGGTGTCAACGTTTATAAAACTAAAGATACGGCCATGAAAATTGTAGAAAACATAAAATATGCGTAGTTATCAAGAACATTTGATTCAATCAGGAGCACCTATTAAAGAAGCGTTAGCAAGACTTAATTTTTTGGCAGAGGATGCTATTTTGTTCATTGTTAATGAAAAAGGAGTGCTTTTGGGCAGTCTTACAGATGGGGATGTTAGGAGAGGACTCATTAATGATTTATCCATAGATGCTTTTGTGGAAGCGTTTATTCAAGACGATCCACATTTCATTCTGAAAACGGACTATACTATTGAGCAGATTATAGCATACAGAAATAAAAACTACAAAGTGATCCCAGTCGTGGATGCCGAACATGTTGTTTGCAATGTCATTAACTTTAGGCTACAGAAATCGTATTTGCCCGTGGATGCCATGATCATGGCTGGTGGTCGTGGAGAAAGATTGCGACCGCATACAGACACGATTCCCAAGCCGCTATTGCGAGTTGGTGATAAGCCAATATTGGAACACAATATTGAAAGACTGCTTAGTTTTGGAGTGGATGATTTTTGGTTATCTATTAGATATCTTGGGGATCAAATCGAGAATTATTTCCAAGATGGGAAAAGCCGGAATTCAAAAATTGAATATGTCAGAGAAATAGAGCCTTTGGGAACTATTGGAGCGATCTCAAAGATATCTGAATTTAGGCATGATTATATTTTACTAACGAATTCTGATTTGCTGACCAATCTGGATTATGAAGAATTTTTTAATTTTTTTATTTCCACAAACTCAGATATGAGTGTTGTAACGATACCATATTATGTTGATATACCATATGCGGTACTTGAAGCCAATGATAAGAATGAAATTCTTTCGTTTACCGAGAAACCAACGTACACCTACTATTCCAACGGGGGAATTTATCTCATAAAGAAGAGTGTATTGAATATTGTCCCAAAGGCTTCCTTTTATAATGCTACGGATTTGATGGAAGAACTAATTGTAAGGAACATGAAAATTACTTCTTTTCCGTTTGTTGGTTATTGGTTAGATATTGGTAAACCGGAGGATTTCAAAAAGGCGAATGATGATATTCATAAAATAAAATTTTGAGAATTAGGCACAGTAAAAAACCTTTAACCCTGATTGGGTCAGGCTAGAGATTAGCAAATATTTTTAGGATTCCACCTTTTGAAAATAAGATTTTGTTAATGATGAATTTTGAGTTTTGGTAGAACGGGGCAAAAATATAGTTAGAGTTTTCAAAAGAGCTTTATTTACTTATCTGGTTAAAAGAAAGGCCAAAAAGGTTCGAGGAAGATTATATGTCAATGGATATTCAGCAGTTACAAGAGTAACAGAAATAGGTTGCAATGTTCATTTTAATGGATTGAAGGTTATTGGTAAGGGTAAATTGTTAATTGGTGATAATTTTCATTCAGGGACAGGTTGTTTGATTTTCACGGAGAATCATAATTATGATCAAGGAAAAGCTATACCTTATGATGACACATTTGTGATCAAAGAAGTCATCATACAAGATAATGTTTGGTTAGGATCAAATGTCATTTTACTACCCGGAACTATTTTGAGTGAGGGGTCTATTGTTCAAGCAGGGGCTGTGGTTTCAGGAAATATCCCCACAGGGGCAATTGTGGGAGGGAATCCAGGAAAAGTTTTTAAGTACCGGGACTTAGAGCATTATTTTCGTTTAAAAGGAGAACAGAAATTCCACTAATGGCGCAAAGGCTATCCCATCTCTTCTCTTTTGACTTAGTAAAAAAAATGAGTGTTTACATGTTGAGCACCATTCTCAATGGCTTAGTTCCTTTTTTGCTCTTACCTGTAATGTTGTGGTATTTAACCCCTGAGGAATACGGCAGAGCCTACTTTTACACAACATTGGTGTCTGTTATCGGCTTGATTGTGCCTCTAGGGGTTCATAATATATTACAAATATATTTTCATGATAGAAAGTCTGAGTTTACAGAGTATCTGTCTTCGTCATGGATTTTTCCCTTAATCTTTATTCTTGCCTTGCTTATTTTATCTGTTATATTTTTAGATGATTTGTCAAGTTGGTTAGAGGTAAGTCCATTTTGGGTGTTATTGGTTTCTGTAATGGCTTTGTCCTTATTTGTAAGCCAAGTAGCGTTGATGTTGGCTAGAAATGAAGAGCAGCCATTAATATATGGAAGCATCCAAATTTCTGGTACCGCTATTAATTTATTAGTTTCTGTTATACTTATCGCTTTATTTTCATTCAGCTTTTACGGAAGGCTGTATGGGTATTTATTTGGACTAGCATCAGCGGGAGTTTTGGGGTACTTTTTAGTCATAAGAAAGAGAATAAATATTCAGTCTGTTAGTTTAAAAAAAGGGTACAAATTATTTTATCTTGGAGCTCCCCTGATCGTTCATAATATTTCAGGTTTTATTATCAATAAATCTGATGTATTTTTCGTCGATCATTTTCTTGGAAAAAGTGAATTGGGAATATATAGTGCCGGTTATCAGATCGGTATGGTAATTATGGTATTACAGGCAGCTATGTCCGATGCGCTACAGCCATTTTTTTTTAGTAGGCTGAGTATTGGAGATAGAATTAATGATTTTGAAATAGTTAAACAATCAAGACTATTTCTAATTTTCCTTCTCCTAACCGCTTTTGGCGTTGCTTTTCTTGGTCCTTATTTTTTCAAATTCTTTAAGACTGAATATCTAGAAAGTGCAAAATATATTCCTTGGATTGCATTTGCTTATTTTTTTCTTGGCGCTTATAAACTATTTTCCATGGTCCTATTCTATTACCAAAGAACTTGGATAATTTCGATGGCAACATTTATTGCAGCAATCGTAAACATAGTAGCCAATTATTTTTTAATTCAGCTTTACGGAGCAATTGGAGTGGCTATTGCAACGACCTTTTCTATGTTCCTTTTGATGATTTTCACATTTTTCACGGCTCAAAAATCTCATCCTCTGCCATGGCTAAAATTTCGTCATTGAAAAAAATAAATTTGTTTTTGGTAAAATCTCCGCTACAGCTTTTGAATGCGAATGAGGCTAAATCCTACTTTGAGACCACAAATAATTGGTTAATCATCTCTTATGAGCGCTCTGGTTCTGGTGCAAAACAGATGGAGAAAATAGTTGCCAAACAAGTTTGGGATCATGTTGTGATAATCAAGTCATTCACCATTTTTCAAACTTTTAGACATTTCTGGATGATAAGAATGTTTAAAAAATCGAAATGGCATATAGAAGGGATATATTTTGGCGATATGAGAATGACTAATTTCCTTTTATATCCGATGAATTTGAGTCATGAAAATTTATTTCTTTTAGATGATGGGGCTGCAACCATTGATATGTATTCGAACTACCTCCTCAAAGGAGAATTTCCAAAAGTTGGGCAATTTGATTTATGGATTCGCACGATGATTTTAAGGTTTTATGGGCTTAGTTATATTAACAGAATCTCAATAAATATTTTTACAATGTTTGAGTTATCAAATAGTGACCAGTTGGAGATAGTTCAGAATGAATTGGTTGAATTAAGGAAATATCAAAAATCGTTTGAAACTAAGCATCCAGTAGCTATCATTATTGGTGCTAAATTTGTCGAAATGAAATTTTACAGATTAGAACAGTATATTCAAATGATTGAAAGCATTGTTTCTAAGGCCCCACTTGAATCATACTTGTATTTTCCTCATCGAGGAGAGAAGCAATCAACACTAGATGCGGTTGCTAGCTTACCTAATATACAAATTGTGCAGGTGGATTTACCTGTGGAGTTGGAACTTATAGGGAGTGATATGCGGGTTGTGAGTGTATCAGGATTTGTTTCTACAGCTTTACTCACATTAAGTAAATTATACCCTGAAGCTAAAGTGGTGGCTTATCGTGATGAGTGGTTACAGCAGTCGTACCAGAACATTTATAAAGTATACGCATCTCAAGGGGTGGATATAGCTCAGATTTAATGAGTAGTCTTCAATTAGATAGGGTTCAATGGTTACTTTATGTGACAATATTGTTGTCTTTTCTTGGAGGTTATATCCAGAATGTCTCAGATAATGCTTTTTATATAGTATGTCTGATTATTATGGGTTTGACGTTTATTATCTTCCTAAGTGTTTTTAGTTGGGATCAACGGGTTTATCGAGGGCTCTATTTTTTATCCGCTTTATACATCTCTTTAATCATTATCATGCTTTTTTACTGGCAAAAAGTCTTTATTAGTTATGCCTTTTTTGCTTTTTTATTGAATTTGATTTTCCTTTTTTCGTGGATAAACTTTCCCCTAAAAAGGATTATAAAAGTATTAAACTCGACTTTTATAATATATTCACTACTTTCATTTTTGGTCTATTTTGGAATCTTGGGAATAGGAAGAGAGCTTAACTGGTTTCCAATAAATATTTTGGGTTTCCAATTTCAGACATTAGTAGGTTTTTTTGGCTCAACAGCATGGTTAGATGCTTACGCTACAATCATACTTTTGATGAATCTAATGTTCAAGGTTGATCCTAGGTGGAAATGGGTTGCGCTTTACGCTGGACTTTTAGCTTTTTTCACTTTTCGATCCACTCCATATCTTTTAGTTATTGTTTATTCTGGCTCGTACTTCATCAAATCGCTGTTCAGATTCAAAATATTTTTAGTATTCGTCCTTGCTTTAATCTTTATGGCATTTTTCTTTCCCTTTTTATTAAAAATGGATGGAAATCACGATCAATTATTTGCGTTCATTGACTTTGCATTAACAGGGAGAGCTCATTTGTGGACGACAATGCTCAATGCGATTTTTGAAAAACCTTTTGAAAATTTGATTTGGGGATTCGGTAATGTAAATAGTTTTCCTGTCGCCGTGTGGCATGGGATTTATACTAATCCTCACAATGCATTTTTTAGGTTGTTTATTGAAGGAGGAATTATTTTTTATATTTTGATATTTATGGCTCTATCCTATTTAATGACTCGGGTTCATATATCTAAACTTCCATTATTGTTTGCAATTTTAACTATTGGAATAAGCAATTCCATGCTATTCCAATTTCAAAATTTGTCGATCGTATTTTTATTAGTTTATCTGCTGTTGCAGCATGATGAAAAGGATTCAGAAGCTCAGGAGCAAAAAATTGAGACTAAGGAATGAAAAAGATATTGATAGTAGGCCAAACACCACCACCTTTTCATGGTCAAGCAATTTCCACCAAAAGGATGCTGGATGGTAATTACCATGGAGTGTGTCTATATCATGTTCGACTAGACTTCTCCAAATCACAAGAAGAAATTGGGCGAACCTCTTTTTTAAAGGTTTTAAAAGTATTCCCAGTAATATTTAACTGTTTATATCACAGATTAATTCACCAAGTGAAGGTTATGTATTACATGCCTGGAGGCAGCGGACTGGTTCCTCTTTATAGGGACTTCCTTATTTTAATTCCCTTAAGATTTATTTTTACCAAAATTATTTTTCATTTCAGGTCAGCGGGACTTTCCTTAAAATATCCTCAGTTAGGAAAGATTGAGAAGTTTCTTTTCAGGTTAGCATATCATCAACCTGATATTGCTATAAGTCTATCAGAGCTGAATCCAAATGATGGAGCTTTCCTCTCATCTAAAAAGGATATGATAATACCGAACGGCATGGAAGATTATGCGCAAGAGCATCTTCCTTTCGCTAGATCTACATCATTGATTCCCAAAATACTTTATGTCGGGAGTATGGTTCAGGACAAGGGCATTTTTGATTTGCTCGCCGCAGCTGCTGAGCTCAAAAAACAAAAAATAGGATTTGAATTAGCATTTGTAGGTGTTTTTCATGACGCCAATACTGAAATTGAATTTTTCCGTCAGATTGAAAATGCGAATCTTGCTGATAACACAATATATCTAGGCTTACTCACTGGCAAGGATAAATGGGAACAATTTGTGAAGGCAGATTTATTTTGTTTCCCTTCCTATTATGAAAATGAATCTTTTGGAAACGTAATTATTGAGGCGATGCAGTTTGCCCTTCCAGTTGTTGCTTCCAATTGGAGAGCCGCTCCATCAATAGTCAAAGACGGAATGAATGGCTTTATTTATGAATATGGAAATTCTAAAGAACTAGAAGAAAAGCTAATTTGGTTGTTGAAAGATAGAAAGTTAATGGTCAACTTTGGTTTGAGAGGAAGAGAAATGTATTTGAAGCATTATAATGTTGAAAATTATTTAAGAAATTTTCAAAAGTTATTTGAAGCTGTATGATTTATCTCTACTTATCAATGAGATGGTTAGAATAGATTAGGTAGTTATTTTTATGAATTACATTGATAGTTTGTCGAATGCAACATAAGCGTCTGTTTAAAATAAATTTGACCCTTGGAAATTATGAGGATTATATTAAAAATTCTTTAGAGCAAAAGGGGTATAGTTGTTTTTTGAATTCGCATATGATTCATGAGTATCATCACTCTAAGCATTTTCAGAAAGTTTTAAATCAAGCCAATTTTATTTTACCAGATGGTGTTCCAGCACTATTCGCGCTGAATTTTTTTCATAAGGCAAAACAAGAACGTATTGCTGGGAATGATATTATTTTTTCGTTGATCGAAGAGGCAAGAATCAAAAAATACAGAGTGTTTTTTGTTGGGTCCACGATGGAAGTATTAGATAAGATTGCTCTTAAGTTGGAACAAGTGAATGTTGCTTTTCAAATGTATTCACCCCCTTTTAAACCAATCGAGAAATTTGAATTTGAAAAGCAATCTCAAATTATTAACGAATTTGATCCAGATATTATTTTGGTGGGATTGGGTTGCCCGAAACAAGAATACTGGATGTTTCATATGAAAGAGAGGGTCACTGCTCCAATGTATGGAGTAGGAGGAGCTTTTCTGCTTTATGCAGGCATTGATTCTAGAGCACCTCTTTTGATGAGAAGATTAGGACTAGAATGGTTATATCGACTTTTGCTTGAGCCAAAGAGACTTTTTCTGAGATACTTACTAACAAATACTTACTTTTGCTGGCTCTTTCTTAAAGGAATTTTTCGGAACGGGGAAAAGCCAAATTGACATTATTGAGAGAATAAAAGATATTATCTCCGTTTATGTGAGAAAGTTCAAAATTCAGATAATTAAATGAAAAAAGCATTAGTTACAGGCATTACGGGACAAGACGGAGCTTATTTAGCAGAATTATTATTAGATAAAGGGTATGAAGTTCATGGTATAAAGAGGAGGTCCTCATTATTTAATACAGACAGAATTGACCATTTATACCAAGACCCTCATAATAAGGGAGCAAAAATGTTTTTGCATTTTGGTGATTTGACAGATTCGATGAATCTGACTCGTTTGATTCAAGAGATTCAACCAGATGAGATTTATAATTTGGGAGCAATGTCCCATGTAAGAGTGAGTTTTGACACCCCTGAATATGTTGCCAATGTAGATGGAATAGGGACATTGAGGCTATTAGAAGCAGTGCGCTTACTTGGTTTAACTGAAAAAACAAGAATCTACCAGGCGTCGACTTCTGAATTGTACGGTCTAGTTCAAGAAGTTCCCCAAAAAGAATCAACACCTTTTTATCCTCGTTCACCTTATGCCGTAGCTAAAATGTACGCCTATTGGATCACGGTAAATTATAGAGAAGCATACAATATGTATGCATGTAATGGCATACTCTTTAATCATGAATCGCCTTTACGCGGAGAGACCTTTGTTACGAGAAAAATCACGAGAGCAGTGGCTAAAATGGCTATGGGTCTTCAGAAAACTGTCTACATGGGTAATCTTGACTCTAAGAGAGACTGGGGACACGCGAAGGATTATGTAAAAGGGATGTGGTTAATGCTTCAGCAAGATCAACCTGAAGATTATGTGCTTGCCACTGGGATTACTACTCCAATTCGAGATTTTATGCGAATGGCATTTAGTGAAGTGGGTGTTGAATTAGCATTCCAAGGAGAGGGCGTAGAAGAAGTGGGGACGGTTCTGAGTTCCTCCAATGCTGCATATGCTTTCAAGTCTGGTCAGGAAGTGATCAAAATAGATCCGAAGTACTTTAGACCAACTGAAGTGGATTTATTGATCGGCGATCCTACTAAGGCGAAGGAAAAGTTGGGTTGGGAGCCTGAGTATGATCTAGCGGCCTTGGTGCAAGAAATGATGGAGAGTGACTTAAAGCTGTTTGAGCGAGATAAGTACCTGCTAGAAGGGGGGCATGATATTTTGAAGCAAGCGGAATAGGTTTGACAGTTGACAGTTGACAGTTGACTTTTGACGATTACGATGACTATATACTGTAGGTTTTTGTCCTTTGGTACGCATGAAATCAGGACTTCAATCAAGTCAATCGTTAACTGTAAATAGTCATATTCAAGTAGGTCATTGTCAATGTCAATAGTCATAGTCCATGTGAACTTTCTTATTTACCTCACATTCATCTTCAACATTATTATAATCACACCAATACCTAAACAATGAACAAATCATCAAAAATATACATCGCTGGCCATCGAGGGATGGTGGGTTCGGCGATTGTTAGACTGCTGGAAAAACAAGGTTATACCAACCTCGTTTGTCGGACCTCCCAAGAGTTAAATCTCGTGGACCAACAACCCGTAAACTCATTTTTTGGGGAAGAACAACCGGAATATGTTTTTTTAGCAGCCGCGAAGGTTGGAGGGATTCATGCCAACAATGTTTATCGTGGAGCCTTTCTCTATGAAAATCTCATGATGGAGGCCAACGTGATCCACGCAGCCTATGAACGGGGTGTTAAAAAATTGTTATTTCTAGGAAGTTCGTGTATTTATCCCAAGATGGCTGACCAGCCTATCCGAGAAGATAGTTTACTCACAGGAACGTTAGAATCAACCAATGAGCCTTATGCCATCGCTAAAATTGCAGGGATCAAATTGTGTGAGACGTACAGAGATCAATATGGGGTGGATTTCATTAGTGCCATGCCCACCAACTTGTATGGCCCCAATGATAATTATGATTTGAATAACTCCCATGTCTTGCCTGCCTTGATTAGGAAGTTTCATCAAGCGAAAGAAGCATCTCAAAGTGAAGTGGAGATTTGGGGAACGGGAAGTCCGCTAAGAGAATTTCTGCATGTGGATGACTTGGCGGAGGCATGTTTGTTCTTGATGGAAAACTATAGCGATGGACAAACGATCAATGTAGGTTACAGTGAAGATTTAACCATTAAGGCATTGGCACTGATGGTTCAAGACATTATTGGATTCGAGGGGAAGATTGTGTTCAACACGGATAAGCCTGATGGAACTCCTCGAAAATTGATGGATAGTTCAAGGATTAGGAGTCTAGGTTGGGAACCAAAAATTGATTTGGCATATGGGATACAGTCGGTTTATGAGAGTGTTGAAAAGTCTCAATGGTGATTTTATTTTTTACTCAAACGTATTAAATCGGAGTAAATGATGCGGCCACCCTCGATTGCCAGAAGAATGAAAGGTAATCCGAAAAGTTTACGAAATTGAATTCGAACGGTATGAGACAGGTGATGCATGTCTAAAAGTGAAAAAATGATCCAAAGCATTACTAAAAATCCTATAACTGCTGTCAACCCCACTTTAAGATAATTTCTAATTTTTACGTTGTCTAGGAATAAAACATGGATAAAGGCGATATGAAGAAGGAAATAGCTGGGGTAATAAATTAACCATCCTATTGGTTGTTCTTCATGACCGACAGTTTTGGCTTGATCTCGAAGGAGATTCAATATCCCTTCTAAGTCTATGTCAAATAGTTTTAACATAAATTTTACTCCCTCGGAGTACATCCTTAGAATCCAAATTTTTAGCACACCGTAAATAATGATCGATAGGAGAATTAGTGAAGCAAAAACCTTTCTTGTATTAACCATTAGAAATATTCTTACCAACAGAAGAGTACCTATTAAGCCAAAATCTCCATATCATAAAAATGGCAAGGTAAACGATAAATACGTAGGTATATTTATGGTTGAATTCGAATGTCTCTTGAAAATATTTGTAGTTCAAAGCCAGTACAATTTCCCTGAGAATATTCAATATGAATATTGCTAGCGTCCCAATGGGAATAACTAGAAGCTTGTATTTCCATGGTCCAGGAAAAGCTAACAAAAACCCAATAAATAGGGCTATCAATTCCAGACCATTGCAAGCATCTGCTACTAGAACTACTGGTTGACCATCTATTGAAATAGAACGAGCGGATCCATTATACCATCCTTGATCTGCATTGTAACCCATGCTATTCAATACGATTTTTGTTCCAATCACGACTTTTTCAGTAAGCCAATTGTTAATGACGCCATTTTCCAATAGGAAACCATGATAAAGAATGGTCCATGAAATAAAAATCAAAATCGCACGAATAAGAAATATTTTGATTATTGAATGTATCCTTTCGTTCATGTTGTAAGGTGTAAATTATGAAAATTATATTATTCGGTTTAAATATTTTAATTAATAAACGTAATTGAATAATATTTATATTTGCTATTCATATTTTATGATATGTCGCAACATAGATTTTCAAATTACTTCCCGGCACTATTCTTAGTAGCAGATATTTGCTGCCTTAATGTTGGGATTATCGGAGCAAATTATAATCGATTTGGTGTTCTGTTCTATGAAAATGAAAATTATTTCATTCTTCAAATAATTTTAAATGCAGCATGGTTAATTATTTTCTATTCAACTAATCTTCATAAGTTGGATAGAGAACTTCGATTGATTGATCATTTGAATAGAGTACTTACTGGATTAGTTATTAATCTTTCGATAGTTTTCGCCCTGTGGTTTATTGCTAAGCCGTTTTATTATTCGCGGCAGCATCTTTTTGTTACATATCTGATTTTTACTTTTTTGTTAGTCCTTTGGAGGTCAAGTTGGCACTATTTCATTAGATATTATCGGTTAAAGGGTTACAATATTCGCAATGTAGTTATTGTAGGTTATGGAGAGTTGGCTATAGATTTGGAACGTTATTTAAGGTTCAATCAAGGAATTGGATATCGTTTTCTAGGATACTTTGATAATAATCCATTGGAGGCTCGAGGGCGATATTTGGGTACGGTTAATGAGCTTCAAAAAGTTGTAGCCAATAAGTCAATAGATGTGATTTTTTGTTGTTTGCCTCATTTGTATAATAATGAAATAAAGAAGCTCATTGATTATGCGGAGAATAATTTAATTAAGGTTAAAATTATTTCTGAATTCAGTAGACTGGGCAACAAAAATTTAAGCATTCAAAAATACGGTGAAATACCAATAATTAATGTAGGTGCCATTCCGCTTGATAATCAAGTCAATCAATTTATTAAAAGGGCATTTGACGTAATTTTCTCCTCTCTCGTCATAATATTTATTTTCTCATGGTTAATACCGATCATTGCCCTCCTAATTCGATTGGAATCATCAGGACCTATTTTTTTTAAGCAGGAACGTAATGGTAGAGATAATCACCCCTTTTTGTGTTTGAAATTTCGAACAATGGTACTTAATAAGGAATCTGATTTAAAGCAAGCAACAAAAAATGATCCTAGAATTACTAAAGTAGGCGCGATTTTAAGAAAAACAAGTATTGATGAGTTGCCTCAGTTTATTAATGTTTTTTTAAGTGATATGTCAGTTGTAGGTCCAAGACCGCATCCAATTAAATTGAATGAAAAATTTCAACCAAAGATTGACCGATTCATTCAGCGTCATGCGGTAAAGCCTGGCATTACGGGACTGGCACAAGCTAAAGGTTTCAGAGGCGAAACATCTGTTTTTAGTGATATGAGCGGGAGGGTTAAACTGGATCGTTTCTATGTCAAAAACTGGTCATTGGTACTTGATTTCAAAATAATTATCTTGACAATGATTTCTATGATGAAAGGCAGCGAAAATGCCTATTGATCGATAGAAGTTCTTCATTCATCGTTTTTATAAGAATAATCTAATTATATATATCTATTATTACATTTATTAAGTGATTAGATATTCTCAATGCAGATCATAATAGCCGTACTTTCCTCTCTTTTTATTGCTTTTCTACTCTTACCACTGATCATTAAGGTGAGTAAGTCCATTGATTTGATGGATAATCCCGACCCAAGAAAGAACCATAGTGTTTCAACACCAGTATTGGGTGGAATTGCGATTCTGTTGGGATTTTTCTTTGCATTGCTACTTACGGTTAGCATAGCTGATTTAGGCATAATCAAGTACTTTCTTTTTGGACTTCTGATCATTTTTGTCACGGGTCTTCGAGATGATATATCTGGGTTGCTTGCAAGACATAAATTATTTGCTCAGGTATTTGCTTCCTTTTTAATGGTTCAGTTTTCGGAATTAAAACTTACTGGTCTTTATGGACTAGCCGGTTTTGAAGAAATGCCAGCGTGGTTCAATTTGATGCTTTCTGTTTTTGTAATCGTAGGCCTCACTAACAGCTTTAACCTAATAGATGGAATTGATGGATTGGCGGCTTCCATAAGTGCATTTATCCTCACTTTCTATGGTTCTGTGTTCTATATGGCAGAGGAAATGACTTATGCTGTAGCATGTGGAGCATTGGTTGGAGCACTTTTAGCTTTTCTTTTTTTTAATTGGCAGCCGGCAAAAATATTTATGGGGGATACAGGCTCAATGATACTGGGGTTTAGTATCGCAGCATTTTCATTTCATTTTTTGAATGTAACCTACAATCAATCTTTATTTGTGTTTGAATTAGGCGCTCCTGTAGCCTTGGTATTAAGTGTACTGATTATTCCTATTGTCGATACCCTTCGGGTTTTTATTATTCGATTTTGGAATGGCAATAACCCCTTAGATCCGGATAGGAATCATTTACATCATGAGATTAAACGCCTTGGCTTGAATGATAAACAGACTACTTCTTTCTTATTGGGAATTAATTTGTTGTTTTTAGTTACCGTGGTTTCATTAAATGGGCTCTTGTCCAATACTGTCTTGATTCTGGTAACAATAAGTATTGTCATGGTATTACTCTATATATTAGAAAGAAAACTATCCAAAGTACCTAAAGCAATTCAAGAGAAAAATGAGTCTCCCGAAAAACACCTTTACGTATCCAAATCGGCTTAATGACTGAGAGGTTTGCTAACTTTGATCGCTAATAAATACCAGTGATGAAGGAGAAGATAGAGAGTTATTTGAAGGAAGTTTCCAGTGCTACAGCTTCAAGTCAAGAAGAGTTAGAGTCATTTCGATTGCGTTTCATAAGTCGAAAAGGGGTGATAAACACGTTATTTGACGAATTCAAGAGTATACCAAATGACCAGAAAAGGCTTCTTGGAGGCGTATTAAATAGTTTTAAGCAGACGGTACAAACTAAGTTTCAAGAGTTAATTGATTCCCTCGAATCGAGTACCAATGATCAAGCGGAGAATGACTTAGACGTTTCGCTACCACCATTAATGTCAAGAGGATCTATTCATCCATTAACAACAATCAAAAATCGCATCATTCAGATCTTTGAAAGACAAGGGTTTAGCGTAAAGGAGGGGCCTGAAATCGAGGATGATTTCCATAATTTTACCGCACTGAACTTTCCAGAAAACCATCCTGCCAGAGAAATGCAGGACACTTACTTCATTGCGAAGAATCCTGATACGCTTCTGCGTACACATACTTCTAACGTTCAAGTACGATTGATGGAATCGGGCAGACCCCCGTTTAGATCAATTATGCCGGGAAGAGTTTATAGAAATGAGGCCATTTCTGCGAGAGCGCATTGTTTTTTTAATCAAGTTGAGGGGCTTTATGTTGATAAAGCCGTTTCATTTAAAGACCTGAAAGAAACCATCTATCATTTTGCACAAGAACTCTTTGGTAAGGATACTGATATAAGATTCAGGCCGTCTTATTTTCCTTTTACTGAGCCAAGTGCTGAAATAGACATTAGCTGTTTTATTTGTAAAGGTGATGGCTGCAAAATCTGTAAACACACCGGATGGGTAGAGATTGGGGGTTCTGGAATGGTTGACCCTAATGTGTTAGAGAGCTGTGGTATTGACTCTAAAGAATATAGTGGATTTGCGTTTGGAATGGGAATCGAGCGTATTGCTATGCTGAAATATGAAATCAATGACATTCGTCTTTTTTCCGAAAATGATCTAAGATTCCTTCATCAATTTTGAATTTAGAGGAGGTCTTTAATTAATTGTTCTTCAGTTTTTCCTTCTGCTTCTGCCTTGAAATTCTTCACAATCCTGTGTACTAAGACTGGTTGAGCGATTTCCTTCACATCTTCAATATCTGGAGAATATTTGCCCTTGAGCAATGCATTACATTTAGCCGCGAGCACTAAAAACTGACTCGCTCTTGGTCCTGCTCCCCATTCAAGATAATTATCACTAAGTTCACTTGAATGTTCACCAAACGGTCTGGTTTTGTGAACCAGATTCACAATATATTCAAATACATTATCTGCAACCGGCACTTTTTTGATGAGTTGCTGAAAGGCGAGGATTTCATCCTTAGAAATAACTTTTTCTGCCTTCTTCAAGTCACTCCCTGTGGTTTGCTTGATGATTTCCAATTCTTCACTAAGTGAAGGATAATTTAGTTTGATCATGAACATGAAACGATCCAGTTGAGCTTCGGGCAATGGATAGGTTCCTTCCTGTTCAATTGGATTTTGGGTAGCTAAAACAAAAAATGGTTTGTCTAGCACATAGTTATTACCACCAATGGTAATAGCACCCTCCTGCATCGCTTCTAAGAGCGCTGATTGCGTTTTCGGAGGGGTTCTATTAATCTCATCGGCCAATACCACATTGGAGAAGATGGGGCCTTTCATAAATCGAAGGTTTCTATCTTGATCTAGCGTATCTGCCCCGAGCACATCAGAAGGCATCAAATCAGGTGTGAACTGAATTCGACTAAAGTCCAAGCCAAGGGCATTAGATATGGTGTGTACCAACAATGTCTTAGCTAAGCCAGGAACACCAACTAACAAGGAGTGACCACCACAGAATACAGAAATAATCAAGAGACGAACCACCTCTTTTTGGCCAATGACTTGCTTGCCAATTTCACGCTCCAACTTTTCATAAGCTGTATATAGTGATTTAGCCAGTTCTACTTCGTTCTTGTTGTCAGACATGTAAATTGATTTCTTTATTCTAAAAGATTACAGTTTTGATATTCAGGGTCGATTTCTATGAAGACATCTTCTCTTGCCTTTTCAAACCAATCGGACAGAATCTTATTTCTCTTATTATTGAGTGTAGCAGTCGCGATTTTTTGATAATCCTGTTTGAGGTTTGCTTCGTGTGGTGCTATTCGTTCTTTGTAGTACAGAATCCGAAAAGCAGTTGATCCGTCAGGTTGCTGGAACTCTATTGGTTTACTTATGGTACCGATCGTCATGGTATCAAGCGTGAAAAACATGGTCGGGTCAAGCTGCTCTACGGAGACTCTTGTTGATTCACTATCGTCCATGAAAAAACCACCATTTGAAGAGGTCAATTGATCATCTGAATACTCCTTGGCCGCTGCTTGAAAAGTTAAGCTATCTGCGATAATCACTGTTCTAAGGCTATCCAGATACTTCTCAGACTTCAGAATGTCATCGGCTGATGGTTTTGGAGTCATAAGGATATGGCGAGTTTTAAAAGTATTTCCTCTTTTTTGTTGGAGTTCAATCAGGTGATATCCGAATTGTGTTTCGATTGGCATAGACAATTCGTTTTCCGCCAAGGTCATCGCGCTCGCTTCAAACTCAGGGGCGAGATCTCCTCGTTTATAAAAAGGCAACTCACCACCACGAGCTGCTGATCCAGGATCAACGGAATACTGTCGTGCTAAAGAAGCAAAAGACTCCCCTTTAAGAATTCTTCCTCTTAGCTCATACATTTCCTTTTTTACAGCCTCTTTTTGTGATTTACCCGCTGCGGGTTTTTTAACTATTTGACCAACCATTACCTCAGTCGAGAAAAAAGGTAAGCTATCAATAGGTATTTTATTGAAGAACTTTTTGACCTCAGCTGGGGAGACTTTTATTCCAGTCGTGATTTCCCCTTGCATACGCTGTACAGTCATTTGGTCTTTTATATCGTCAAAAAGCTCTGCTTTGATTGCATCGAGTGATTTTCCGTAGTACTCTGCTATTTCCTCTTCGGATCCAATTTGAGAAACCATATAATCAACCCTACGATTCAAATTGCTATATACTTCTACATCATCCACATACACCGAATCAATTTCCGCCTTGGCAAGCAACATTTTGTTTACGACCAATTGCTCTAGAATACCACACTTAGCATCGGCTTCCCTAAACTCTCCTCTCGATAGATAATCAAGATAGGCCTTCTCTAAATCTGACTGAAGGACTATATAGTTATCAACTTTTGCTATTATTTTATCAATAACCAAACTGTTGGATTGGGAGAAAGACAGAAATGGAAGCAAAAGGAAGAGTCCTTTAACGATATATTTCAAATAGGTTTTTCTGCTTGGCATCTTCATAGATTTGATCTTCTAACTCCTTCTTAAGCGCAATTTTTCTTTTATTGAGAATGATGTTACTTATATCATCTCGAATGAATTCTAACGGTGAGATCTCGTTAGAAATTTTAAATTCAAGGATTTTTATAAAATAAGTGTAGTCGTCATCATTTGTTTCTGAATACGTATTCTTACTAATGAACTGGTCTTTTCTCTCCAACTTTTCCAACGGTGTACCCATGATTAGCTCATCAAAAATTAACCAAGTGGAATCTTCAAGATAGGATTTAACCGAAAACTGAGAAACATAGGATTCCAAATTGCTCAAATTTCCTTTCGGATATTCTCTGAAGTTCCGTCGGAACTGTCTAATGTTCGGGGCGCTCTGTGGAATTTTTGCAAAAATACACTTTACTATATTTTGACGCAGAAGGAAGTTGTCTTGTTTTTCCTCGTAATAGGTAAGTATCGCTTCTTCATTTACCTCGCGATTTAAATTTTTCTCTATGAATTTTTTTTCAAATGCATGAACCATTAATGCATAGCGGTAATCCAATACCTTTCGCTCTATTTCTGCTTCACTAAAATCTACTGCTTCAGATGATTTGGAAATCATTAGCTGCTTACGTGTCCAGTCCTCAATATACTTTTCAGCCAGTTTGGTGCTGTCTTCAAAAGTAAGGTTGGAAGAAAACAGACCGTCGAGATCAGAAAGGTAGAGATAATTAGTCATGCTTTTGGCAATAGGTTCCTCCTCTTGTGTCTCTTTGGGCGTGAAAAACTCACATCCAGAGCTCAGGAGTAACATCAATAGCCAAGCGTGCTTCATTTAATTGAGCTTTTTTGTAAGCGTGCAAATATTGTAATTCTTCTCCGTTGTGAACTCTATTTTGTCCATTATTCTTTTGACTAACATTAGGCCCACGCCTCCTTTTCGCCCTGAAGAAATAATCTCATCCATAGAAGGCTCAGCGTATACCGATGGGTTAAATCTAATCCCTTGATCTCTGATGATAAATACGACTTGATGATGTGGGACTAATTCCACAATTACTTCTATTTGATGAGAAGGATTACAATTGTTTGAGTGGATAATCAAGTTGGCACAAACTTCATCTACTGCCAATACAATTTTATGAACCTCAAGCTCAGAGAGGTTTTGCTCTAGCAAGTGATTACCAACAAAATCTCGTATTTCAACAAGGTTCTCTTTACTGCACGCTATGTTGAGCTTCTTATTCATTAATTCTTGCAACCGCGTCCTCCAGGTTTTTGGAGATATTCATAATATGTTGTAGCCCCAAAATCTCAAATACTTCAAGAACTTTAGGGTGTAACCCAAATATTACCAAAGTAACGCCTTTGGACTTCAGCTCTTCGATATAAGAAATAAAAACGCCTAACCCAGCCGACGATATATAATCTAGTTCGGTCAAATCAATAAGAATATCGCTACCAATCTCAGCTGCTGATTTCAGCGAATTGTCCAGTTCAATTGAGGTGCTGGCATCCACCTCTCCAGCGACTTTAATAAGTTGATAATTATCTTTTACGTCTGAATCTATATTGATCATGTTCTTTATTTAAATCTTACAAGAGTCAAAGTGTAGTCATCGTCTAGCTTATTGCCGTCCAAAAAAGACACCAGGTCTTCAATTAGCTTGTCTTTAATAATATTAGTAGGTAGTTCGATGTGTTTTAACAGTGAGCTTTGTAAGCCTTCAGACCCATATTGCTCTTTATTAGGATTTTTTGCCTCAGAGATTCCATCTGTGTAGAGAAGAAGTAAATCTCCAGCCTGATAAGCCACCGTCTCTTCGTTAACGTAATCAGCATAGCTTGAGTTTCTTAGTATGCCTAATCCCAGTCCATCTTTCTCCAGAATTTTTATGCTTTTTGATTGAGATTGATAAAGTAAGGCTGGACAATGTCCTGCTCGTACATAACTAAATTGTTGTTGTTTTGTATCAATTACAATGTAAATAGCCGTGATAAAAGAGTTCCCCTCCAGACATCTGCTTATCGCGTTGTTGGCTTCTGTTATAAATTGAGAGGCACTTGCTACCTTTTGACCGAGACTGTGAAAAACCCCACGCATTTGAGCCATGTTGAATGCTGCGGAGGTTCCTTTACCAGAAACATCACCTATGATAAAATTGAATATGCCAGGTATTGGTTCAAGAATATCATAATAATCTCCTCCGACTTCATCAGCTGCCATGCTGTATGCTTCTATTTCGAATGTAGAATCATTTTTGAGCGTGTCAGGGAGTAGACTTTTTTGAACGTTCTTGGCAATTTTTAACTGCTCCTTGTAGCGTTCCGTTTCAATAGCTTCCCCGATTAAACGGAAATTTTCAATAGAGACGCATGCTTGATTCACAAAAGTGGTGATGATTTCGACCATTTCCCGATTATAAGCATCTGATACTTCCCGCAGCAATACTAAAATCCCAACTTGCTTACCTTGCATCATCAATGGCATGCTCAAGATTGATTTGAAATCGGGATGATTGAGAGAACCAATTACTTTATTCGGCGTGAAGTCATTCCCGAATTGATAATCAAGCGTTTTCTTCACGGATTCTTGTTTGACACTTCCTTGGATCTCGCTCACAGCTCTTTCTGTAATGCCTCTGGTGATAAGAACTGGCGATTGATCTCTCATTTCGAGCCAGGCAGCATCGGCGAAAACAGCACTCATAGAGCTCTCGAGTAAAATATCATAGGTCTGCTCTGCACTTTGACCGGCTGGAATTGACTGACTGAGTTTTTGAAAATCAATTGCTTCCTGCATTTTGCGTTCAAAAACTGAGGAAGTAGGGAGGTTGAAGAGCGTAACCAAAATAGAAATGCCGGCATATAGCAGAATAAACACGAATAGCGCAACGAAGTAAGACCGATTCATCAACTCCATATGCAGAACTCCTGTCTCCGAAAAATTCAGAATATTGAGAATGAAATGGTAGATATAGATTCCCGAAAGGAGTATGAAAAGAATACTTTTCCACTTTTGCCTAAAATTGAGATAGGCAATCCATTTTAGATTGAAGGATAAAATCAATCCCAATCCGCCAAGAAAAATCAAAGCAGTATTGAAATTGACACTTAAAAATTCGTTTCCAAATAAGTCAAAAATAAGACTCGCAAGTAATGCGTATTCGAAAAAGCTCCAGAGTTGAATTAGATTTTTTGACTTCTGATAAAGAATGAGTCTCTTCCAAACTACAAATGTTGAGACCAGATAGATGATCAATAAACCAATCAGAACATCGTAAAGGAAATTAACCGTGAATGGATTCTGACTTATTGTACTTCTTGAAAAAATGTAAAAAAACAATCTGATCAGCAATGAGCCAATGGTAGTTGCTAGGCCGGTGATGAATACTTTCCATAGTAGATCAATAAAATTGACGCTATCGGCTTTGGTAATGGTATATCTATAAAACCCGAGCGTACAAAGGACGGTGGTGGTTAGAAACACCTGAGGTAAAATAGACGAGAGGTCTACATTCAGTTCGTATTGCTCAACAAAAAGGAGGTACAAGTCAAAGAATGCGAAGAGCAACCAAGACAAGATGCCGGCTAAAAAAAGTAGTCTTATTTTGAGTTTAACTGAGAGCATCTATAATGGTAAAAATACGAGTGTTAGCTCCAATAAAAAAGCCATCCATGGAATCATGAATGGCTTTGATGTTTTTTAACATATTGGCTATCTGCTATAATTAGGAGCTTCACGAGTTATCGTGATATCATGAGGATGGCTCTCTGCATACCCAGCGGCAGAAATTTTCACAAATTTGGCATCAAAAAGCTTGTCGATGGTTCCAGCACCACAGTATCCCATGCCAGCTTTTAAACCTCCAGTCAATTGATATAGCACCTCAGAGACCATTCCTTTATATGGGACTCGACCAACGATTCCTTCGGGAACTAGCTTTTTGATGTCATCTTCAGCGTCTTGGAAGTACCTGTCTTTAGAACCGTCTTCCATCGCCTCTACAGAGCCCATTCCACGATAGGTCTTAAACTTTCTCCCCTCAAAAATGATCATTTCTCCGGGAGCCTCTTCCGTTCCGGCTAACAATGATCCAATCATCACACTACTTGCTCCGCCCGCTAAAGCTTTCACCAAATCACCCGAGAACCGTATTCCTCCGTCTGCTATTATTGGGATGTTTTTGTCACGTAATGCTTTTGCTGCTTCATATACGGCAGATAACTGTGGAACACCAACTCCAGCTACTACGCGCGTAGTGCAGATACTACCAGGACCAACTCCCACCTTCACAGCATCTGCTCCAGCATCTGCCAGTGCTAAAGCTGCATCATAAGTGGCTATGTTGCCTACGATCAATTCTAGGTCTGGGAAACTCTTCTTCACCCTCTTAGCTGCATCAATAACTCCTTTGGAATGACCATGAGCGGTATCGATACTCACTACATCTACCCCGGCTATGACTAGGGCTTGGATTCTTTCGATCATATCAGGAGTGACACCTACAGCGGCTCCTACCCTCAATCGACCGTATTCGTCTTTACATGCATTAGGACGATCTCTATTTTTAAGAATATCCTTATATGTTATTAACCCAGTGAGCTTTCCATCTTTATCTATGATGGGTAGCTTTTCGATTTTATACTCTTGTAAGATCTGTTCTGCTTCTTTTAGACCAACTTCCACCTCAGCAGTAATTAAGTTTTCAGAAGTCATGATCTCACTGATTGGGCGTTTCATGTTTTTTTGGAACCTAAGATCTCTGTTGGTAATAATACCTATAAGTCTTTTGTCCGCATCGATGACGGGGATACCACCGATTTTATTCTCACGCATAATTTTTTCTGCATCACCGGCTACACTATCATGCGCAAGAGTGATTGGGTCTAGAATCATACCACTTTGAGAACGTTTCACCTTTCTGACCTGAGCAGCTTGCTGCTGGGCGGTCATATTCTTGTGAATGAAACCCAACCCACCTTCTAAAGCCATCGCAATAGCTAAACTCGATTCAGTCACAGTATCCATAGCTGCGGATACTAGCGGAATGTTTAGCGTAATGTTGCGTGTTAGCTGTGTAGCTGTACTGGTGTCTCTTGGGAGAATTTCCGAGTAACCCGGAAGCAAAAGCACATCATCATAGGTGAGTGCTTCAAAGAGGAATTTATCGTCGAGATTCATGCAAACAATATTTGTTATTATTTGCCGAGTAAAATTAACGGGTCTTATAGAGATTGCGAAACTTAATGTGATTATTAATTTTAGAGTATGAACGAATTCTTCTCGCTTCTCTTGGAGCAATTCTACCAAACTACATGGTTGGAGGCCGTGGCGGTACTTTTCGGGCTGCTAAGTGTCTGGTATTCCAAACAAGAAAATATATTGGTTTACCCGACAGGAATCATTTCGGTATTGATTTATATCTATATCACACTTCAGTATAAACTCTATGCTGATATGGGTATAAACGGATATTATTTCTTGATGAGCGTATATGGCTGGTATAATTGGACAAATACTGATAGCGATAAGGCACAAATTCCGATTACTAAAATGATTAAATCCGAGTGGGTTTTTAGCTTGATCTTTTTGGGGGGATCCTTTTTATTAATCAGATGGGTACTAATTTCATTCACAGATAGTGATGTTCCGAACTGGGATGCCACCACAACTTCTTTTGCATTGGTAGGTATGTGGTTGATGGCAAAGAAGAAGCTTGAAAATTGGATTGCATGGATCATCACTGACCTTATTTCGATTCCTTTGTATTTCTACAAAGGATTACCATTTACTGCGTTCCAGTTTCTAGTATTTACAGTGCTTGCCACGTGGGGATATTTTAGTTGGAAAAGAACATTAATGAAATCATGACAAAGCGAATTGCGATACTAGGGCCAGAGTCTACTGGGAAAAGTGAAATATGCCAACATCTAGCCCGTATTTATGAAACCGAATGGGTGCCAGAGTATGCGCGATTTTACCTAGATCGACTGGGTAAAGCTTATGAGCAGGAAGACTTGCTGGAAATAGCCAAAGGCCAAATGATTTGGGAAGATGATAAGGCTGAGTATGCCAAGGAGTACTTGTTCTGTGATACGAATCTCGTTGTAATGAAGATTTGGAGTGATCATAAGTATGGTAAAACAGATTCATGGATAGAAGAGGAGCTAGCGAAACGCGAATACGATTTTTACCTACTTGGTAATATTGATTTAATCTGGAGACCTGACTCGCAGCGAGAGCATCCTAAGATGAGGAAACACTTTTTTGAGATTTATGAGCAATACTTGATTGACAATCAGTTGCCTTATGGAATCGTGTCAGGGATTGAAGACATGCGCATAGCTTGTGCAAAGTCCTTGATCGATAATTTTTTCAGCAAGTAGTTTTCGAGTATCATTGCAACAATGAGGGGTGCCTAACGGGTGTCGGAACTTGAAATACTTCAAGAAGACACTTATCAGGCTGAGATCATACCCATTGACCTGATCCGGTTAGTACCGGCGTAGGGATGTATGATAAACCAGTAGGGGAGTTCCCCACTTTCCGCATGGTTGAATTATTTACTTAAAGACGAAATGAAAATTTTTATTGTGCCTATGCTTTGGCTAGGCTTGATTATGCATGGCTATGCCCAGCATAATGTGAGTGGAACTGTGTCATCTGAGAATGGCGAACCACTAATGGGAGCGACGATTAGACTCCAGCCAGTTAACCGGATTATATCTTCGGATATTGACGGAAAGTTTAAGTTTGAAAATGTTGAAAAAGGAGATTATAGTTTAGTCACTTCTTTTGTTGGACATAAGACCCTGGATCAGGGGTTGACTGTTGAGGGAGATTTGGTTGTTCAATTTGCATTGAAAGAAAGTGTGTTAAAGGCTGATGAAGTATTTGTGTATGCCACACGCGCCACTAGCAAATCACCAACTACGTTTTCCAATGTGAGTTCGAAGGATATTGAGGAGCGGAATGTAGGTCAAGATTTACCATTTATTCTTAGATATACGCCTTCTATGGTCGTTACCTCAGATGCTGGAAATGGGATTGGTTATACAGGGATCAGAATAAGAGGAAGTGACCCAACTCGGATTAATGTCACCGTAAATGGTATTCCAATTAATGACTCTGAATCACATGGAGTTTTTTGGGTCAATATGCCTGACTTTGCCTCGTCGGTGGATAATATTCAGATCCAACGAGGTGTAGGCACATCTACCAACGGAGCTGCGGCTTTTGGAGCTTCATTAAATATGCAAACGGACATGCCAGCACAAGAAGCTTATGCTACAGTCAACAATAGTTTTGGTTCATTCAGTAGCTGGAGACACACAGTTGAAGTTAATACTGGTTTGATCAATGATCGATTCGCGTTTCAAGGCCGAGTATCTCAAATCACTTCTGATGGATATATTGACAGAGCTTCTGCGGACTTGAAATCATACTTTGTTTCTGGAGGTTACTATGGAGACAAGACAGTGATTAAGGCACTGATTTTTGGTGGCAAGGAGGTCACATACCAATCTTGGTGGGGGACACCCCAAGCTCGACTGGAGAATGATATTGACGGGATGAATGAAGTCATTGCTAATAACGGATACTCTGCGGAGCAAGCGGAAAACCTACTCAATGATGGAAGGACATTCAATTACTACACGTATGATAATGAGGTGGACAATTATCAACAAGACCACTACCAACTTCATCTTAGTCATGCTTTTTCTTCAGCGTTGAGTTTCACTGGAGCTTTTCATTATACCTACGGTCGAGGCTATTTTGAGCAGTATAGAGAAGATGATGACTACAGCGATTACGGATTGGAGAATGTAATCATTGGTAGCGATACGCTGGGATCATCTGATTTTATTCGAAGAAGGTGGCTGGATAATCATTTTTATGGGTTCACTTTTTCGGGAAATTACGAGACAAATGGCATAAGAATGACGCTTGGTGGTGGCTGGAACAAGTATAATGGGGATCATTTTGGTGAGGTGATTTGGGCTCAAAATGCTGGAAATACGCAGATCAGAGATCGTTATTACGACAACTACGGACTGAAAACTGATTTCAATATTTTCCTAAAAGGAGAATTTGATATTACCAGTAAGATCGGGATTTATGCAGATGCTCAGATAAGAGCCATCGGGTACGAGACATTAGGGATAGATAATGATTTGAGAGCTATTGAAACAGGTGGCGACTTTCTGTTTTTTAATCCAAAAGTAGGAGCCACCTATTCATTCAACCGTTACGAAAATATTTACGCTTCGTTTGCCGTAGGTAACCGAGAGCCGGTACGAGGGGATTTTGTAGATGCCCCAAATGGAGAAACTCCTTCGATAGAGACCCTGAGAAATCTTGAATTTGGCTACCGTAAGAATCAATCAAATTATTCATTCTCGGCGAACTATTACCTCATGAACTACCGAAATCAGCTAGTGCTTACTGGCGCTCTCAATGATGTTGGATCTTCAATTAGAATCAATGTGCCAGATAGCTATAGAACTGGTGTAGAATTAGCAGGTGCATATCGTTTTAACGAACTCCTGACTCTTGGTGGGAATATCACATTCAGTAGGAACAAGATTTCAAATTACTCCGAGATACTTTATGACTATGGACCTGCTTTTGATGAATTTAATGTCATTGATACCCAGTTTGAAGACACGGATATTGCTTTTTCTCCAGAGATCATTGCTGGTGGAGAACTTGGATTTTCACCTACTGACTATTTGAGTTTTACCCTTTACGGAAAATATGTAGGTGAGCAATTCATAGACAACACTTCAAGTGAAGAAAGAAAAATCGAAGCGTACTTTTTTAGTGATTTCAAGGCTGACTTAATGCTTTCTACTACTTCAATAAGAGAAATTGGATTGTCGTTAATGGTCAATAATATTTTCAACAAAATGTATTCCTCAAATGGATATACTTTCGGATATGCGGCTGGCGATTACGTGGTTAGAGAGAATTACTATTACCCTCAAGCGGGCACCAATTTCATGCTATCTCTTAATCTAACCTTTTAGGTCTAACGCTTGTAATTAGCGGCAAGGACTCGGTACTCATTCAGAATCATTCTGACTGAGTATCGAATGTCTTTACTGAAATAAGATTGATTGCTAAACAACCCACTTGCGTATCCTTGCCAAATTAGTCCACTTGTTTTTCGATCGATGAAGTCAATAAGCAATGTGCCCTCAGACAATCTATATTCTCGGTCGACATATTTTGCTTCTTTTAGATACTCAAGGGTAGATTCATTTTCGGCTATCTCTGCAAAGTTTTGTTCCCAGCTATCCAGATCAATCTGATCATACCCTCTGAAAGTGAGGTCGCTTCCATAGACTTTATATGCTACATAAAATGAAGGCTTATCTGATTTTTCATATCCCTGAGCGTTCAATCTTCGCTCTATCTCATGCTTAATCATACTATCGCTTAAGCCATTAAAATTCACCGTATCATTAAGCGTCAGAAAATTGAACGTGTCATATTTCTTAAACTTTCCGTGATAGCTGTAATCCGATTCAATGATTAAATCTCTCTCGGCTATACAGCTCGTGAGAAGGAAGATCAATACAAGTAAAACTGTGGAGGACTTCATCATGAATCTATAACCTTATTTTAACATGCTTGTTTTCTCTACTAAGTTGTGACCTCACTAAATTTAGTACAACTTTAAGATATGTCCTCACATCATATTGTAAGAGATCAGCAAGAACCTGCTCTTTTGATCATCCAACTAGAGTTATTTCCTTGGGATCAACTTCACAGTTTACTGGAGTGGTCACCTACGGTTTTGTGCTGTGAAAGCGCATTGGCAAAGTATCTTGAAGCTGGTCACAAAGTAGATGTTGCATTGGTGGAGGAACATCAACTTACTCAATGGTGTGCGGAACTGGAAGGACAACAGCCCGTCAAAGTTCTGTCTGGAAAAACGAGTGACTTTTTAGATGCTGGATTAGGTTTCTTGGAAAGACAGGGACATAAGGCTGTAAATCTTCTAACGGAAGATCGCTATGTGACCACTTTGCTAAAATCCTTAACCAAGTGGAATCCTTTTTTTGAGGTCGTGATATTCACTGAATCGGCTAAAATAATTGTTCAGAAATCTCCTGAATTCCGCAAGTGGCTTCCTGCTAGCACTGGGCTAGGTGTATGGAGTGATTCAGAGGCAGCATCAATTCGGCACAGAGGATTCGACTCAGCAGAGGTAAAGGAGAATATGCTATATCTCTGCAAGTCGAAAGAAGGCGAAATTTCAATTAATTGTGCTAGTACGCCATATATGATCACTGAGGATTGGTAGCGCAAATCATGCGATGTTTGTCATTCAAATCTTCTTTAATCATCACATCTCGAAATCCATAATCTGAAATCAAGTCTATGGTTTGTGTTCCGAAATTTTCATGAATCTCAAAATATAGTTTCCCATTCGGACTCAAAGATTCTTTGGCGAGCGAAGTAATTTTGTCATAGAAGATCAAAGGATTTTCATCCGACACAAATAGTGCAGAAATAGGCTCGTGAGCCAATATATTCTCATGCATGTCTTCTTTGTCTCGATTCGGTATGTATGGCGGATTACTAACGATTATGTCGAATGGTGGGATTTTATCCTGTTCCAGAATATCCACCAATCGAAATTCGACTTTTGATTTATGTGTATTTGTATTTTCTTGTGCGCATGAAATAGCTCCTGCAGAGATATCCCAAGCTGAAACTCGGGAATGATTCATCCCAAGCGCTAAACTAATGGCAATACAGCCGGAACCTGTTCCAATATCCAAGACACTAAGATTCGTTTGACTCTTATGATTGGAGATAATCCAATCCACCAACTCTTCAGTCTCATTTCGCGGGATAAGTGTTTCACTATTTACAGCGTATTGCCGGCCATAGAAATCAGCAAATCCAATAATGTACTGAAGAGGCTCCCCATCCAAAAGTCTCGCGATGGCATTTTTGTAAAGTTGAGACTGCCTATTGGAAAACAGAATATCCGTAGATGTGAGTCGAGTTATTTTATTGACTCCTAATAGGTCTTCAAACAGTCGGTTGGAGATTGCTTCAGCTTCCCTCAAATCATAGAGAGTAGAGAGAAGACCTACAGTTTCTTTATAAATTACCTGGACTTTCAAATTCACACGTCGAAGTTACCAATTATGTCCGATGAACGATATATGCGAAGAGCACTCGAGTTGGCCCAAATGGGAATTGGCTCGGTGAGTCCAAATCCGATGGTTGGTTGTGTTATCGTGCATGAGGGGAAGATTATTGGGGAAGGTTATCATCGCCAATTCGGTGAGTCTCATGCTGAGCTTAATGCGGTCAATTCCGTTAAAGATCAATCTCAATTGGCAGCTAGTACTGTTTATGTGACATTAGAACCCTGTGCACATTTTGGTAAAACACCTCCATGCGCTGATTTGCTGATTAAGAGTAAAGTGAAGAAAGTCGTAATCTGTAATCATGATCCCAATCCAAAAGTTTTAGGAAGAGGAATAGCTCGAATGAGAGAGGCTGGAATCGACATATCTGATGGAGTAATGAAGGAAACTGGGAGACTCTTGAATAGAAGGTTTTTTAAGTCTATCGAAAGTAATCGGCCATTTGTGATTCTTAAATGGGCTCAGACCTCTGATGGTTTTATTGCCAGAAAGAATTTTGACAGTAAGTGGATTAGTAATAATTATTCAAGACAGCTAGTCCATCAATGGAGAGCTGAGGAGGATGCCATCTTGGTAGGAACCAATACGGCACTTCATGATAATCCAAAATTGAATGTTAGAGATTGGTGTGGTAATGATCCTATGAGAGTTGTGATAGATAGAGATCTGAAATTGTCAAATGAATTGAATCTTTTTGACCAGAAGGTGAAGACACTCTGTATTACCGAGAGCGGTAAGGAAAGCAAGAAGAATATTGAATATATCCATTTGGATAAAATCACACCTAATGCCATTCTAGAGTCGCTACATTTGCGTCAGATTCAATCTGTAATCGTTGAAGGAGGTGCGGGACTTTTACAATCGTTTATTAATGCTAATCTTTGGGATGAAGCACGCGTTTTCACCTCAGATATTTCTTTTATGGAAGGAATAGCGTCACCAATTTTATCGGGTAAACTTCTAACTGAAGATGACATTCACGGGGATCGCTTAAAGCTAATTTTGAATTCATAATTATGGCAGAACATCTTAGTATTTCATCAGGAGTAAGCAAGGAAGCTCAGTATCAATCACTGATACCTCAAATTGAGGCATTAGTAGCAGGTGAGGAGGATCTGGTTGCTAACATGGCTAATGTATGTGCCGCGCTGATGACAGTTTTCAAGCATCTGTGGATTGGATTTTATATTGTGAAGGGTGAAGATTTAGTATTGGGCCCATTTCAAGGACCAATAGCCTGTACGCGTATCAAAAAAGGAAAGGGTGTATGCGGTACATCTTGGGAAACGGGGCAGTCTCAGGTTGTTCCAGATGTGGATGCATTTCCGGGACACATTGCTTGTAGTACTCAGTCGAAATCAGAGATTGTTGTGCCGATCAAAGATTCTGAAGGTGTTGTTATCGGTGTTTTGGATGTTGATAGTTCGGAGCTCGATACGTTCGATAAAATAGATCAAAAATACTTAGAGCGACTTGCAGTTAGCCTTTCTTGATGACGAGCGTATTTGCTATTAGATCATGTAGGCATTGCTTTCTAGAGGTAATCCCTGCCATTATATAACCTATCATCAAGAAAAGCGCTGAAAAGATCTTGCTAAAATTCCTAATCAGAGCTAGCCCGAAGTTTAGTCTTACGCCATTGAGATCAGTTACTTGAATACCAAGAGCCAATTTGCCGAGAGTTCCTTGATATTTACTTGATTCCATAAATGCATAGTAAAGCAAAGACATAACCATACCGAGTATTAGAAGAGGGGCCATCTGAAAATAGAAATTATTCAATTGGCTAAGAGATTGAGCTTGACCTAAAGTTGACCAATCCAATTCTGGACTCTCAGCAAATCGATAGCCTAGCACTCCTAAAAGAGGTATAACTACGATTGATTGAATCAATTGCAGAACGATATAGTCAATAAAATAGGCTCCTGCTCTGAGCCAAAATCCTGCGAAATTTGAAATCATATTGATATTCATTTTTGCAAAAGAATAGACTGAGAAGTTGTCTTTAAACTTGGTTGGACCTCAGTTTTTACCAAAACCTCATTATTTCAATTCCGCAATGACTGTTTTACCACCAAAGGATATTTCGTCAAGTTTGACTTTAATATCCGCGTCAAGAGGTAGGTATAAATCAATTCGGCTACCAAATCGAATAAAGCCAAAACGCTCACCTTGCTCGGCTGAATCGCCCTCCTTGCTGTAGAAGCAGATCCTACGAGCCACCGCACCAGCGACTTGACGAATGAGAATTTCCACACCGGTCGGTAGTTTTAAACCGATAGAAGTTCTTTCATTATCGGTGCTTGATTTAGGGTGCCAAGCGACTAGAAACTTGCCTGGATGGTATTTGAAGTAAGAAATAATACCTTCAATCGGGCTACGTGTCACATGCACATTGAGAGGAGACATAAATATGGATACCTGAATACGCTTTTCCTTCAGGTATTCATTTTCCATAGTTTCTTCTATGACTACCACTTTTCCATCGGCAGGCGCTAATATTTGATTGGCATTCTTCTCAATGGTAAAGTCAGGATTACGAAAGAACCGAACAATCAATATCCAAAGCACGATGGCAGCAGCAGCAAATATGAACTGCACTATCATGAATGGGATTAACCAATATAATGCCGCATAGAGCACTGCTAGTATCAGCGTTGCTATGGGAATAATCTTAATACCTTCTTTATGAATTTTCATTAGAATCCTCCTCTGTATTTGTAGGTTTTAGACACCTTGTCGATGGCTACTATATATGCTGCTATTCTCATGGATACATCGTACTGTAGTGCAGTTTGGTATACCTTGTCGAATGCGGTTTTCATTATTCTATCTGACCGTCTATTTACACGCTCTGCTGTCCATTTGTACCCCAGCCTATTTTGTACCCACTCAAAGTAGGAGACTGTCACCCCCCCTGCATTCGCTAGAATATCTGGAACAGCCATGATTCCATTAGCATTAATAATGGCATCAGCCTTAGCAGATGTAGGGCCGTTAGCACCTTCCACAATTAGTTTTGCCTTGATTTTTGGTGCATTCTTCTCAGTGATTACATCCTCAATTGCAGCTGGCACAAGTACATCCACATCTAAAAGTAATAAATCTTCAAGGCTAATTTTTTCCGCACCTGAAAACCCCTCAAGGGAACCATTATTTTCATTTCGAAAATTAATTGCTTCTTGAATGTTGATGCCAGCTTTATTGTAGTAAGCGCCAGACAGGTCAGAGACAGAAACTATTGTGACTCCCCGTTCTGCTAGCAATATTGCAGCCCACGAACCAACGTTACCAAATCCCTGTACTGCACATGTGGCTTTGAAAGGATTGATCTTTAGCTTTTCCATAGCGGCCAAAGCCGAAATCATCACTCCCCTACCTGTTGCTTCTGTTCGCCCTAGTGAGCCACCCAAAACAAGGGGTTTACCCGTAACAACAGAATTAATCGTCATGCCTTGAGATCGCGAGTAGTGATCCATTAACCAAGCCATTTCTCTAGGACCTGTTCCCATATCTGGAGCTGGAATATCACGATCCGGACCGAAGATTTCAAGCATGGACTGAGTGAATGACCTAGTAAGCCGCTCAATCTCGCCTGCTGACATTTCTCTCGGATTGCACTTAATGCCTCCTTTGGCTCCACCGAACGGAATATCTACCACCGCACACTTCCATGTCATCCAAGCAGCTAGTGCTTTGACTTCATCCAGATTGACATCCATATCATACCTGATTCCTCCTTTAGAGGGACCCAAAATATTGGAGTGAATAACCCGGTAACCTTCAAATACACGGATAGATCCATTATCCATAGTGACTGGAAGAGTAACGATTACTTGCTTAGTGGGAGATTTTAAAACGTTATAAATTTCATCATCAAGGCCGAGGTGTTGTGCTGCAATGTGAAATCTTGACATCATTGACTCAAAAGGATTGCTTTTATCCTTGATAGGAGCCGGTTCAATGTACGCCATATACTAATTTGGGGTTAATTAGAGTTGTTGTTTATTTGGCGGCAAAGCTAAGTTTTTCGCCTCGATTTATTAAAAAAGTTTAAGGAAAACGACAATGAATGGTACCGCTAAAATTAAACTATCAAATCGATCCAAAAACCCTCCGTGACCCGGAATAGACGTTCCTGAATCTTTGATCTGCATACTTCTCTTGAACATAGACTCCACAAGGTCTCCATAAGTACCCGCTATTACCACGATCAATGAGACCGTCACCCATTGCCATAGGGCTAAACCCGTACTATACCGACTGATGATTATGGAAAATCCCACAGCTGTGATGGCGCCACCAATGAAACCTTCCCATGATTTCTTAGGTGAGATGCGTTCAAATAATTTTCGTTTACCGAAGCGCACACCGGCAAAGTATGCTCCTGTATCACTCGCCCAAATAATTAGCATTAGCCCTAAAAGGATTTCGTAGTTATAAGTCCCGTGATAATGAACCACTACATTCATCAGAGCGAATGGAAGTGCCACATAAGTAAGTCCCAAATAAAAGAGTGCGATGTTTAGGAAAGGATTGTTGTCATTCTTTTTGTAAAGCTTCACAAGGAAGATTAATGATGCAATCGGGAACAATGCATAATAGTATTTTGGATCAATGGAACCTCTAGCTACGAAGAATGAAAGAGTAAATAGAATACTACCGATGAACACACCTAGTAACCTTATTGGAAGATAGTTTTGAAAACGAACCAATCTGTAGAACTCCCATTGAGCCAGTATTGAAATAGCAAGGAAAACTATAAAGTAGCTCCATTCACTCATTACCAATGATGAGATGATTAAGGCTGCACCTGCCATCGCGGTGACTATTCGTTGATATAGTTCTGAAAATTTACCCAAACTTGATTTCGTCATTTATTACTTTCAAAGCTTTCAGTACAAAATCGGGACTCACAAGGACTTCAAATGAACCAAAACGATAGGCAGAGTCCTGCTTGTTCATTAGTACAGGATTCATGTCCATGTCAGCCAAAATGGCTTTTACGATTTCTGCCCGCTGTTCGCTTGAGTCCTGATAGACGCTTTGCCAATCACGCATTTTTAATTGAAAACAGGTTTCTAAATAAATATAACAACAATCCTCCCGCTATAAAGAATATTATGATCACGTAAATCGGTGGTGACGACTCTTCTGCAGCGATGTTGTAATCTAAGAATTTGATTTGACTAAAGTAAACTAATGTTAATGTGAGCGCATTATTGATAAAATGACCTACCATGGCAAGGGACAAATACCCTGACCAATAAAATAGATATCCGAAGAGGGCTCCAAGGAAAATGCGCGGAACAACACCATAAAATTGGAAGTGGAAGATTCCAAAAATGATAGCAGAGATCCAAATAGCAACATGAGGGTTGGAAGTTAGTTTGCCGAATAACCTCTGAATAAGTCCCCTGAAAAGGAGTTCTTCTCCAACCGCAGGAACTAAGGCAATAACAAAGAGACCGATTAGGTATTCATGTATGCCGCTGAATGTGGTGAGGTACTCTGTCAATACTCTGAGCTGGTTTTCTTTTGCTTGTGCCCAGTTTTCGAATGAGGAAAGAAACTCGGGCATTACAAGATTCTGATTCCATTCGATCACGATGCTATTGGCAACCATAAAACAAAAAAGAATGACTACTGCCATTAATGTAGGCCTTAGTGATTCATCAGGAAGCCTAAAGTATTCTGAAAAGTTACTGCCAAGATTGAACTTAATAAATAGCCAAGGTACAAGGATAAACGCTCCGATTGAGGAGATTGCCTGCATTAGCATTAAAGCAAGCTTTGAGTTTTTGAAGGTTTCAGGGTTGTTCATTAATTCTATAAATCCTGCCAAATCGAATCCATAAATGAGCATTATTATACCCTGTGCTAACAGCGAAAAAACAAAAAGACCTCCAACTACATATGCTGCTAAAGTGATTAAAAGTATTCCAGGTGACTGGATGGACTTTGGGTTGGTTAGAGAGTTAGGGGTATTGTTCATATTTGCCCTAAATTTACTGCAAAATTAGAGACTGAACTGTGGTCAAAATAGGAAACTTAGAAATTGGTGAATTCCCATTATTACTTGCCCCAATGGAGGATGTTAGTGACCCTCCATTTAGAGCTGTATGTAAAGAGAATGGGGCAGATTTGATGTTCACGGAATTCATCTCTTCTGAGGGTTTGATCCGTGATGCTGCCAAGAGTGTTGAAAAATTGGATATTTACGATTATGAGCGTCCGATTGGTATCCAGATCTTCGGAGATAAGATTGATTCGATGCGTCAGGCAGCGGCAATCGCCGAGGAGGCTAATCCTGAGATTGTTGATATTAATTATGGTTGTCCAGTAAAGAAAGTAGCTTGTAAAGGAGCTGGAGCTGGAATTCTTTTGGATTTACCAAAGATGCAAGCGATGACTGACGAGATAGTCAAGGCAGTAAGCAAACCTGTGACAGTTAAGACCCGGTTGGGCTGGGATGACAGTACCATTCGGATTGTAGAAGTTGCTAAAAGATTACAAGATGTAGGTATTCAAGCATTATCGATACATGGGCGGACAAGGAAGCAGATGTATAAAGGGGAGGCAGATTGGTCTAAGATTGCTGAAGTGAAAAATCACCCAGATATTCATATACCCATATTTGGAAATGGTGATATTGATAGTCCAGAGAAGGCAGTAGAGTACCGAGATAAATACGGAGTGGACGGGATCATGATTGGTCGTGCAGCTATTGGCTACCCTTGGATATTCAATGAGATAAAGCACTACATGGCCACCGGTGAGCACCTAGAGAAGCCGACTATTGAAGAGCGAGTTTCCGTGGCTAAAAAGCATCTAAAGTTTTCAGTTGAGTGGAAGGGAGAATTGAAAGGGATATTTGAAATGCGTAGGCACTATACCAACTACTTTAGAGGAGTACATAATTTCAAACCGTACCGCACAAAACTGGTTGAAAGTGCTTCATTTGATGAACTTATGAGAACTTTGGATGAGATTCCTGAAGTATTCCAAGCGCATTCGCTTATTGCTGAATAATGGAGCAAAAGCCTTCGTTGAAAGCATGGATTCTTTTGATAATCCTATCATTAATTTGGGGGAGTTCCTTTATTTTAATTAAGCGCGGCCTACTCGCCTTGGACTATCAAGAGGTCGGGGCACTACGAATCTTTTCTGCTTTCCTTGTCATGCTTCCGATAGCTATCAATCGGATTGGTAGGGTTAAGAGAGGGCAGATTAAATACTTATTGTCAATAGGCTTCCTAGGGAGCCTGATCCCCGCCTTTTTGTTTGCAATAGCCCAGACTCAATTGAAGAGTTCTATCACAGGTGTTCTCAATGCTTTGACTCCAATATCAACTATGCTCGTGGGCTACTTAATCTATCAGCAAAAGCAATCGCCACGTGTTTTTATTGGAGTGGCTATAGGATTTATTGGTACCACAGTGTTGATATTAACTAATGCAGATGGAGGCCTTGGTCGATTGAACTTCTATACTTTCTCTGTGATCTTGGCGACTGTGATGTACGCCCTCAATTTGAATATCATTAAGTATCATTTGTCACAATTAGATTCCCTCACAATCACCAGTATATCTTTACTATTTGTTGGCCCGATAGCAGGAATCCACCTTTTAGTTTTCACCGATTTTCTGAGCCATTTTAGTGATGGAGCAGTTCTTATATCGTCTGGATATATTGTGATTCTAGGAGTGGTTGGGACAGCAACAGCATTGATTATTTTCAATAATCTTGTGAGGCTAACTGATCCGGTTTTCACTTCCTCAGTAACGTATATTCTCCCGATAGTAGCTGTATTGTGGGGATTCGGTGATGGTGAGTCCCTTTCATGGCTGCATGCTCTTGGCATTTTCGGGATTCTACTGGGAGTTTATGTCACCAATGCAATAAGGCGAAAATAAAAAGCCGCTTGAAACAGGTGTTTCTCAAGCGGCCTTTGTTCTTACTTGTGGATTTCGCTATCCATGAAATCCTTTGAAGTCAAATTCCTCCAAGAATTTTTTCGCTTGCGTGGTATTTTGAAATTCGTAGATTTTCGTTTTACCGTCAGATCCATGAATCTCCACTTTCACTGCATCTATTGCGGGAATAGATTGTTCTTGTATTTTTGACTCAACTCCCCCCTTATTAATACTTTTGGAAAGTGTCTGGGTTTTTCTTTTTATTCTAC
>CAYGPP010000005.1:0-52730 GCA_964351885.1 uncultured Marinoscillum sp.
GCAATGATGCATTACAGATGTTTTGTATCGTTTTCATTTCCTTAAGGTTGATTATCGTTTTTTTTTCGAACTACTTAAAGCCCTTTTATTCCCCTTACGGAATGGATTCATCCAAAGGTTGCCTGAAGTAAAAAAAGATTTCAACTATTCGATTTCAATTTAATATCAAAAATGCCTGTGAATTTGTCAGGCCTTGATTCTTGTAGTTGGATAATCCGATCACTTGCGGATTCATCAGACGCCCATGGATCGGAATTAATGAATGGATCATTGAGAAAATATAGTTGGGTCACCAAAGTTTCATGATCAGCCGCTGAGACATAGAAGTGAATGTGGCTTGGTCTGTAGTTATTTCCATTTAAATAGCGTCCGGGAGTGATGGTACTAAATTCATAATTTCCGTTTTGATCGGTGAATGCAGTAGCTCTAAATGCAAAATCTGAAGTAGTGTTGTCATATTCTCCACTTTCATTTGCATGCCATATTTCTACTTTGGCTCCTTCAATTGGTGTGATACAGTCGTTAGTCAAGACCTTGCCACTCAACACCAAAGAGACTCCTGAATGATTATTGACATTCAGATTGGATCGAACAGGTGCATTTTCTCTATAAAAGGGTCCTAAAATATCCTCTGATGTTTCGCAAGTTTTGTCTTCTGGAATAACTGAGTTACTTTTTTCTTCACATGAAAGAAAACTAAGAAACGGAAGCGTTGATGCAAGGGTCAACATTTTGGTAAGGAAGTTTCTTCTGTTGGTTTTTAACATTTCTTTGCTTTGATAGCTGAAGTGTAGTCGTGATTCCTAATTGAGTAGAACATCAGCAAATTGGCCATTTTCTATTGTGTAATATCCCATATAATATCCCTCATGATCATATCCATTGCCAATATCTCCCTCAAAATTGATAGTCATATAATTTTGAATGGTTCCATTGACTTCTGCTTCTTGTATTGATGTTATTTTCGCTAGACGACAATCACTTTCACAATTGAACCAATACCAATAGGCTTGATCGAAAGTGAGATTGATAGTGGCAAGAAGTAATTGATTCCTTTCAATTTCTTTGGAAACGTAGTGCCAAGAATTATCCTCATTTATGACCAATAAACTGGTGTCTTCCTCATGAATATGTAGATCTATTTCGAATTGAATGATTCGCCCATTCGCCAATTCCAATTCATAAGCTTTACTTCTGTGTAGTGAATACTGATCGGCATATTTGTTCGCTCTCCATGTTTCATCCTTGGCCTTGATGGTTTTTACTTTAGTTTCAAAATGATCGGGTGTTGAGTTTTCGTAGGATGGGCTAGTTTTTTTTACATTGAAACTTATGCTGGTTTCTGGGTTGGTAATTAGATTTTCATCATTGCCGCAACTCTGGATCAGAATGAGCAAAAAGCTAATTTTTATATAATTCTGCAACGTTAATTTGATCTGGTTGTATTTTTTCATCTTTTTATTCGAGTCAGTTTAAAACCTATACGTCCCACTCAAATCAAAAGGTTGCCATCCAATTTTCTATTTAAAGATTTAATTCTTCATCAAAAGTATTTCTTTGGAACTTTAGCTAGTTAAATCTTTGCTTAATAAAGAATCAGAAACTGGAGAAATTCATTATTTAACCTGCTCAGAATTCGGTGGCAGCTCACCCTTCTCATCCAAAATCCCCACCATTTTCAGGTGCGTAATTACTGGAACGGAATCCATTCTCACCAGTGTGATATGATCAAAAGCATTGGGTTTTTCTGGGTCTTGCCAGCCTCCAGTTGTGCCTAGGATGGTGTAGTCTCTATTGTTCCTGATTCTATGAGAGAAAGCATGTTCGTGACCATTGAATACAGTGTAAGGGCGACTTTCAAGAGTCTTTTCGAGATTACTCAAGCCAAGTTCGTCATTTCGCTTCCATACTGGCTTGTGCATAAAGACAAATGTCCATTTCACATTTGGATATCTCGTGAGCACATTCATGAAATAGTTTTGCTGCTCAGGACTGATACCGCCGACTTTACTCTCCTGCATTTTGGCGTATTCTGTATCCGCGAATTTACCTTCTACCTCCCCGCGAATAACCTTCTGAGCAATGTTGCGTGCCTCATTTACTTCTTGCATGCGCGCCTCCCCATAGTCTTCTGAGTCCATCATGAGGAACAATACGTTCTCATACACGAAGTGATAGTAGAGCGGCCCAAATCGTTCTTGCCAGTATTTGAGCATAACTGGGTTAGTCAGATCATGGTTTCCACCAACGTGAAAGAAGGGCATGTTAAGCTTCATCGTCCGATCATCAAACGAATCCCATTCCTTTTTTAATTGTCCAAGATCAGAAGTTCCCCCTTGAATCAAGTCTCCTACGCTCGTCACAAAAGCAGGATCAAGCCTGTTGAGTTGCTGAACTGCAGCGCTGTAGACACCCAATCTTTCTCCACCGGTAAGGTCTGAGATAATCGCAAAAGTGAAGTCTTCTTCTTCCAAGTCGAACAATTCACTCGTCCAAGGCTTTACTTCACCAGATACATCGTGGAGAAATTCAGGAGTCTTAGGTTCTGATTGTTGGCAACTACAAAAGAGTGAGGTTATAAATAGTATTGAAAGCAGCTTTTTCATGCTGACAATTTAGAATATATCCACTTCAATGAGGTCAGCGCGAATGTTATTCTAAAGAATCGGGATACAAAAATTCACCAAGCAAAGTTTTTTAGGGTGCCTGTTAAAGTCGTTATGATAAATCTCAAAAGGGTCTGAATCAGCCTTTTTATAACCATTCTCCTTCATCCAGAGAAAGAGTTGTTCCCAGTATTGTCCGAATAGTTGTGGTGGTATTTCAAAAGTTCCAACTATGTGTTTACCAGGAGGTAACGTTATTGATTTGATCTCTCCTTCAGGACTCACTGGCTTTTCCAATCTCAGACTAGCGCTCATTCTTACCTTATCTGGAGCTGTTACCTTGAAGCTATCATGATAAACCATTAACACTTTATAGTCATCGTTTTGCAATAGTCCTTTTGAACCAGCCCATTGAAGCAAGGTTTGGAATGCCTCTGGGATATTCTGTACTCCAATGATTGATACTGATGCAAGGTGAGTTTCTGAGAGATTTCGGATACTGACACTGTCGTTCATGTTACTAATTTTCTGATCTTTTCGAGTGTAAACATACGGCGCAAATACTGACTCTACTTGACCATTCTTGCGATCTTCATGACAAATCTTACTTAGGGTTCCTTGGCTCTGATTTCTGAATTCCTTGGGCGAAACGTTATAAAACTGTTTGAAGGCTCGAGAAAATGAAGAGCTTCCATTAAATCCAAACTTGTTTGATAGTTGCGAGATGCTGATGTTTTGATTTCGAATCAATACTGCAGCTGCCTTTTCAACTCTTCTTCTTTTGATATACTGTTTGAGTGTCTCGCCAATAATTTCCTTGAATATTCGATGAAAATGAAAAGATGAATAGTTAGCTGATTCAGCCACCTTCTTCAAGCTTAAATCTTCGGCAAGATGTTCATCAATAAAGCTCAATGCCAGATTGATTGCATATTGATATTTTTTCGAAACGCTCATTTATTGGGTCGAACTAAATTTTCGAAATTCTTACCTTTTTCTTTTTGATGCGTGTATTGTCTAGGGCACTGATGACGTCTTTGTATCTATGAGAAGCCACTGCTACAAAAACACAATCTTGTTTGATCTCAATCGTTCCAAGTTGATCGCTTTCGAGTTTAGCTTGCTTGATGAATGTCCCAGCAATATCTCCTTTGGAGATTTTATCCTTTCTTCCACCAGATACGAATAGTGTCACCCAAGGAGAAGGTTTAGGTGTTTCAGCCTTTTTGAGTTTCATTTCCGGTGCTTCTTTGATAAAGTCTGGCAAAGCGTCCTTATTCCACATGAGCAGATAAGCTACTCCGGATTTATTCATCCTTGCAGTTCGTCCGTTCCTATGAGTGAATTCCTCCAATCTAGGAGGAAGTTGATAATGTATAATGAATTTCAGCTCTGGAATATCAATACCACGAGCTGCCAAGTCTGTCGCTATGAGCAATTGATGCGTTCCATTTCTGAATTGAATCAAAGAGCGCTCGCGATCTTTTTGTTCCATTCCTCCATAGAATGAACCGTGACTTATTTTGTGCTTGGTCAGAAATTCGCTCACTCGTTCAATGGTGTCTTTGTAGTTACAGAAGATTATCCCAGGCTGTGGTTCAGGATGATTACTCAGGTGAGAAAGGGCATCAACCAAAGTTTGCAATTTGTCCTTGTCTGGAGAAAGAATTCGTTTTATCGAAAGTTTCGAAATGCCCTGATCGAGATAATTAACAACTGTTGGATCCGAAATCCCAACGAATTTCGGAACGCCAACTCCGGGTGTTGCAGAAGTAAGAATTTTACGTTTCACTGGACGAATGGCTTGTGAAATTTCCTTCATCTCTGATTCAAAACCTACTTCTAGCGATTTGTCAAATTCATCTAAGATGAGCGTTTTAATCTCTTTGGTCTGGAAGTTATCACGGCGCAAGTGATCGGCTATTCTACCCGGAGTTCCAATCAAAATCACAGGACGATGTTTGATTTCTATTTTATCTTTTGTTCCGGCTCTTCCCCCATAGATCGCATTGACCTTATGGCCTGTGCCCATTTCGCGGATCACGGATTCTATCTGAAGGGCAAGCTCCCTTGAAGGCACAATGATTAATACCTGAATGTCTTCAATCTCAGGATCAATTGTCTTGAGTACGGGCAAGAGAAAAGCGAGGGTTTTACCTGTTCCGGTTGGAGAAAGTAGAATAACCTCACTAGATGAAGAGATGGCTAAATCTGCTTCTTCCTGCATGGGATTTAGTTTTTCAATCTTTAGTTTTTGAAGAATTTCTTGTTGATTTTTGATCGTGCCCATGCTTGAAATTATTGAGATACAAAGATGATACTTTTTGAGTCCTTTATCGGATTGATCCAATAAAGACTAAATTGCTTTTATGAAATCAAGGTCGATACATTACGCACTTTTCATTCTGTTTTTTCTGTTTGCAGCTGTCCAGTATAATGATCGTGACCCGCTACTTTGGATTTTGATTTATGGATCTGTCAGTCTTATCTCCCTATTGAAGATTTATCTGAGCCGAGTGAATTTCAGTCAGCTGATCATCACTTTGATTGTGATTTGCTCCTTGTATGCGTTGGCTTACATTCCGAGCTTTATTGAGTTTTTGGGTCAACTCAATAAGTCAGACTTAGTGGGGCAAATGAAAGCAACCAAACCATGGATTGAAGGAACGCGAGAATTAGGAGGCTTACTTATCGCAATAGGCACGATGGTTTATTTGATGAAGAGTAAGGTGGTTTTTCAATCTGGTAAGTAGAGAAAGATAAGGTCAACCTTGTACCACCAAAACTTCTAATAATGCTTTCTACATTGATTGATGATGATTTCATCTTCTATAATCTTATAAACAAGTCGATGCTCTTGATTGATTCTCCTTGACCACCAACTAGAGAGGTTATTTTTCAGCCGCTCCGGTTTACCTATTCCATCAAATGGTGTTCGACTACATTCTTTCATGAGATCATTGATTCTTTTGATCATTTTCTTATCCACTTTTTGCCAGTATGTATAGTCCTCCCAGCCGTTCAAAGTGAAGCTAATTCTCATGAAGTAAGGTCTTCGATTGTTTTACTAATCGTTTTACCTTCTTGAAGTTGCTGAATGCCTTCATTAAGTCTTCTTGCATTCTCAGGGCTGCTCAATAGATATAGTGTCTCTTGCATGCTTTCATAGTCAGCCTTGGAGATCAGGACCATATCTTCTCCATTACTTCTGGTGACATAAAGAGGTGTACTGTCACGAAAAACAGAATCCATAAAGGATTTGAGATGCTGTCTAAAATTGGTATAGCTCGTTACTTCCATAGCTCAAATGTACATGTTTCCTGTACAACTACGAAATTGGTATCCCGTCTTGTGTTATCACCACCTAACTCCTTTAATAAAATAATTTTAGTGAAAATTCAAATTCTGCTAGAGAGCGATTACTCCTTATTTCGGATATAGATCAGTTTGAATTTTCCACCCTTTTGATTTTCACGCTGTTCAATCTCAAAGTCTTTGATTGACTTGACCATCGGTGTGAGTTTTTGAAAACCATAATTACGAGCATCAAAGTTTGGCCGCTTTTTCTGTATCAGGCTTCCAACATCGCCAAGGAAGGCCCAGCCGTCCTCATCGGCACAGTCAGAGATAGTAGAAGCGATAAGTTGAATATCTTTGGCTGTGATTTTCTCATCTTCAGACTTGTTCTGTGGTTTTTCGCCTTTCGGTACATTTTTTCCAGATTCCTTCAATATTTCAATGTAGATGAAACGGTCACATGCCACTATGAAAGGGTCAGGGGTTTTCTTTTCACCAATACCTATCACTTTCATGCCAGCCTCACGTAAGCGAGTAGCCAGTCTGGTAAAATCACTATCGCTTGAGACCAAACAGAATCCTTGTACTTTCTGTGAGTACAGAATATCCATCGCATCGATAATCATCGCAGAATCGGTCGCATTTTTACCAGTCGTATAAGCGTATTGCTGTATTGGAGTAATGGCGTTTTCGAGGAGAAGATTTTTCCATTTGGAAAGATTTGGCTTAGTCCAATCGCCATAGATTCTCTTGATTGTAGGATTGCCATACTTGGCAATCTCTTGCATCATTTCCTTCACATTAGCTGAAGGAATGTTATCACCATCTATAAGTACAGCCAGATTAGTCTCTTTCTCCATAACCCAAAGATATGGTTTTTGATATGTATTGAGATGATTACAAGATTCTTACTGCTTAGAGTATTATCCTTTGCCCAGTGCCTTTTCACTCAATTTATAAATGGAAAACAAACTCCAAATTAAGTTGACAACTACAAAAGGGTAGGCTCCATTTTCATAGGCGTTGTAAAGAAGCAATACTGATCCTAGAAGATTGAGTGTGAGGTAAGTAACTGAAGTGGCTGTAATTCGATTGAATATGTTGAGCACAAATCCGATTAAAAGAGAAGCCGCTCCAGCCCAACCGATCATTTCTAGGATTGCCATTTGTGATTTCTAGTTATTGAAGTGTGCAAATTATGAGATTTTAAATCGCAACCTTTACACTTATCAACCTTTAATTCGTACTCAACCCACTAACTTGAACGCTAACTATTCTTCACAAAGACCTTCCCACGACTAGGATAGTGCTTCTCAAATAAGTGATAGTTGATACCATCCTTAAGTCCTACATCCGGGACAATTGCTCTTTTTGCATTGGCTGCTCGCATAGCATGCACATAGATCTCAGAAGCAGGCACAATTACATCGGCTCTATCTGGATTCAATTGCAGTTTATTGAGCATTTCGTCCAGCGTGAGGTTTCTAAGATAATCCTGAACTCGATTGATGTTTTCTAGCGTGATGGTACGTTTTCTAGCGCTTGGTGAGAGTTCATAGATTTTGTTCATGTTACCCCCAGTTCCGATAGCCGTTACCTTTCCTTTGTGACCTTTTAATTCATTTTTCACCCAAGATTCCATTTCGTTCCATACTTTGGTTGAACCAAATTGTTGGAGTCTTCTCACAGAACCAATTTTAAAGGATTTGGAGGCTACTTTCTTTTGCTGTGAATAAAAGTTGAGTTCTGTACTGCCACCACCTACATCTATATGCAAATAGGTAGCCTCATCAAGATCTAAGCTGATCACTTTGTTAATCATTTCGGCTTCTTTCGATCCGTTAATGATGTTGATTTTTAGAGCTAATTCATTCAATACACGTTCGCAGAGTGCTTTTCCATTTTTAGATTCTCGCATGGCAGAAGTGGCACACCCAAAGTAGTGATCTACCTCATATAGATCAATCAAGTTCTTAAAAGCCGCCATGAGTTTTACAAATTTCTCTTGGTTAGCTGGGCTAATTTCATTGTTGGTAAACACATCCCGACCAAGTCTTAATGGAAATCGAACGTATTGTAATTTTTTGAAGGTGATCAATGTTTCATATTCAATGACCTTCGTTACTTGAAGTCTCATCGCATTGGAGCCTATATCTATTGCAGCAAATTTCATAGTGGCTAAATGTAGTAGTATTCTTCTTGTCGAACCTATCGTTATTCGTTTTTATTATGTGAATAGACGTGTATATTTGCAGCCACATTTATCGAGAAAGGCGGAGGGACTGGGCCCTTGGATGCCTTGGCAACCTGTTTTGATTTCCATCAAAATTTCGGTGCTAAATCCCATCGTTTCGCATGGCGTTTCGAAGAGATAATTGAATCCGTAATCGGTGCCTTTCTCCCTTTAAGTGTGTTAAATAAAGAAGCTAATGAGTAAGCTACTAGATATTGCGCGAGAGAGAATATTGATTTTGGATGGTGCCATGGGTACCATGATTCAGCGATACAAGCTAGATGAGGAAGATTTCCGAAATGAGGAATTAAAGGATCATGAATCTTCCCTGAAGGGAAATAATGATTTGTTATCAATTACGCGACCTGATGTGATCAAGGAAATCCATGCGGCCTATTATGCTGCCGGAGCGGATATTGCTGAGACCAATACTTTTAGCAGTACTACGATTGCTCAGGCTGATTATAAGCTAGAGCATTTGGCTTATGAACTGAACTTCCAAAGTGCGAAAATTGCTAAAGAAGTTGCGGATGAATTCACTGCCAAAGAACCACATAAACCCAGATTCGTTGCTGGATCGATTGGGCCAACCAATAGAACCGCATCTCTCTCTCCAGATGTCAATGATCCAGGTTATCGTGCTGTCACATTCAATGATTTGAAAACAGCTTACATCGAACAAATAAAAGGTCTTCTTGATGGTGGTGCTGATTTACTATTAGTTGAAACGATTTTTGATACCCTCAATGCCAAAGCTGCCTTAATGGCTATTGACGAAGTAGCGGTGGAAAGGAATATTGTAGTTCCGATTATGGTTTCTGGAACGATCACGGATGCATCCGGCAGAACATTATCAGGTCAAACGACAGAAGCATTTTTGATTTCTGTTTCTCATATGCCCTTGTTGAGCATTGGTTTGAACTGTGCGCTTGGCGCCAAACAATTGCGTCCGTACTTACAGACACTTTCAGATAAGAGCGATTTTTTAGTGAGTGCGCACCCTAATGCAGGGTTGCCTAATGAGTTTGGAGAATATGATGAAACGCCAGAAGAAATGGCCGATCAAATAGAGGAATACCTAAAAGATAACCTCGTGAATATTTTGGGAGGATGCTGCGGTACGACTCCTGAACATATCAGAGCAATTGCTGCTGCCGCGAGTAAATATCAACCACGTCAAATAGAAGCTTTCGCAAGCCTCGACTATTGAATATGAGTATGAATTTTGATGATGTAAAGCCGTTAGCATTATCCGGTCTAGAGCCGCTATTGATAACATCCGAAACTAATTTCGTGAACGTTGGAGAACGCACCAATGTAACAGGTTCAGCTCGTTTCAAGCGTTTAATATTAGAAGATAATTACGATACCGCACTGGAAGTAGCACTGGACCAAGTGCGAGGTGGAGCCCAGATTCTGGATGTCAATATGGACGAAGGAATGTTGGATGGCAAAGCTGCCATGGTGAGATTTCTAAATCTAATTGCTTCCGAACCTGAGATTGCAAGAATTCCAGTAATGATCGATTCTTCTAAGTGGGAAATTATCGAAGCAGGATTACAATGTGTGCAAGGCAAAGGAGTGGTGAATTCCATTAGTTTGAAGGAAGGCGAAGAGCCATTTCTAAAGCAAGCAAGATTGGTGAGGCAATATGGAGCCGCTGTAGTAGTGATGGCATTCGATGAGTCAGGTCAAGCGGATACTTATCAGCGGAGAATAGATATCTGCAAAAGATCCTATGACCTCTTGGTCGGTGTAGTAGGTTTCGCTCGTGAGGATATCATTTTTGATCCGAATATTTTTCCTGTGGCTACAGGAATAGATGAGCACAATAATTATGCGGTGGATTTCTTCAAAGCGACCAAATGGATTAAGGAAAACTTACCAGGCGCCAAGGTAAGTGGAGGAGTGAGTAACGTTTCTTTCTCTTTTAGAGGCAACAATAAAGTCCGTGAGGCAATGCACTCATCATTTTTGTATCACGGAATTCAAGCCGGTATGGACATGGGAATTGTCAATGCAGGATTGATAGAGGTCTACGATGAGATCCCGAAAGATTTATTAGAGCATGTAGAAGATGTATTGCTCAATAGAAGAGAGGATAGTACTGAGCGACTTTTGGCTTTCGCCGAAAACGTGAAAGGACAAGGAAAAGTACGAGTTGAAGATAATGCTTGGCGCGAGCAGCCAGTAGCAGAACGACTCAAACATGCTTTGGTCAAGGGAGTAGTTGACTACATAGTGGAGGATACTGAAGAAGCTAGACAGTTATTCAATAAACCTCTTGAAGTCATAGAAGGGCCGTTGATGGACGGGATGAATGTGGTTGGTGACTTGTTTGGTTCGGGTAAAATGTTTCTCCCACAAGTGGTCAAGAGCGCTCGTGTAATGAAGAAGTCCGTGGCTTACTTGATTCCATATTTGGAAGAAGAAAAGAAACGATCAGGTGATACCAAGACAGCCAAAGGGAAAATCTTAATGGCTACAGTCAAGGGTGATGTACATGATATCGGTAAGAATATAGTCGGAGTGGTGCTTGCTTGCAACAACTATGATATTGTTGATCTGGGAGTGATGGTTCCTGCAACCAAAATCCTTGATGCAGCCGAAAAAGAAAATGCAGATATCATTGGACTGAGTGGATTGATTACTCCCTCTCTTGACGAAATGGTGACTGTTGCCTCCGAAATGGAACGTAGAGGTATGAAACTCCCACTTTTGATTGGAGGAGCTACAACCAGTCGTATTCATACAGCGGTTAAAATTGCACCTAAATATTCTGGTCCCATTATCCATGTTTTGGATGCTTCAAAAAGTGTTGGAGTTGCTTCTGATTTGTTAGGAGAGAAGCGAGATGCTTTAGTGGAATCAGTATTTGCTGAGTATGCACAATTGAAAGAAGGCCATGAAAACCGGCAAGCTGAAAAAGAGCACATAAGTTATGACGTAGCTAGGAGAAATAAAGTAAAAATCAATTGGGAGGATTTTGTACCGATTAAACCGCACAAACTTGGAGTTCAGGTATTTGATGAAATTCCTCTGGAGGATATTAGGCCATATATTGATTGGACGCCATTTTTTAATACCTGGATGCTCAAAGGAAAGTATCCCAACATTTTCGAAAATCCTACGGTGGGAGTCGAGGCAAAGAAGCTTTACGATGAGGCCAATCAAATGATTGACCGAGTGATCGCATCTGGAGAATTGAAAGCTAAAGCAGTAGTTGGCTTATTTCCTGCTGTGGCGAATGGAGATGATGTGAAGATTTTCGATTCTGATATAAAAGAGCAGATTGATACATTCCACTTTCTAAGACAACAAGGGAAGAAAGGATCAAACCTCCCAAATATGTCACTTGCTGATTTCATTGCTCCAGAAACAACCAACCATACTGATCATCTGGGTGGATTTGCGGTATCTATTTTTGGTGCAAAGGAAATGGCTGATCATTTTGAGAAAGATCATGACGATTATTCATCCATCATGATCAAAGCCATTGCAGATCGCTTTGCGGAAGCGTTGTCCGAGATGATGCATCAGAAAGTTCGGGTGGAATATTGGGGATATTCTCAAGATGAGTCACTTGACAATGAGTCACTGATAAAAGAGAAATATCAAGGAATTCGTCCTGCGCCAGGCTATCCTGCTTGTCCTGATCACACAGAGAAGCCAGCATTATTTAAGCTTCTAAATGCTGAAGAGAACATTGGAGTACAACTCACAGAAAGCATGGCAATGTTCCCAGCTGCATCTGTCAGCGGATTCTATTTTTCTCATCCCGATTCAAAATACTTCGGTTTGGGGAAAGTGTACAAAGATCAGATTGAAGATTACGCTCAACGAAAAGGTATGGGTATGGAAACATTAGAGAAATGGCTAGGGCCAAATTTGGGGTATTAAGAATTAGGAAGAATGAAAGTAACAGAACATATAAAAGAAGGAGGGGATAAGACACTATTCTCATTGGAGATTATCCCACCGAAAAAAGGCGATAGTATTGGTTCGTTGTTTGGACACATTGATCCGTTAATGGAATTTAAGCCGCCATTCATTGATGTGACTTATCATAGAGAAGAGTATGTCTATAAGAATCGTGGAAATGGCCTTTTGGAGAAAATGACTACTCGAAAACGTCCGGGTACAGTGGGGATATGTGCAGCTATTAAGAATAGATATGATGTTGATCCTGTGCCTCATATTATTTGCGGGGGCTTCACCAAAGAGGAAACGGAGAATGCGCTGATCGACCTGAATTTCTTGGGTATTGATAATGTGCTGGTTTTGAGGGGAGACTCTATTGCAGAGGAGAAGACATTTCGTCCTGAGCCAGACGGCAATGCTTATGCGATTGATTTAGTCGATCAGGTGATGGGAATGAATGAGGGGACTTATCTTGATGAAGAGCTACAGAATGCAGTCCCGACCAATTTCTGTATAGGGGTGGCTGGTTATCCGGAGAAGCACTTTGAAGCACCAAATATTAAGTCGGATATGAAGTTTCTGAAGCAGAAAGTTGACAGGGGTGCAGAGTACATAGTGACTCAAATGTTTTTTGATAATGATAAATACTTTGAATTTGTAGACAAGTGTCGTGCTGCTGGCATCAACGTGCCGATTATTCCAGGGCTAAAGCCTATCACTACGAAGAGTCATATGACCATACTTCCGAGTATTTTTCATATCGATATTCCTGACGCGCTCTATACGGAGATCGAAAAGTGTAAGGATAATAAGGCGGTTAAGGAAGTAGGTATTGCTTGGGGAATTCAGCAGTCCAAAGAACTAATGGAGCGAGGAGTGCCTGTTCTTCATTATTACTCTATGGGTAAGTCCGATTCAGTTTACCGAATAGCTAAGGAGCTTTTCTGATAACTTTAATTATTAATCCAGCGGTAATTAAATGATTGAGTGATTGTGTTGAGTCATTTGAAATAAATTAGTTGCCCTACAAGAAATATTGATAATTCAACTCTAGTCGATAAAACGGAAGCTGATGAAGATCATCGAATGTCCACGAGATGCAATGCAGGGTTTGGAGGATTTTGTTCCTACCGAATTGAAGGCTCGATATATCAATCAGCTTCTAAAAGTCGGTTTTGATACTATTGATTTTGGGAGTTTCGTTTCGCCCAGAGCCATTCCTCAAATGCGAGATACAGCTGACCTTTTGGCCCAACTTGATGTGTCTAAATCCAATTCTAAGTTGTTAGCAATTGTTGCCAATCAAATGGGGGCAGAGTCTGCTTGTGATTTTGAGGAAATTAACTATTTGGGTTATCCATTATCCTTATCAGAAACATTCCAACAGCGAAACACGAATAGATCCATCAGTCAAGCGATGGATGACTTAGCGGAGATTCAAGAATTATGTGAATCCGAGGAAAAGGAACTTGTGGTGTATTTATCTATGGGATTTGGAAACCCGTATGGAGATCGTTACGAAACTGATTACATGGAGGAATTTGTAAATAAGTTGGACAAACTAGAAGTAAGTATCATATCCTTATCAGACACTGTAGGCGTGTCCAATCCGACTATTATTGGCGATCTATTTCAATCGCTTATTCCCAAATTTCCACACATTGAATTTGGAGCACACCTGCATAGTACACCCCAGACTAGGAATGAAAAACTGGAAGCAGCATTTGATGCTGGATGTCGGAGAATTGATGGAGCCATTATGGGATATGGAGGTTGTCCGATGGCTAAAGATGAGTTGGTAGGCAACATGGCAACTGAGAATATTCTTCAAATTTTGAGCAAAAAGGAAGAGGTTAAAGCTATTGATTTGATTGCTTTTGGTAAAGCCAAGTCAATCGCAAACGAGATTTTCATCAAAACAGGAGAGAGGCGATAATGGGAGTTGATGCGATTATTGTTTTGGTAATAGTCATTGCCGCATTTATCCTGTTTGCAACGGAATGGTTATCTATTGATTTAGTAGGAATACTAATCATGCTTGCGCTAATCGTGACAGGGGTGATCACTCCAAAGGAAGGACTTTCAGGGTTTAGTAATCCGGCCTCCATTACCGTGGCATTCATGTTTGTACTGAGTTACGCCTTATTGAAAACAGGTTCGCTACAGCGGATAGGTCCCTTTCTTGGGCCTATTTTCAGAAAGAGTTTCAATTTGGGAATTCTGATTATGATGATTTTCATAGGCCTAGTTTCGGCCTTCATCAACAATACTCCGATCGTTGCGATGTTCATTCCGGTAATGATCAGTATTGGTAATTTATCAGGGGTTAGCCCTTCCAAATTACTGATTCCACTGTCTTATGCATCCATCTTCGGTGGTATGTGTACGATGATTGGTACCTCTACCAACATGCTAGTGAGTGGAATTGCTGTTGAGCATGGCATTGAAGCTTTTCCAATGTTTCTTAGCGCCCCGATTGGCATAGTATTGCTTGTTTGTGGTTCTGTCTACATATTCTTTTTTGGAAAGAAGCTGCTTCCAGACCGACAAGTGGAAGATGATCTTTCTAGCAAGTTCGGAATGAGAAATTACATTTCAGAGGTGGAGGTTTTGGAGGGTTCAGAGTTCATCGGTCAGCGGATCATGGATTCTATTTTATCCAAAGAACTCAATATTGATGTGATTGAGGTTCGGAGAAACGGAAACCTCTTTGCTCTTCCGGCAGGAGATTTTAAGATCAAGGAAAAGGATATTCTCAAAGTTCGTTGTGAAGTTGAAAAAATCAAGGCGCTAAAGGATCGACTCAAAGTAAACTTTAATACTGATTCAATAAGGCTAAGTGAGAACAAAATTCAGGATGGAGATACCACTATTTTAGAACTCATAATTACTACTGGTTCTGAATTTGTAAATATGAATCTTCGAGAAATGGATTTCAGGAGAAGATATCGTGCTGTTCCATTAGCGATTCTTCATCGGGAAGAAGTGGTTCATGACAACCTGCATAATGTAAGACTTACAGCTGGAGATATAGTATTGATAGAAATAAAATCTCATAGAGTGCAAAGCTTAAAGCGGTTAGAAATGCTGCAAAAGAGTCCATTTATCGTCCTGTCAGAGCAAGGTATTATTGATTTTAATAGAAGGAAATTTTCGTTTGTGTTATTTGTGATTATTGGTGTTGTGATGTTATCAACCTTTAGAATATTGCCAATCGCAATATCAACTCTCATGGGTGCCACAACTTTGGTCCTTACCAAGACGATTAGCATGAGAGAAGTGTATCAGTCAATCGAATGGAAAATAATTTTTCTTTTGTCAGGAGCACTGAGTTTGGGGATTGCCATGAATAAAAGTGGATTGGCGGATATTATTGCAAATGGATTAATTGAATATATTGGTGTATGGGGCCCAGTAGCTCTGCTTTCTGGTATTTATTTTACAACCTCAATTCTCACTGAGATAATGAGTAATAATGCTGCCGCAGCGCTACTAGCACCCATTGCAATTACTACTGCAGATAAACTTGAATTGAGTCCTTATCCGTTTTTGATAGCGGTTATGTTGGCGGCATCCGCAAGTTTTATGACGCCTATTGGATATCAAACTAATACCATGGTTTACTCAGCTGGACAATATAAGTTTAGAGATTTCTTCAAAATAGGTGTTTGGCTTAATATCCTTTTTTGGCTACTGTCAACTTTCCTGATTCCTAAATTCTATGGTTTTTAAGAAAGCTTGAATCGCTTCCCCGGAAGAGATTTGAGATAACCTAAAAACTCCAAGTTGAGCAGTTTCCCTGCCAATTGATTGATGGCGATCTGGGTACGCCAAGAGAGTTCATCTATTGGCAATCCATCCTTGTGCTCAGTTAAGCATTTTAGAATTTGCTGATCATATTGCGGAAGACTCGAATAATCAATGCTTGGTTTAGGATTACCGCTAGGGTTATCATCATCCCAATTCAAATGATATTTCAGATCATTAACTCCGGTGTAGATCAGGGCTTTTTGATTTCGAATCAAATAGTTGCAGCCTTCGGAATACTTATGGACTAAATCTCCAGGTACAGCAAATACAATTTTATCATACGAGTCAGCAATATTAGCTGTAATCAGGGCGCCTCCTTTTCTTGCCGCTTCAACCACAACTACCGCCTGACTCATTCCAGCTATGATTCTGTTTCTAGCAGGGAAGTAATGTGCCTCGGGCTTCGTTCCAGGTGGATTTTCTGAGATCAATCCACCAGAATCAAGCATTTCTTCAGCACTTTTTTTATGAACAGAAGGATATATTTTATCCAGACCTCCCGCCAAGACAGCTATAGTTGGCATCTTATTTTTAAGTGCTGCTCTATGAGCAGTAATGTCGATACCATAAGCCAATCCACTGACGATGGTTAAATCCAAACCTTTACTGTCTTCGACTAATTGCTCTGTAACTGACTTTCCATAATCAGTAGCATTTCGAGTGCCTACAACTGCAATTGGTCTTTTGATTGGTGAAATATTTCCTTTCGAATAGATGATACTAGGAGAATCTATTGCCTGCTTGAGCAATTCAGGATAGGTGGGATCAGTGAAATGATGAATGGCAATCCCAAGTTTCTCACACTTTGAAATCACCTCTTCAGCTTCTTGGATTGGTTTTTTTGACTTGAGTAGTTCAATTGTTTTAGAACCGATACCAGGAATTTTTTGAAGAAGATTTGATTTAGCCTTGAAAATCTCCGAAGCAGCACCGCAATAGGCTATTAGGTTTTTGGCGTTGATATCACCAACACCAGGAATGAATTCTAAAGCCACTTGATAGAGCTTCTCACTCATCTGTCAATCAAGCTGAGTCTTGAGCGAGTCAAGAAAAGACCTTACTTTCTTCAGAGATTCTATGAGCTCCACTTTGGAAGTGGCAGCTTCCACATCGTTTTTGATAAAATCTCGAGCTCCTTGGAGTGTGAATCCTTTTTCTTTTACCAAATAAAAGATCAGCTTCACATTCTTGATGTCTTGCTTGGTAAATTGGCGATTACCTTTACGATTTTTCTTTGGTTTGATGATATCAAACTCACCTTCCCAAAAACGAATTAGAGACGTGGCGACACTCAATTCATCAGCCACTTCACCAATGGTGAAGTACTTTTTCTCTATTTCTTTTTCTTTGTAAGGCACTCTTTATTTTTTCAGTTTTGAAGATATAAAATTCTACCTTCATCATCAATCATTATTTCATTTTCGGGGAAATCTTCTTGAGATAATTTCCTGATATTTTCAGCAGCTCTATTGTTTGAGTCAACTCTAGGGCCCAATTCGTACGACTGATAGTAAGAGTCAATTTTTCCCGAAATAAACTCACCCTGATTACTAGTCAGAATCTTTAATAAAGGTGCTTCGCCAGCCGTGCCCGTCAAATTGAAACGACCGTAAGTCAAAAAGTTACCAAGCTTGTAAGCTATCAATCGGCCTTTATATAATTCCATTCCACGTACGACATGTGGCCCATGGCCAAGAATGACATCAGCACCCATATCAATCATTTTATGACTAAAGTCATAAATATTTCCGCGATTCTCACCATAGTAATACTCCGTTTCACGAGTTACATGCATATTCTTTGCACCTTCTGCACCACCATGTATCGATACGATGACAATGTCAGACAGGGAATCCAAATGTGCTACAGAATTCTTGGCATATTCTATATCGTAGAATCCCACAGTTCCTTTATTTGGAGCAAAGCCAATAAAGCCAACCTTCAGATGACCAATTTTAGTGATGATAAAAGGTGTTTCAGTAGATCCTGCATATGCTATCCCGATAGAATCTAAAGTTCGTTGAGTGCTATGCCTTCCTTCTAGTCCAAAGTCATTGGCGTGGTTATTAGCAAGGCTCAATACGTCAAATCCGCAATCAACTAGATTCGACGAGAGCCTTGAAGGCATTTTGAAAAGATAGCAGGCCTTAGGATTGGAGCATTGCTTTGGGTCTCCTTCACCGTCTAGAATCGTTCCCTCTAGGTTGCCAAAAGTGATGTCTGCATTGCTGAGATTGGCTCTCACATGATCCCAGAGATATTCTCCATTTTCGCTTGGTAGATAGCTTGAGTTTGGGAATTTGGTACCCATCATTATGTCACCAACTGCGGCTATGCTTACAGTATCAGGTAGCAATCGATAGGTCGCTAATTCCACTTCTGAGAAAAGTCCCTCTAAAGTGTCACCCGTCTGAGTAATAAGAAACTCCTCGCTAGGTGTAAGTAAAGATGATGCTAGCGTGTCTGCGTCAGCACTCATAGAATCTGCCATACTAGTCAGTGACTGTGTGGTTTTACAACCCCAGAGGAGAATAGTAAAGGCTGATAGTAGTAAGATTGCTCGGCGAAGCTCCATCTAAAGAATTTGTCCCAAAAGTAGAGCTATCTAAGTTCTGATAGTCGGAGAGTTTTCCACAAGTTGTTGACAAATAAAAAAGAGGCCGAAAAAGCCTCTTTTTCTTTTTATAAAAAAGTTGTTAAATCTTAATAAGAACCCATGGATTGGTTCTCAATGGAGGCTAATCTCAATATCTCTTCATATTCCTCTGGATCTAGGTCCATGTAGAAATAGTATACTGGGTTAACATGCTTGCCTTCTACTTTGACTTCATAATGAAGATGTGGTGCTGTTGACTTACCGGTGTTTCCCGAATAGGCGATTAATTCACCTCTCTTGACTCTTTGTCCAGTCTTCACCATAAACTCATTTAGGTGAGCATACTTAGTGATGTAACCAAATCCATGATCAAGTTCGATCTGCTTACCATAACCACTAAAACTCGACTTTGTGAAGCGAACTTTCCCATCACCCGTAGCATAAATTGGTGTCCCCTTTGGAATAGAAAAGTCTACACCTGCATGTCGTTTTCGAGTTTTAAGTATTGGGTCTATCCTGTAGCCATAGCCACTCGATAGCCTCTTGAGATCTTCATTTGACACGGGCTGGATAGCTGGAAGAGAGGCAAGCATTTTCTCTTTATCCAATGCCAAAGCCATTACCTCATCATAAGACTTAGTTTGGATATACATCTGCTTCTTAAGTTGATCCAATCGCTCAAGGTTTTCAATAACTAACTCTTCTCTTTCGAGACCTTTTTCAAGAATGTTTCTATAGCGATTCGCTCCACCAACTCCCGCTTTTCTAATACCATCAGGAATAGGTTCTGCTCCCATTATTACCCGATAGACGTTATCATCACGTTCTTGGAGTGTATTGAGCATTTGATTGGCATCTGTGAGTTCTTGGCTCAGTAACCCGTAGTACATATTGAGTTCCTCGTTCTCTTTCCTGAGAAGAGCCTCTTCGGGAGATTCGAAGTACTCTATATATACGAACGCAATACCTGCTGCAAAAATCAAAGCGAGCATTAAAAAACCAAGTGAGTTCCAAATAAGATCCCAAGTAGACACCTTGATTCTTTCGTACCTACACGACTCTGTGTCATAATAGTACTTAATTCTAGCCATAGCTTATTGTTAGGTTATTTTCTCTTAATTTTGGCCGGTTATAGGCTTAAAATCAAAAGGTAAATTACGCTTTTTCGAAGCTATTTTCCAAATGTTTAAATATAACTAACTAATAGTCAGTATTTTATATGAAATCGAAAGATATCCGCTTGAAGTTTTTGAACTTCTTCGAATCAAAATCTCATAAGGTTGTAGCATCAGCTCCAATAGTTGTCCAGAACGATCCAACTTTGATGTTCACCAATGCCGGGATGAATCAGTTCAAAGATTATTTCCTTGGCAATAAACAGGCTGAGAATAATAGAGTAGCGGATACTCAGAAGTGTCTCAGAGTCTCAGGTAAACACAATGATCTTGAAGAGGTTGGGCTGGATACTTATCATCATACCATGTTTGAGATGTTGGGGAACTGGTCTTTTGGTGACTACTTCAAGAAGGAGGCAATAGAATGGGCATGGGAGTTTTTGACCAAAGAGTGCAAACTACCAAAAGATAGGATGTACGCGACAGTTTTTGAGGGGGACTCTACTGAAAAACTGGATGCAGATGAGGAGGCGAGGGGATACTGGAAAAGTTTGATTCCTGAGGATCGCATTTTAAATGGAAATAAGAAGGACAACTTTTGGGAAATGGGCGAAACGGGACCATGCGGTCCTTGTTCCGAAATTCATATTGATTTAAGATCTGAAGAAGATGTAGCAAAGACTCCAGGAAAGGACCTGGTGAATCAAGACCATCCATTAGTAGTGGAGATCTGGAATTTGGTGTTCATGCAGTTCAATCGAATGGCGAACGGTTCTTTGGTTAACCTACCACAACAGCACGTAGACACGGGCATGGGGTTTGAGCGACTCGCTATGGCCATTCAAGGCAAACAGTCCAATTATGATACCGACGTTTTCCAACCAATCATTCAATCGTTGGCTAAGCGAGCAGGTGTAACATATGGAGAGGACGAAAAGATTGATATTGCTATTAGAGTTATATCAGATCACATTCGTGCAATTTCATTTTGCATAGCCGATGGTCAGTTGCCGAGTAATGCAAAAGCTGGATATGTCATCCGAAGGATTTTGAGACGCGCAGTAAGATATGGTTATACTTTTTTGAATTTCAAAGAGCCATTTCTTACGGATTTAGTCGGTCAGTTAGCTGCTCAATTCGCAGATACTTTTCCAGAACTGGAAGCCCAGAAGGATTTTGTAGCGAAGGTTATTAGAGAAGAAGAGAGCGCATTTTTAAGAACTTTAGATAAAGGACTCAAGAGATTTGAAGGTATCAAGTCCGAACTCTCAGGTAATGTTGTAAGTGGAAAAGTTGCCTTCGAACTTTATGATACTTACGGATTTCCTTTGGATTTGACTTCATTGATCGCGAGAGAAAATAATCTCTCTGTAGATGAAGATGGATTCACAGTAGAAATGAAACTCCAAAAAGAACGATCGAAAAGTGCCGCTCAACAGTCGACAGGAGATTGGAATAATGTGGCTCCTAATGAAGAGGCGTCACAATTCTTAGGATATGATCAATTAACCTCTGAGTCTAAAATTCTCCGTTATCGAGAGGTGAAAGAGAAGAAGTCAACATATTATCAACTAGTATTAGATCAGACGCCATTCTACGCAGAGAGTGGTGGTCAAGTAGGTGATCGTGGGAAGTTGACTAGTGAATTAGAAACGGTCATCATCTTTGATACAAAAAGGGAAAATGATCTAATCGTCCATTATACGAAGAAACTTCCTGCCAACCTCGAAGCGAAATTTAGAACTCAGGTTGATGAATCTAAACGTTCTTTAACGGAGAATAATCACTCAGCCACGCACTTGCTTCATGCCGCCTTGAGACAGGTACTAGGAGATCATGTACAGCAAAAAGGATCTTTGGTAAATGAACAAGCTTTGCGCTTCGATTTTTCTCACTTTGCTAAAGTGACTGATGAAGAAATTGCGAAGATCGAACTGATAGCAAATAAAAGGATTCGTCAAAACATCGAAATCAACGAAAAAAGGAATGTTCCGATAGAGGAAGCCAAGAGCCTTGGGGCAATGGCGTTGTTTGGTGAGAAGTACGGAGAGTTTGTGCGGGTTATTACATTTGATAAAGACTATTCGGTGGAGCTTTGTGGAGGAACCCACGTCAATGCGACCGGCAAGATCGGATTGCTGAAAATCGTGAGCGAGAGTTCTGTAGCAGCTGGAGTTCGTCGAATAGAAGCAATTACGGCTGATAAAGCAGAGGAGCATTTGAACAACGAACTTTCACTTTTGGCGCAAATCAAAGAGTTGTTGAAGAACCCAGCTGACCCACAGAAGGCTGTTGCTTCGTTGATCGATCAAAAGAACTTGCTACAGAAGAAAGTGGATGAGCTCAATCAAGTACAAGGTGGAGCAATCAAGAAGGATTTATTAGCCGGGGCTAAACGATTTGGGGACTTAAATGTGATTGCTGCGGAGGTTAAATTGGCGGATGCAAATGTGCTCAAGCAGTTGTCATTTGAATTAAAGAATGAGTTGGAGAATGCATTGATTATACTCGCAGCTGATCTTGAAGGTAAGCCAATGCTCAGCGTGATCATGGAAGAAGCTCTAGTTGAATCCAAAGGGTTAAATGCCTCTGAGATGGTAAGAGCAATGGCGAAAGAAATCAAAGGGGGAGGTGGCGGACAGCCATTTTATGCCACTGCAGGCGGTAAGGATGTTTCTGGATTGTCAAAAGCCCTTGAGATTGCTCAAGGAATTATAGAAAGTAAAATATAACTGAAACCGTATCAAAAGCGGTCATAAAAATTTTAGTATGAAAAAGATAACTGGATTTATCATTGTATGTGCTGGTTTATTCCTGTTTAGTTGTGGTGAGAAGGAATCCGAAGGAGTAAAGGTTTTCGGTAAGGTTGAGAACCCAATCAAGGGAGAACTGGCACTATTGACCAAATTTAATTTCGAAGGATTCAAAACACTTGATACGATCAGTGTAGAATCGTCTGGAGCATTTACGGTTTATATTCCTGCTACTGAGCCGTCATTTTATCGACTTAATTTCTTTAATCGTCAGCAGATGAATTTGATTTTGGATGGAACAGAAGATCAAGTAGAAGTTTTGATTGAAGGAGATAATCCTCAAGGAGAAGTATCTATCAAAGGAGCGAAACATACCAAGTATCTGCAGCAAATTGAAGGAATGATGCGGGATCAACAAGCCGATGTGCAAGACTTAAATCAAAAGGCTATGGAAGCACGTCAAGCTGGAGATGATGATGTCATGAAACGATTGACAGAGGAGTATTTTGCTTTGATGAGGGTGAGTCAAGATGAGATCAAAAAGTTTATTTGGAGTGTAACCCCTTCATTATCTGCTTTTTATGGTCTAGAGTCATTGCCACTGGAAGAGCATTTCGCATTTCATGATAGTATAGCTCAAAGGTTTAAGGCTGAGTTGCCTGGTAACATGTTTACAGAACAAATGGTAAAACGTGTAGAAGGGATAAGAAAACTAGCAGTTGGGGCAGAAGCGCCGGAGATTTCACTTCCCAATCCTGATGGTGAGATCGTGACACTGACTTCATTGAGAGGTAAGTATGTTCTCATAGATTTTTGGGCAGCTTGGTGTAGGCCTTGTAGGGCCGAGAATCCGAATGTGAAGAAGCTTTATGCTAAATATGCAGGTGAGAATTTTGAAATTTTAGGCGTTTCGCTTGATAGAAATAAAGAAGCTTGGGTTGGAGCTATTGCGCAGGATGGCTTACCATGGAAGCACGTTTCAGACTTGAAGTATTACAATTCAGAAGCTGCTCAGGAGTACCAGATATCAGCAATTCCAGCCACTTACTTGATTGATCCGAGCGGAAAGATTATTGCGAAAGGTTTGAGAGGAGAGAGCCTGATTGCTAAGCTAAAAGAGCTTTTTGGGTAAATGATTTATGACTTTGGGAACATTTTTTGAAGTGCTTCCCAAAGTTGCATTTTTTGGCTTTTATCAGAATGTAATGTTTCTGGTGCTGAAGAAACAAGAATTACCTGATCACCTACTTTGGTTCCTACGTAAAGAGGAATAGGTTTCCCTATTTTCAATTCAAGTTCTTTTTGATAACCGAAGCAAATTAGTTTTTCATAATTAGGCGCGTAAGCAGATATTCCGCTCATCAGCTTGGCTTTTGAGAAATCTTGATTAATCGCCTTTAGGATATTCTGAAGTAATAATTCATCTTCCTTCATCAGTGGAGGAGTCCATATAGCTAAAGGTACATTATCAACGATCGGAGTGGGTTCAGGAAGTGTAGGAATTCCCTGTACTTTCTTAGCAATAGCTGCGGTCGGCTCATTGACTTGGCTTACTTCCTCAGCCTTAGCGACTTGATCGGTTTTGATTGGAGAGGGTGTTTCTTCTTTTTTCTCTACAAGCTCAGGTGCTGCCTCTTCTTTCGCCTTTTCATACACGCTAGTTTGGTCATCCAAAACATAAAGTTCCTCAGTGATAAAGAAGGGTAAGTGAGAGTCTTCAATCATTGAATTTTAAATATAGACTTTAATTCTGTTGCATCCTCTGGTTTCATCCTTTTGCCAAGAACAAGACGAAGTTGTCTTCTTCTTAGCGCACCTTCAAATAACTCAATTTCTTGTGGAGACTCTGGTTCTACTGGAGCTACCGAGTGTGGTTTGCTATCCTTATCCACCGCTACGAAAGTGAAGAAAGCCTTGTTCGTATCTATTTTTTTCCCAGAAGGAATATCTTCCGCCACAGCTTCAATATAGACCTCCATAGAAGTGCTAAATGCACGCGTAACGAATGCTTTCAGAGTAACCACATTGCCTAATTGAATGGCGTTGGAAAAGGAGATGTTATCTACTGATGCCGTCACTACAATGCTATTACTATGACGCTGTGCTGCTATTGCAGATACGATATCCATCCAATGCATCAGTCTCCCGCCCATCAGATTATTTAGTGTGTTCGTATCATTTGGTAGCACCAATTCGGTCATAGTGACTACTGAATTTTTACAATATTTTTTTCCTTCACTCATAGGTTTATTTCCATCCATTTTTACCGAGTAAAGGTACGAAGCTGAAATTTTTAAAGGATTTTTTAGAGATTTTGTTTTCGCTCACTTTCGTGAATTTGAACATTGATTGTTTCTTATCATCTCCTACAGGTATGATCAGACGCCCACCTACTTTCAATTGTGCGATTAGTTCTGACGGTACTGACGGTGCGCCAGCCGTGACGATAATTCCATCATAAGGAGCATGATCAGGTAGCCCTTTGGAACCATCTCCTTGATAGAAATGTGGCTGATAGCCAAGCTTTGGTAGAAAAGATTTAGTCCGAGCATAAAGCACCTTGTTATACTCGATAGTATGCACCTCTGCCCCTAGATCTAGTAATATACTCGCTTGATAACCAGACCCTGTTCCTATTTCCAGAATCTTATCTCCCGGTTTTATTTCTAACAATTCAGACTGAAAAGCAACAGTATAAGGTTGCGAAATAGTCTGTCCTTGTCCAATCGGGAAAGCCTTATCTTCATAGGCATGATTTACGAATATTGGATCGAAAAAAAAGTGGCGTGGCAGCTTGTTTATAGCCTCTAGGATACGCGAATCCTTGATTCCTTTTGACGCGACTTCTTTTACCAAAAGTTTACGCATTCCTTTATGTCTGTAACTATCTTCCAACCAAGTATGACTAATTTTGTAGCGCTCTAAATGAGAGCTGAAGTTAATAGAAACTAACTATTTGACCAATGTTTACAGGCATAGTAGAATCGCTCGGCAATCTTACTGAAACTAGGAGAGAGGGTACCAATTTGCATCTAAAAATTTCCTCAGCTATCGCGGATGAATTGAAAGTAGATCAGAGTGTAAGCCACAATGGTATCTGCCTTACCGTCACAAGCATAGAAGGTGATGCTTATTGGATCACAGCAATAGATGAGACCTTGAAGCGCACTAATCTTGGCTCATTGTCGTTAGGTGATCCGATCAATCTAGAGCGATGCATGGTGATGAATGGTAGGCTGGATGGTCATATTGTGCAAGGTCATGTGGATACGGTGGCGACTGTTGTGGATGTGAAAGATGAAAATGGTTCTTGGATTTTTCGATTTCAACTGGAAGAGGAGGAAGTAATGGTTGAAAAGGGGAGTGTTTGTATCAATGGAGTAAGCCTGACATGCTTTGATATCTCAAATAAAGAGTTTAGCGTTGGAATCATTCCTTATACTTATGAACACACCAATTTCCATGGACTTAGTAAAGGTTCTGTAGTAAATATTGAATTTGATATAATTGGGAAGTATATTAAGAAACTTATTAATCCATAGCACCTACTTAATTATGCCTACTTTAAACTGTATGATTGTTGATGATGATGAAATGTCACGACTTGTAGTGGCAAAATTCATAGATCAAACTGATTTTTTGAACCTTACACATACGATTGACAATACAATCGAGGCTTCAAATATTTTAATTGGGGAAAAAAACAATGATATAGATCTGGTTTTTCTAGATATAGAAATGCCAGAAATGACCGGCCTTGAACTGCTTAATTCTTTGCATGATAGCTACAGAATCATCTTTATTACTTCCAAGAAGGATTACGCCATTGAAGCATTTGAAGGCAATGTTTTGGATTATTTAGTCAAGCCTATAGAGTACACACGTTTTCTGAAATCTGCTGTTAAAGCAAGAGAAGATCGGGAGCGAGACTTGAAACTGGCAGAGCAAGTAGATCATATGTATGTCAAGTCGGATTCTAAGCAAGTGAGAATTCCTTTCAACGACTTGGTATACGTAGAAGCGCTCGCTGATTATGTGATTTTCAATACCAACAAGGGAAAGTACATCGTTCATCACACGATGAAGGGGATTGAGAAGCGTTTGCCTCAGAGTATTTTCAGCAGGGTACACCGATCTTATATTATCAATCGGAATAAAGTAAGTCACATTGAAGACTATAATGTGTTCATTACGGATAAAGTGATTCCAGTAGGAGCATCTTACAAAGAAGGTTTTATGTCTTATTTGAACATGCTCTAACGCTGGAAAAGAGTAATTTATAGACGATGGTTGATATCGTTATACCTAGTATTATTCCTGCGATTATGTCTCCAGGGTAATGAACACCTAGATAAACTCTACTGTATGCTACTACTACAGCCCACGCGATGAGTATCTTGCTAAACGTAGATCTTTCCATGAGGAAATAGATAAATGCAAGTCCCATAGAATTTGCGGCATGTCCAGAGGCAAATCCGTATAGTCCTCTACATTGTCCAATGGTTGTTATTAGCCCATCGAGCGAAGAATCCTTGCATGGTCTTAATCGTTCAAAAAAGGGTTTGAATAAATTAGCAGTCATCTGGTCGGTACATAGTATGACCAGCAGTACTAAGCCCAGTGACCAGTAAAATTTGGAACCAAATCGGTGGTAGAGTCGAAATATAAGATAGAGGTATAGCGGTATCCAGACATATCTATCGGATACTCCAGTCATTACAGTGTCCAAATATGGAGACCCAAGGCCATTCAAGGTTATGAATAGCTCTTTGTCGATATTTAGGAACCATTCGAGCATTTACACCCAGTCAATTCCTTTCTTCAACCAATTCAATGTCTCAGCTTCCGGAGAACCAATAGCAGGTTGATGATCATAAAGCCAGTTTGCTTCGGGAGGCATGCTCATAAGGATTGATTCAGTACGTCCTCCGGTATCAAGACCAAATTTGGTACCCTTATCCCATACTAGATTGAATTCTACATAGCGACCTCTTCTTATCATTTGCCATGCTTTGTGTTCATCTGTAAACGGGTCGTTTCTGAAATTATCAGCATAACCTTTGTAAATGGGCAGGAAGCTATTGGCTATACTTTTTTGAAATTCCCATAGTTGCTCAAAGCCCAATGGTTCACTTTGATGGTTGAGTCGATCGTAAAAAATTCCTCCGATACCTCGCGTCTCCTCACGATGCTTGATGTAAAAATAATCATCCGCCCATTTCTTAAATCGATCATAATACTCAGCATGATGGGCATCACAAGTTTCCTTGAGAATCTGGTGAATGTGCTTGCCCGAATTTTGATCCACATAATGAGGAGTCAAATCAATACCTCCACCAAACCAGTAAGTGATTTGTTCTGGATTAGATCTAGATTTTGTTTCGAAGTAACGCACATTCATATGGATAATAGGCATCCACGGATTTGAAGGATGTAAGACAATAGAAATGCCTGTAGCGTAAAAGTCTGATTCACCCAGGCCTAATCCGATTTGTATTTTCTCTGGCAAAGACCCTTCGACAGCTGAAAAATTTACACCACCTTTTTCAATAAGCTTACCACTCTCAATGACCCTCGATTTACCACCTCCACCCTCTGGGCGATCCCATTGATCTTCTTTAAATGACGCTTTACCATCAAGGGATTCCAGTCCTGTACAGATCTTGTTTTGTAGTTCTTCGAACCACGATTGGATCATGATTTTGTTGCTCATATTCAAAAAGGATAGCCTATTCCTATGTTAATGGCGCCCTTGGTCTCTGCCCCTTTATTCTGAAAGTCCCAAAGGTCACTTAATTTGTAATCTCCAAGAATGAACCTTTCATTCTTTGGGTATGCAGGATTTACTATTTTATACGCTAGGTCAATTCTAAGTACTAAAAAAGACAAATCAAACCTCAATCCATAGCCAGCACCTACAGCTATTTCACTACCAAACGTTTTGACATCAAAAACACCATTATCATTGGTTCCTTCACCATATCCATCGATCGTTTCATCGATTGTTTCACTTCGCCAGAGCCAAATATTGCCTGCGTCAATGAAAAATGCATAATCAACAAAACCAATGAGATCATGTCTATATTCAATACTAGATTCGAGAATAATCTCACCTGGTCGTTCTATGTCATTGTTGATAGAAATTTGAGGGTCAGAGGACGATCCATTATAAACAGAAAATGAGCCGGGTCCCAAACGTCTTGGTTGCCATGCTCGGATGCTATTGCTACCACCTCCAAAAAAGTATTTTTCATATGGCAAACCGGGGTTGGTTCCATAAGCTAATGCAGCACCCATATTCAATCTGTACGCCAACGATGATTTGGAAGTAAGGATATTTACTTTTCGCAAATCAAGGCCCAGTTTCGAGTAGTTGTATGTCTCGAGCGAATCGATATTAATCCCAAATGGCTGACTACCGAAAATTCTCAAATAATTACCTCCTGTTTCGATGTAGGTCTGGATGAAACTTGAATTTGAGTTTCCTATTCCATAGTTACCCTTATTGATTCTGGCGTTCAATGAAGTGTAGCCTACTATTGAAGACCTGAAAGCATTAATCAGTGACTGGTTGCCTGACTGCTCCAAATCTTCTTCAAATGAGGGGGTTTTTATGGACTTGATATAGCTGAGATCAAATGGCTTCATAGTAAACTGTGCATTGTCTCTCACCTGCCATATATAAGACATAGCTCCATTGAACGTGTTTCTTTGATATTCATCGCGTCTGTCCTCAAAGTTGATACCCGTTGAAAATTTTGTTCGTGGATTGAATCGGCCAATTCTTGCTCTGAGCGATTCTTTCATAGGGAAAAGGAATTGTGGGAAAGTAGCAGCTAGCTCACCACCATATTGGAATCTGGAATAGATATTATTGTCATCACTAACACTGGTGATACCCTGAATGCTTGTGTTTCCCAATAATTGGATAATTTCTAATCCTCCGAAAACATTTCGACTCTTAGCACTGAAGTTTAAAAAAGGCCCCGGTAGTGCCTGAGCTTGATCCAAAACACTCAGACCAACTTCTGTGGATGTCTCATATTTTTTCAACGGGCTAGTGAAGATGTTGGCTATAAATTGCCCTCCAGTGCTATCGAAATTAATATTCACGAATTTGAAAATATCCAAATAGGATAATTGTCTCTGAGTTTCTAGTGTATTCTGCTTACTGTAGAGGCTATCTTTCTCAATAAATATTCTCCAACTCAGAAGTCTCTCAGGATATTTATCGTTACCAAATTTGAATGTCTTGTTATTATAAAATTTTGTTCGTCTTACATCTCCTTTTGCACTTATTACTTGATTACTAAATATGACTGAGTCCAGAGTGAATTGTTTATGACTCGATAATTCTGATGGATTTGCAATAGTTTGTCTTACTAAGAGCTTATTGTTGCTCAGAGTAGTGGTATCTACTTCAAATTGTATGTACTGTCGCTTGAAGTTGTAATATCCTTTATTGGAGAGCTGATCATATATACGTTCTCGTTCGGCTCCAAATTTGTCTTGCTCATACCTTTCTTTTTTAATTTGACTAGATGACAACTGTGATCTGAATAAACTATCCACTTTGGGATCTTTTATTTGATAGTTAATTGAATCAATCAGGTAAGGGTTTTTTTCGGTTAGGGTATACTTGAGATAGGTACGATCTCTAATGGTTTTGGTAGTAGCTAAGACTTCATTGTCGAAGTAGCCAATAGAGAAGAGATAATTCCGAATATTAGATTGTGTGTTCTGTGTCTCAATGCTGTCATAAATGGCAAGTTTTTCACCCCATCTCATCAATTGATTGCCCTCCCTGAGCTTTTTATTCAGTTTTTCCTGCTTATTTAATTTTTTTCTTTTCAGGCTTTCTTGTCTGTTTTTTGATCGCGTACGCTCTATTTTGTTATTATATTTCTCAGTGATTTGCTCTTTCTTTGACCCAATTTTCGTGCTATCATAGTGGCTTTCTCCTAATTTATATATGTACACAAAGTGCGTAATTGGCGTTCCAAACAGCCTGCTATTGGGAGTGTTGGTATACAGCTTTTCAATTTCGGCAGACTCAATCTTGTTGCTTGCTTTAATTTTCTGCTTGTAGAGAATGGATTGATCCTTTTTTAGGTATTTTGTGCCCACACAAGCTGAAAGCAGGAAGGGTAAAACAAGTACGATTAATTTTATTTTCAAACGTAACTAACCTAATGGTCTCTATTAAATTATCAAAATTCATCAAATCACTCAAGATTAAAAAGTACCGCTTGCGCGAAAAATGCTTTTTGATTGAGGGTAAGAAGAATGTGCTAGAGGGCGTTAAATCCCACTGCAAATTAAAGTATATCCTTGGAACAAGAACGTTTATTGAGGCTAATCAATTATTGCTGAAAGAAGTGAAATGCGAAGTAAATGAGGTTGACTCAGGGACGCTGACAGAGTTAGGAACATTTACGATTAACAATGATTGCTTGGCTGTGGCTGAGATTCCAACACAAGAGCTTTCTGAGATCTCTCAGATGGAGAGTATAATCATGTTGGATGGAGTGAGTGATCCTGGAAACTTGGGAACTATTGTAAGGACACTTGATTGGTTTGGGTTCACTCAGCTAGTTTGTTCACCTGATTGCGCCGACTTTTACAATCCAAAAGTCATCAATGCCACAATGGGATCATATACCAGAGTAAAAGTGCATTATACTGATTTGCCTAATTACATAGAGTCAAGTCCGTTAGAGGCATTTGGAGCAGATTTAAATGGGAGAGACCTCCATGGTTGGACTTCTCAAGTCCCGATTATGTTGGTGATGGGTAGCGAATCGCACGGTATCAGCAAGGAGGTACAGTCTGTACTCACAGAAAGACTAACCATCCAAAGATTCGGAAAAGCCGAATCTCTAAATGTAGCAATAGCAATGGGTATTTTTTGTCAGCACCTGCGATTTATGCCCTCTTAAGTTCTTTGTAGCTATTTATCAGCCCAACAGTGGATCCATCATGACCATTGATCGGCTCTTCACCAGATAGCTTTGGAAGAATTTTTTTCGCCAATTGTTTACCAAGTTCTACACCCCATTGATCAAAGCTGAAAACGTTCCAGATGATTCCCTGAACGAATATTTTATGCTCGTACATAGCAATCAAAGATCCAAGGGTTCGTGCATTGAGTTCCTTGAAAAGGATGCTGTTCGTTGGTCTATTTCCTTCGAACACTTTAAAGTCCGCCAACTGATCAATTTGATCCTGACTTACTCCAGCATCCTTAAATTCCTGAACTACCTGTTCCTTAGATTTCCCCATCATGAGGGCTTCTGTCTGGGCGAAAAAATTGGCGAGCAATTTTTCGTGATGATCAGAGAGTGGGTTCTGGCTTTTGGCTGCAGCAAGGAAGTCGCAAGGGATGAGTTTTGTTCCTTGGTGAATCAGTTGGTAAAATGCATGCTGTCCATTAGTCCCTGGTTCCCCCCATATAATTGGGCCCGTTTGATAGTCTACTTTTTCGCCACTTCGGCTGACATACTTCCCATTGCTCTCCATATCTCCTTGCTGGAGGTACGGAGCGAAAGCATGCATGTATTGGTCATAAGGCAAAATTGCCTGAGTCTCAGCACCAAAGAAATTATTATACCAAATACCTAGAAGGGCTAAAATGGTAGGAAAATTTTCTTCCGTTGGAGTATTCAAGAAATGCTCATCCATAGCTTCGGCTCCTTGAAGCAATTCATTGAATTTATCGAATCCCACGGCGCATGCAATCGACATTCCAATGGAAGACCAAAGAGAATACCTTCCGCCAACCCAGTCCCAAAACTCGAACATGTTATCCAATTCAATTCCGAATTCAGTAACAGATTCTTGATTGGTAGAAATGGCTATAAAGTGATTTTTAACATGACTTTCATCTATAGCTGAAGCTAAGAACCAATCCTTTGCTGAATTGGCATTGGTCATAGTTTCTTGAGTAGTAAATGTTTTTGAAGCAATTATAAAAAGTGTCGTCTCTGGGTCTACTTTCTTCAATACATTGACAATATGACTACTATCTACATTTGATACAAAGTGCGAATGATAGCCTTCAACCTGAAATGGAGTAAGGCACTCAGTAACCATAAATGGCCCTAGGTCTGAACCACCAATCCCGATATTTACTATTTGATTGATAGTCTTGCCTGTATATCCTTTGAGCGAGCCAGAATGAAGTCTGTCTGTAAAACCCTTCATTCTATCTAATACTTGATCAACCGCAGGGGCTACGTCTTCACCATCAACGATAACTGGTTTCCCTTTTCTGTTTCGTAGTGCGACATGAAGCACAGCACGGTTCTCAGTGAAGTTGATAGCTTCACCGCCAAACATTTGAGCTTTGGCTTCATCTAACTTGACCTCTTTAGCCAATTCGCACAAAAGGCGAAAGGTCTCATCATTGATTCTGTTCTTTGAAAAATCAAGGAGAATATCTTCAAATTTTCTTGAGAAATTCTCAAACCTCTGAGGGTTCTCCGTGAATAGATCTTTCATTTGAACAGACTGGAAATTTTCAAAATGTGAAGATAATTTTTTCCACGCCTCGGTTTGAGTAGGGTCTACTGATGGTAGCATATTTTGTGTGTTTTAGGACATAGCAAACGTCAGAATTACTAGTAGTAATTCAAATGATTAGGTTACGCTATTTGAGATTAATTTGGCGAGCGTTTTAGAAGAAGATACCAAAGCCCATTCCTTCTCTTTCGAAAAGGACGTACATGTAAAAGAAGAAACCCATAAGGTAAAAAACTCCTTCGATCCTATCCAATTTGTATTTACCAAACGAGAACATAAATAAGAATAAAAGTAATGTTCCGCCGATAACAAATCCTAAATCAAGATTGAGCGCTACTGGAAAACCTAAAGGAGCATGTATTAATCCGGTAGCACCTACTACTAAGAGTAAGTTGAAGATATTGGATCCAATAATATTCCCGACTGCTAAATCCGATTTTTTCTGAAAGGCCGCAACTGCAGAAGTAGCTAATTCTGGTAAAGAAGTACCAGCAGCCAAGATGGTTAGACCTATAAGTTTTTCACTTACGTCGAAAGCCTTTGCGATCTCAACAGCATTATCAACGATTATTTTACCACCGATAACTAATCCTGTGATACCAAAAACGATCATCACAGTTGTTTTTACACTTCCAAAAATGACAATATCTTCGACCAGTTCACTATCGTCAGGATTACGACTTAAATTCATGAATATGTACACGAGGAAGAGTACAAACATGAAGATAAGAATGGCAGAGTCAATTATTCCGAGGGTATTAGGTTGTTCATCTCCGAACGTCACATAGTTTAGTAGTATGAAGAATACTACTGTCGCGAGAAGTGAAAACGGGATTTCTTTCCAAAGCGCATTTCGTTGGACCGTAAGTGGATAAATAACGGCTGATACACCAAGGATTAGGAAAATATTGAAAATATTCGAGCCGATTATGTTTCCAAAGACTATATCATGTGTTACTGTTCCATCTTCTGCTACTGTAGGTACAGCTCCAGAAATGATGTTGACAACTAGTTCTGGAGCCGAAGTTCCCATCGCCACGACGGTCAAGCCGATAGCAATATCAGACACATTAAACCGTTTAGCTAGCGATGAAGCACCATTTACGAGAAAATCTGCGCCTTTGATAAGCAGCACAAACCCAACAGCAACGAGTAATAAATTGATTAATACGGTCAAGGCGAAATAGGTTAGTTAACACGAATATAAATATTTATAGAATTGCTTTCAAAATCCCAAGCAATATTACTTTGAACGATTTTTAATATTCTTCATAAAAAGTTACAAATTCAAGTCACTGATGACCTTTTCGGTTTTTATGTTTAACGATTCTATAATTTGATCATATGCTGATATCTGGGAAAGCTGTGTATTTACTGAGAAGTAAAATTTAATTTTCGGTTCTGTTCCCGAGGGTCTGACTGATACTTTAGTCCCATCTGCTGTGATGAACTGCAAAACATTGGAGCTCGGGTAATCAATGGAAGTCTCTTTGCCTGATAGAATTTCCTTAGAAGTTCCTGCTTGGTAATCAATCAGTTCAATAATATCAGATCCTGCCAAACTTTTAGGCGGATTTTGACGAAGATCAACCATCATTTGGGCTATTTCTTCTGCTCCGGTTTTCCCTTTTTTAGTAATGGATTTCAGGGACTCCTGAAAAAGTCCAAATTCTAAATGTACGGCTTGCAATAGCTCATACAACGTACTGTCATTAGATTTTGCCCATGCTGCCATTTCAGCGATCATAGCACAGGAGGCTACTGCGTCTTTATCTCTTACGGCATCACCAATGAGATAACCATAACTTTCTTCGCCACCTCCAATAAACTGAGCTTTTCCTTCTAGGTCTCTAATGACTTCAGCGATGTATTTGAACCCCGTAAGTGTGTTGTAGAGTTTCACATCGTACTTCGCTGCTATTTTTTCAATTAAGTCTGTGGTTACAATGGTTTTAACTACAAACTGGTTTCCATCCAATTTTCCATTTTCTTGCCATTTCCTGAGTAAGTAGTAAAGAAGTAGTGATCCTGTTTGATTTCCATTGAGAAGTTGAAATTGACCTTTATCGTTTTTAACGGCAATTCCCACTCTATCTGCATCAGGGTCTGTCGCCATGACTAAGTCAGCGTCGATCTCTTGAGCTTTTTTCAGAGCAAGGCTTAGTGCCTCGGCTTCTTCTGGGTTGGGATAGACTACTGTTGGAAAGTTTCCATCTGCAATTGCTTGCTCCTCTACTTCCGTCACATTCTCGAAACCCATCCTCTTTAATATAGGAGGAACGAGGACTGTTCCTGTTCCGTGTATTCCACTGAAAACAATCTTCAGATCTTTCTCTTTTGCGATCGCTTCTGGTGATAATGAAAGTCCTTCTATCATTTTAAGATACAGTTCATCTACATCCGCACCAATGGAATGGATCAAAGATTGATTTGCGTCAAAGTTTACATCATCGATTGATCCAATCTTACCAACCTCAGTAATCACATTTTTGTCATGCGGAGGTACCATTTGTGCGCCATCATCCCAATACGCTTTATATCCATTGTATTCCTTTGGGTTATGTGAGGCGGTCAATACTACACCGCTCTTGCAGCCAAGGTGACGGATCGCAAATGATAGCTCTGGAGTTGGTCTTAGCGCTTCAAAAAGATAGACTTTAATACCGTTTGCAGAACAAACAGCCGCTGTAGTTTCAGCAAAAAACCGACTATTGTTTCTGCTATCGTATGCTATCGCAATACTGACTTCTTGGTCTTTGAAAGTTTGTAATAGGTAGTTAGCTAGCCCTTGAGTTGCCATACCTACAGTATATTTATTGATTCTGTTGGTACCTACGCCCATTATTCCTCTCAGTCCACCTGTCCCAAATTCGAGATCCTTATAAAAGCACTCAGTCAATTCACTGTGTCCATCCTCGGCAATCATGGCTTTGATATGATCCTTGGTTTCTTGGTCAACTTTTTGGCTATCCAGCCATTTCTCTGCTTTTGCTAAAACTTCCATATTGCTAATGTGTACTTTGGTATCGTTTGATCCTTATGATTTCGAAAATAATATTTTAATATAGAGAATGTATTTGAATGGGTCGTGAAGAAAGAATTGAAAATTTAACGATTTCAGAAACCTAACTTACTTTTTACTCGACTGAGAACTTCTGAAGCTATTCGTGAAGCTTTTTCTTCGCCTTTTCGAAGTTCAGATTCAAGGGCAGACTGATCGGAAATTAGGCTCTCATAACGATCTCTCACGGTTTGGAAACGCTCAATAATTACTTCAAATAATTCTTGTTTGGCATGGCCATATCCGAAATTTCCAGCCAAGTACTTTTCTCTTAATGCCAAAATTTGATCTTCATTGGCAACCGTTTTATACATCCCAAATACGTTGCAAGTGTCAGGGTTCTTTGGTTCTTCCATTGGAGTACTATCAGTAACTATTGACATTACAGACTTCCTGAGTTTTTTGTCAGTTTGAAAGATGTCTATAATGTTCCCATAGGACTTACTCATTTTTTGACCATCTGTACCAGGAATAGTCATGACCTGATCATCTATGATTACCTCTGGCAAAACAAACGTATCTCCATACTTATGATTAAATGCGGAGGCTATATCCCGAGTCATTTCAAGGTGTTGGCGTTGGTCTTTTCCAACAGGAACAAACTCAGCATCATAGAGTAAAATATCTGCTGCCATTAATACAGGATATGTGAAGAGGCCAGCATTTACATCCGCGAGTTTGTCGGATTTATCCTTGAACGAATGTGCGTTGGCGAGCATTGGGAAAGGGGTGAAACAATTGAGATACCAAGCTAACTCGCACACTACAGGGACTTTGGATTGACGATAGAACAAGTTTTTGCTTGTATCAAACCCACAAGCAAGCCACGCAGCTGCTACGGCATTTATGTTCTCTTTTCTTGTCTCTGCAGACTTAATGGTGGTCAATGAATGAAGGTCAGCTATGAAAAAAAAGGATTCATTTTTTTCATCTTTTGACAATTCAATAGCGGGTAAAATTGCTCCTAATAGATTACCAAGGTGAGGTTTGCCTGAGCTTTGAATTCCAGTAAGTATTCTCGCCATTTTTATTTTTTGTGCAAACCTAAATAATTTGAATCTTTGCAACGTTCAAAAGAGGGATACAAACCAAAGTGAAAAGGGAGGAAGATGCAAAAGGTTTTTTATCATATTATTTGTTTTGTCTTGGTTGTGAGTGGAAGCTTCGAGGCTATAGGGCAGATCAATATTAGGTTTGTTGAAGAAGCACATGATTTTGGAACGATTAAAGAAAAGGATGGAGAGGTCAGTTTTAGGTTCTTCTTTGTAAATGAAGGAAAAGAGGCGATTAAGATAGAGAATGTAGAAACTTCATGTGGGTGTACCACCCCGGATTGGAGTCAAACATTAGTGAATCCTTCTGATACAGGGTATCTGTTGGCTAGTTTTAGCCCACTTAATCGACCAGGGAATTTTGATAAAACATTGAAAGTTGAATTCATATCGGAGGGAGGTTTGAAACTGATTCAGAATCTTAGTATTCTTGGAGAAGTCATACCAAAGCCTAGAACTATTAGAGATGAGTTCCCAGCGGTAATTGGTGGATTAAGACTCAAGTATAAGTCTTTAAACTTTGGTAGGATCTCTACTGAAAAGACGATTACTAAAGCTTTTGAAGTTTATAATGATTCGGACTCTACAATTATTTGGCTAGTTGATAGTGTCTCGACTGGAAATCATTTGATGGTGGAACTGGTACCAGATACGCTTAGGTCGAATGAAATAGGTGAAATAATCGTATCGTTTGATCCAATCAAGAAGTCGGATTTGGGATATGTTTCAGATAATTTGAAATTGTATACCAATGAATGGTCAGAGTCTGAGAAAGAGCTTCGTGTAATAGCGACTATTTCGGAGCACTTTCCTTCGATGACTGATGAGGAGCTCTCGAAAGCTCCAAAGCTATCTTTTGATAAAAGCCAACATAGTTTTGGTGTAGTGGCTCAAGGTTCAACAGTCGTTACTCAATTTGAGTTAACGAATAGTGGACTGGAAAAACTTTCAATTAGACAAGTAAAAACGAATTGTGGGTGTGTTGTTGTTCAATTACAAAATACTGAAATAGATCCCGGCAGGTCGATTAAAATGCAAGTTTCTTTTGATTCCTCTGGAAGACAGGGCAGGCAGTATAAAACCGTGACGGTTTTCTCTAATGATCCTGCGGCCCCTACCCAAATGGTCACTGTGAAGGCTGAGATTACTGAATAAAGAACTGGATTAATCCTTCTTGACTATTTGAAAGAATAGACGTTATTGTCCCTATTTACATCCATTAAGCGGTCTGTTGGATCTATTACTATTTCTTCTATCTCGCTAATAGGTAAATCAAGCCCTACTTGATAGGTAGGGTGCGTCCAAGGCCAGTCTTTACCAACAATAATCTCTTTACCTGACTCTGGTGTTTTTTGACCGAGCATGATATGTAGAGGGATATAATAGTTCGATTTTGAACCATCTGTCATCGTTATTTCTAAGTCGATTGGCATTGGCATTTCTCCCAGTCGAGTGATAGTGATCAGTGATTTCTTTCCAATTTGCTCTACGGAAGTGAGTTCGTAATCAATAAATTTGGTTGTATTGATCCAGTAATTAAAGTACCAGCTCAACTCTATTCCACTTTGTTCTTCCATAATCCTAACGAAATCATTCATATCGGGATGCTTAAAAGCCCATTGCTTGTGGTACTCCAACATTCCTTTATCTCTTACATCCTCACCTATCACATAGCCTAATTGACGGACGGCCAAAGCACCTTTAGTGTAAGATGCTCTTCGATAAGCCTGATTGCTTGAGAAGTGATCAGAATGGGTGCTTGCTGGCTCTTCGTTTCCTGTTAAGACCCATTTCTTGTAGTTACTATAAATTGACTCGAACGGATCCTTACGCTCCTGCTCAAAGATGTAGTCCTTAGTGAGCTCTTCAACATAATCAGTAAACCCTTCATCCATCCAAGCAAATCTACTTTCATCTGTCGCGAGCATTCCCTGATACCAGCTGTGAATAAGCTCATGACAAACTACACCGACCAATGAAGTGAGCGAACGTAGACCTGATATTTTTTTGTTAGCTACCAATGTGGCCATTGGGTACTCCATGCCACCATCTCCACCTTGTATTATGGAGTATTGGCTCCAGCCATATTGGCCAAAATATTTCTCCACAAACTCAAATGCTTTTACAGTATACTCGGGCAGAATTTCCCAATTCGCTGTTTCCTCACCAGGAACATAGAAAAAACGCAGCAGTGGGCCATTGGGTACCTGAGCAGTTGTTTGTATATATTCGGTATCTGCTGCCCACACAAAATCGTGAACATTGTCAGCTTTAAAATGCCATGTCACCTTTTTTGATTTCTTTTGAATGACTTGGCCTGGCTCTTCGTATCCGAACCCAATTTCATTAGGATTTTGAAGAATCCCAGTTCCAGCTAGAACGTAATCTTTGTCTATGGTGATCTTAACATCAAAATCTCCCCAAGGTGCAAAGAACTCTCTGGCGATATACGGTGATGTATGCCAGCCTAGATCATCATATTCTGCTACTTTGGGATACCATTGAGATATTGAATAGTCAATTCCCTCAAGACTATTTCGGCCTGTTCGCCGTATTTGCAGCGGAATTTGGGCTTCAAACTGTATGTGCAGAACAGAGGAGTCCCCGGGTGCTATAGGATTGGAAAGGTCAACTTCCAATAGTGTTTCTGAGATATTAAATCCGACGGATGTACCATCCTGGGTAATTTGATTCACTCGGATGTAGCCTATTTCATCTTGCTTCAGCTCACTGATGCGGGCGCCAACTCTACCATCTGGATCTGGCAAAGCGCTACTTCTCGCATCCATCATACTGTTTGGTTGAAATGCGTTAAGGTAGAGATGATAATAGAGTTTTTGAAGTGTGTCAGGAGAGTTGTTGAAGTAGGTCAGCTTTTCTTTACCGTCATACTGATGGTTTATGACGTCAAAATCTACCAATATTTCGTATTCGACGCGTTGCTGCCAATATCCCTGAGCTATCAAAATATTGCTAAAAAGCAAAATAAGACAGGTGATTGTTACAATCTTCATATAATTATATTTTGACAACAAAGTTTTTTGCCAATTTTTAAACTGTTCTGTGTTTTTTGTGTTTATTTGGAAAACCACAACTTAACACAATGGACAAAGTATTTGAACTTTTAATGTTGGTAGTACTGGCCTTAGGCTCAGCTATCCTTTTTTCTTTTGTAATGGTATGGAAGTTTCTTCAAGCTCTTTACCAACTCGCTCTACAAAGTTTTAGGTCAGAGAGGGTTTAAACATCGACCCTCGCATACTTTGCATTCTTTTCGATGAAGTCACGTCTTGGAGCTACTTCATCACCCATAAGCATTGAGAATAAATGATCTGCTTCTGCTGCAGAATCAACACTCACTCTTTTTAGGCTTCTTTTTTCAGGATCCATAGTAGTTGTCCAAAGCTGCTCAGGGTTCATCTCACCAAGACCTTTGTAACGCTGAACCCCTACTGTATCCTCTTTTCCTTCTGGTGCGATTTCTTTGATAATTCTCATTCTATCTTCTTCGGACCAAGCGTATTTCTCTTGTTTACCTTTCTTGATGAGGTATAACGGAGGTAAGGCAATGTATAGGTATCCTTGATCTATCAATTCACGCATATATCTGAAAAAGAAAGTCAATATTAGCGTTCTAATGTGACTTCCGTCAATATCAGCATCGGTCATGATGATGATTTTATGATATCTGAGCTTTTCGGTATTCAAAGCTTTCTCATCATCTTCACGGCCCATTCTTACACCTAATGCGGTGATAATGTTTTTAATTTCTTCGTTATCGTAAATTCTATGTTCTTGCGCTTTTTCGACATTCAGTATTTTTCCTCTCAATGGTAGAATCGCTTGAAATTTACGGTTTCGACCCTGCTTGGCAGACCCACCAGCGGAATCTCCCTCGACAAGATATATTTCACAAACCGCGGGATCTTTATCTGAGCAATCCGCAAGTTTTCCAGGTAAACCAGTTCCTGATAGTACGTTTTTACGTTGTACCATTTCACGAGCCTTTCTAGCTGCCTGACGCGCTTGTGCAGCAAGTACGACTTTGGAGATGATTTGTCTAGCATCTTTAGGATGCTCTTCCAAGTACTCGTTGAGTGCCTTGCTCAGACTGGCATCTACAGCGCCACTCGCTTCAGAATTACCGAGTTTGGTTTTTGTTTGTCCTTCAAACTGAGGCTCTTGTACTTTAATAGAGATCACGGCAGTAAGACCTTCTCTGAAGTCATCTCCTGTGATTTCAACTTTGGCTTTTTCTAAGAGTCCAGATTTGTCCGCGTAGGACTTCAAAGTTCGCGTAAGCGCTCGCCTAAACCCTGCCACGTGTGTTCCTCCTTCAATAGTATTGATGTTATTCACATAAGACACAACATTCTCGGAGTAGGACGTATTGTAGTTAAGAGCGACCTCTACAGGGATTTCTCCATCTTCACTATTGATATGGATAGGCTCTGGTATGAGCTTTTCTCTTGTGCTATCTAGGTACAGAACGAATTCCTTAAGTCCCCCTTGTGAGAAAAATTCGTCAGAAATATCATTACCCTCATCGTCTTGTTCGCGATGGTCAACTAACGTTAACTTGATCCCTGAGTTAAGAAAAGAGAGTTCTCTTAATCTCGATGCTACAGTTTCGTATTTGTACTCACTTACATTAAAAATGCTTGAGTCTGGCAAGAAGGTAACAATCGTACCTGTTTTGTCTGTTTTACCAACTTCCTTCACTGGATAACTAGGTTTACCTTTTTGGTATTCCTGTTGATAGACTATTCCTTTTCTATGAACTGATACCTTGAGGTCAATTGAAAGCGCATTAACACATGATACGCCTACACCATGGAGACCTCCTGAGACTTTATATGTGTCTTTATCGAATTTCCCACCAGCGTGAAGTACAGTCATCACAACTTCTAGAGCGGAACGTTGCTCCTTCTCATGGATATCCGTTGGAATCCCACGACCATTATCTGTGACGGTGACAGAATTATCTGTATTGATTTCTACATTGATAGTGTCACAATGTCCAGCTAAAGCTTCATCAATGGAATTATCAACGACCTCCCAAATTAAGTGATGAAGTCCTTTAACTCCAACGTCACCAATATACATTGCGGGTCTTTTTCTGACCGCCTCAAGTCCTTCTAGAACCTGAATGTTATTTGCTGAATAATCGCCTTTTCCTACTGATTTATCTTCTGCCATTTGTTAATTATTTTAATCCCCAAAACTACATAAAATTGGGTACTCCACTGGTGCGAATTCTGACTTTTGGTGTTGAAGTTTATTTGTTAATTTCACTTCTTATGAAACTCTCTATCCTATCACTTCTCATTGTCTTTATATCACATATGTTGAATGCTCAATCTGACGAATTAGCAAAAAAACAAGACAGTATACAGAATGCCGGAAAGGAGCAGATGAAAGCATATAGGGAGGCGCGTGCTTTGTTCGAATCAAACTATTCACGAGATCCGCAGCATGCTGTAGATTCTGCAAATCGAGCTCAGACTAAAATGAGATTAGCGAAAGGCTTGAAGCGGTTGTCTGAGTACGAGAAAAATTTAAGAATAGATACACTCAAGGAAATTGACCTAACAGCAGCTGGATTGACTGAAGTACCTGAGTTCGTTTTTGAAGCGGCAGCATTGGAAGTTTTAATATTGGATAGAAATGCCATCAAGAAACTGCCTAAGGAATTGGATGATTTACAAAATCTAAAGAGAATCTATTGGCAGGCAAATAATCTTGAGCAATTCATTCGGATCAGGATTCAGCCCATCAAAGGGCTCGAAAAACTCGATATCAGTAATAACTCATTGACGAGGTTGCCTACCGGTATTAAGCGCTTAGCTGGGCTAAAGGAGCTTGTTTTGGATGAGAATTTTTTCAATGAAATTCCTATTAAAAGGTTGAAAAAAGCTGTTTTTATAGAAACACTTTCACTTAACAAATCGCATAGTATCGAATTGAATGCCGGTAATTATGACGACTTAGCTTTTCTCGAAGTACTGAAAGTCAATGATTCTAAAATAAGAATTATCCATCCGGATTTTTACAAATTATCTGGCCTGAAGGAATTACAACTTCAGGAGAATCAAATTGATAGTTTGCCTCTTGGGATTTCCAAAATGAAGAAATTGACCAAACTCTCATTCTATAAGAATGATTTGAAGGCTTTACCGTTGGATTTGTTTCACTTGAATCTTAAGATAATTGACCTTTATTACAATGATCTAGAAGTGATTCCTCCCGAAATTGGTAATTTGAAAGATTTGGAAATTCTCTTCTTGGCGCATAATAAGATTTATGAATTACCTGAAAGCCTGGGTTCCTTAAGTAAGCTGGATGAGTTGTATTTGCATAACAATCGATTGAGTGTCTTGCCAGCTTCACTAGGTGAATTATCTAAAGTTCAAATAGTGAGAGTGAATGATAATTACTTAAGTGAATTTCCAAATCAGTTTTTAGGCAGATCAAAGCTTGAGTATTTGGATATAGCCAACAATCAGATTAGCACGATCCCGATTGGACTGAGTTCACTGCCTTCCCTGAGCCTGTTTACTTATCAAGAGAATCCGATTGATTTCAATACTTCAGTGAACAGGCATTTGTCACCTATGATTGTCGAGATGATAGATAGAGGTGTGAATTGTATACCAAGAGTTTACAAGGAAGTGATTGAATGATATCGTACCAATGTTCTAGTAGGTTTTAGCACTAAGCATGACTAGTGTACATGCTTCAATTGTTTCTATCCCCACTTTTTGCGCTTTAAGTGCAAAAGCTTCATTCTCGGTTCCTGGATTAAAAATTATTCGTTTTGGATTCAAACCAAGGATATAATCTATCCATTCGGATTGATGCCTTGTTCCGATATACAGAGTGACAGTATCTATTTGATCAAACGGAGGTTTTTTTCTTAAATCTTGAATTTCCGTACCGGCTAATTCACCTGTTTTGATCCCAATGGGAATGATTGGATGGCCATGTAATGTAAGTCGCTCGGCTGCAAAATAGGCATATCGCGTTGGATTATTTGTTGCCCCGATAATGGCTGTCTTTTTCAATTGACTCATTAGAAACTTGTACTTCTTCGTTTTGGTCCGGCATATCCGATATGCAACGTGAATAAAATAGGTAAATAGAATTGATCTTGGTTTAGTTCATTGAAAATGAAAAAATTTGAAGGATCAAAAGGCTTTTTGAAAGTTCTTTGGCCAAACATTAGTCCAACGTTGAAGTCAAATGTGAATCCAGAGTCTCCAGCGCGCTGCATCCATCGATTTCCGATAAATACCCCGTAACCTAGCCGAATTTCATTTGCATTGATACTCATTTCGATTGTAGAAGGAGTGGAAAGGCTATCTAAAATACGCGCCTTATGCTGGGAATATCCGCCCCTAATCTGATGTCCAAAGTAGAACATGCCCAGATGTGTGTCTTTGTGATAAAACTTTTGTTTGACATCTAGATTGAGACCTTGGGAAGTAACTTTATTTATCAATTGCGTTGTTTCATAAAAAGGCTTTCTCAAGTAGGTAAACTGTATTTCGTGCCCGAGTCTTTCTTGCTTATAGTATTCAAGGGCTAAGGGTAATTGATTTAGCAATGTAGACACGGGATTTGTGCTGAGAATCCACCCTGTATATTCATTAATAGTTTGATCGAAATATCTTATTTTTTTATTTCGATAGCGATATTCGGGTTTGTCAGGAAGTCTTTGTTTGTTTTTGTCCGAAACTAACGTTGACGTTCTAAAGATTGGTTGTTGTTCTTCATATATAGGCCTGTATGTACCAACTAACACGCCATCTGTATCATAAAGCGTCCATTTGCCTACCCTTTTGTCATCTTCAATTAAGCCAGTCATTTTCAGCGTACCATCTGGGTACTTTCCGAAATAATCGCCTACTCCGTTTTTGAAGGATGCTGTGCCATCTTGAACCCCTTGTTCATTAAAATACTTCCATTCTCCAGTTCGCTTACCAGATACTATATTTCCTCTTGCTTTTTGCTTTCCACTCGCATAATACTCGACATATTCTCCTGTACCTTGATCGAACTTGCCTTCACCCTTGATTTCTCCTGATTGATAATAGAGTTTCCAAAAACCATCTCTCTGATCATCTGTCATTATTCCCTCGCTACTAATGCTTCCGTCTGGAAAATAGTATTTCCAGACCCCAGATTTAGTTCCCTTTTCAAATAAACCTTGTGCTGCTTTTTGACCATTCTCATGAAAGTAATTCCAGGTTCCTACTCTTAGCCCATTATTAAATTCACCTAATGCTTCAATAGATCCAGATTCAAAATAGTAGGTCCATTTTCCTTCGCTCTTATCGAATTCGTTGATTCCTTCATGTTTTATTTTTCCATTGGGATAGAACTCCTTGTAAGTACCTTTTCCTTTTTCGAAAAATGCTTGAGCTTTCAATGAGCCATCTTCATAGAAGTAGTTCCAAATCCCTTCTTTAAGACCACTTGAGTATATCCCAGTGCTTTTCAGTGTGCCATTTTCAAAGAAGTAATTCCACGATCCATGTTGGATGTTCTTGAGATATGATCCTTCGGCTCTTTCATCGCCGCTTTCATAGTGATATATCCATTTACCGGCTTGAAAGCCATTTCGATAACTACCTTTTGCCTTTATTCTTCCATTTTCGAAGTAGTAGACCCAGATACTATCGGATATTCCATGATCATAGTAGCCCTCCACTGAAAGCGAGCCATTCTCGAATATTGATTGATAGTACCCATGTAAAGTGCTATCCTTTTTCTTTAATGAGATGATCTCTTTTACTTTGCTCTGTTCGATATCATAGTAGCCCTTTTTTTGAAAAGTTGCTTGAGCGTCAAGGTTATAAATCCTAGATGTAATAATTAATATGAGTAGCCAAAGTCGTATCATGAGATATGCTACCTATCATTAGGCTTTAGTTCTGCTCTTACTTCCCCAATTACTTATCTCATCTTCCGACCACAATTCCGGGTAAAACAAGATCTGTTGACGCTTGGGAGGTAGATATTTTTGCCAATTGGTACCACCTGTAGCCTTAATTACCGTAGGGTCTTTTTGTAAGTACCTCACTGCTGATTTGTAATGAGCTAGCGGCCAATCAACATTGGTTTTGTGATCCAAATCTTTAAGCGCTTCAATGATTTCAATATCATTCTTAAAATATTGAAAATATAATTGACGAAGGTTGGAGCCTGCAGTTAAATTCGCTCTTGAAATGAAAGAGTGAGAATATTTACTCTCAAACTGCCTCAGCGTCAAGGTTTTCTTACCTGTAGCTAATTCAGTAGCTCCTTTTTTCCAATATAATTGTTCATATAGTTCTGAGATACTTTTGGATTTGCTGTCTTCATCGCGACTATCATGTGATATGAGCAAATGGAAATCTGTTGCTCCAATTTCTATGAGGCGATATTGTGCCGATTGAAATCCTGATGAGGGCAGTAATGACATTCTGAAATTGAGAAATTGCTCAGGATCCATACCCTCAATCATTACATCGAAAGAGTCTATCAAATGGTCAAAGTATCTATTAATTCTTTTCAGTCGCTTAAGGAAATCTTCTCGCGAGGGAGCGGAATCTGCAAAAATTAGTTGCTCTTGCTCATTCAATATCAATTTGAAATATAGCTCGGTAATTTGATGGTAGAGAATGAAAATCTTTTCATCAGGAAAACTGGTTTTAGGTGTTTGCAGACTAAGTAAACTATCCAATCGGATGTAATCCCAGTATGTTAAATAATCCGCATGTAATAAGCCATCTAAGTAAGCGGACAAATCTTGACCAAGCGCATCATACTTACGCTCGAGTTTTTCCAATTGATTTAAAATTTCCTCACTAAAATGTCCGTTTCCCATTCTCTTCGTTTCGCTTTAATGTAAATTTGAATCTTTAATCCTTATAAACAAAAACTACCCCTATGTCATCTGATACGTTCGCCCCAAATGTTCAGGCCAATAAGCGCAATTTCACTGATGAATTTGAATCACCAGACTTCTATCAAATTGACGATCTACTTTCCGAAGAGCATCGATTAATTAGATCTTCAGTACGTGATTTTGTAAAAAAAGAGATCACCCCTTTTATAGAAGATTGGGCTGAGCGCAATCACTTCCCTGAGGATATTGTGAAGAAGTTTGGTGAAGTAGGCGCATTTGGTCCTACCGTTCCGGAAGCTTATGGAGGTGGAGGTCTGGACTATGTATCTTATGGTCTTATCATGCAAGAGATTGAGCGAGGAGATTCGGGTATGCGTTCGACTGCATCCGTGCAAGGTTCTCTAGTCATGCATCCTATTTATGCTTACGGCTCTGAGGAGCAACGTAAAAAATATTTACCAAAACTGGCTTCCGGTGAAATGCTTGGTTGTTTTGGTTTGACGGAACCAAATCATGGTTCCAATCCAAGTGGAATGGAGACTCATTTTAAAGATATGGGAGACCATTATTTACTCAATGGAGCAAAAATGTGGATTTCTAATTCACCAAAAGCTGATATCGCAGTGGTCTGGGCTAAGAATGAGGAAGGAAGAATCAAAGGACTGATCGTTGAGCGAGGAATGGAGGGCTTTTCTACTCCAGAAACACACGGAAAGTGGTCTTTAAGGGCTTCTTGTACAGGTGAATTGGTATTCAGTGATGTAAAGGTCCCAAAAGAGAATTTGTTACCAAATAAAGATGGTTTGGGCGCGCCTTTGGGATGCTTAGATAAAGCGCGCTATGGGATTGCCTGGGGAGCCATTGGTGCAGCGATGGATTGCTATGATTCAGCTAAGAGATATTCATTAGAGCGTCACCAGTTTGGTAAACCCATTGCTTCATTTCAACTAATCCAAAAAAAGTTAGCAGAGATGCTCACTGAGATCACCAAAGCACAATTGCTCAATTGGAAGCTAGGAAAGATGATGGACGAGGGTAAAGCGACCACAGCTCAAATTTCTATGGCAAAGCGCAACAGTGTGGCTATTGCTCTGGATATTGCCAGAGAGGCTAGACAAATTCACGGAGGAATGGGAATCACTGGGGAGTATCCGATGATGCGGCATATGATGAACTTAGAATCAGTGTTGACCTATGAGGGAACTCATGATATTCATTTGCTGATCCTCGGTGCGGAAATCACTGGCATTCCAGCCTTCGAATAGTCCATTCCTGTAAAACAGGTAGCATTATTTCATCGTTTGGCTTACTTATGCCGAATCTCACAATTAATTGATCATATAATGAAACAAATCATATGTATGTGTATGGCTTTGATGGTTCACTTTGGCTATTCTCAGGAAACTTTTTCTGAAAATGGCGTAGCTGATGAACGTCTTGGGTTATATGCTTTTACCAACGCCACATTGTATGTGGATTATCAAACTAAAGTTGAAAATGCAGTATTAGTCATCAGAGACGGTCTGGTGGTTTCTGCGGGAGCCGAAGTTGCGATCCCAAAAGGAGCAATCATTACTAATCTGGAGGGAAAATTTATCTACCCTGGACTAGTTGAGCCATATGCTAACTACGGTGTTACAGAAGCACAATCTGCATCTAGAAGCGATAAGCCACAATACGAAAGCAAAGAAAAAGGCCCCTTTGGATGGAATGATGCCATCAATGCAACTTTTAATAGTGTAGAGGAATTTGCTCCAAGTTCCAGTGAGGCAGAGACTTTGAGAAAAGTGGGAATTACAGCGGTGAATAGTTTTAGGTCTGATGGAATTGTACGTGGTACAAGTCTATTTACGAATCTATCTGATCTGACTCCACAGGAAATGGTCATGGAGGGTCAATCTGCTTTTCACTTTTCGTTCAGCAAAGGCACATCCAGACAAGAGTACCCGTCATCCATTATGGGGACAGTGGCATTGCTAAGACAGACTTATTATGATGCTAAGTGGTATAAGGATCAAGGCAGTAAAATTCAAACGAATCTTACATTGAATGCATTCAATGTAAATCAAAATATACCTCAAATATTCGAAGCGAATGGTGGTATGTTGAGAGTTTTGCTAGCCGATAAAATTGCGGATGAAATCGGGGTGAATTATATCATCAAAGGAAGTGGAGATGAATATAGGAGAGCTGGAGAAATCAAGAAAACGGGTGCTTCGTTGATCATTCCTGTAGTCTTCCCAGATGCGTATGATGTTGAAGATCCGATGGATGCGCTCACAGTGTCTTTGGATGATATGAAGCATTGGGAACTTGCCTCAGCCAACGCTTCTATTCTTGCTGATGAGGGGGTTGAATTCGCTTTTACTTCCTCAGGCCTGAAGGATCAAAGTTCCTATTGGAGTAATATAAGGGAAGCCGTAGAGGCAGGACTGGATGAAGAATTGGCGCTTAAAGCGCTTACCTATACACCGGCTAAATATTTCAATATGCAGTCAAAAGTGGGTGCCTTAAAGAAGGGAATGATTGCCAATTTTTTCATTGCTTCTGGTGATATGTTTGAGGAAGAAACAGCGATCCACCAAACTTGGGTGCAAGGTCAGAAATATGCCTACAAAGAATTAAGCCCAGAGGATTATGCTGGTAAATACGATTTCAAAGTAGGAGATTCCACTTACGCGATGGAAATATCTGGGGAAGCAGGATCCAACACTGCGAAATTAGTAATTAATGATTCCACGGATGTGAAGCTTAAATTCAATGTAAATACTAAGCGTGTTGTAATTACCTACAAGCTTGAGGAGGATGATGCAGACATTAGACTCACTGGTTGGATTATTGAGGAGGGATTTAGTGGAAATGGACAATTAGCCAATGGTAAAATGGCCCAATGGTCGGCTATCAGAACTGCCAATTTAGATAATGAGGAAGAAGCTGAAAAACCTGATATCGAAGAAGATTCGGAGGTTTCTGAAAAACCCGAGGAGGTCAGAGGTGCAGTAGTCTACCCATTCTTGGCTTATGGCTGGACAGAGAAGCCAAAGCAAGAAACCATTCTTTTCCAAAAAGCAACGGTATGGACAATGGAGGGAGAGGGTAAAATGGAAGAAGCTGATGTGTTGGTAAAGGCAGGTAAGATTGCTGCCGTGGGAAAAGGACTTAGTGCTGAGGGTGCTACAGTCGTTGATGCTACGGGAATGCATGTTACGCCCGGAATCATAGACGAACATTCTCATATTGGACTATCATCTGTGAATGAAGGTAGTCATTCCATCACTGCTGAGGTAAGAATGTATGACGCTATAGACTCAGAAGATATCGACATTTATCGTCAGTTAGCTGGAGGAGTAACCACAGCACAATTGCTACACGGATCAGCCAACCCTGTTGGAGGTCAATCTGCATTGGTAAAATTCCGATGGGGATCAAGTCCTGAAGAAATGAAGATCAAAGGCGCTGATGGTTACATCAAATTTGCATTGGGAGAAAATGTAAAGCAATCCAACTGGGGGGCAGATTACAGTATCAGGTTTCCACAAACAAGAATGGGCGTAGAGCAGGTGTATGTCGATGGATTTACCAGAGCCAAGGAATATGGACAAGCCAAAGCTAAATATGCGGGTTTGAGTAAGAAGGCCAAAGCAAAAGCGAAAGCGCCTCGCACAGATTTGCAATTAGAGACACTGTTGGAAATCATCAACAAGGAACGATTCATCACTTGTCATTCATACGTCCAGTCCGAGATCAATATGTTGATGGAAGTTGCCGAAGATTTTAATTTCAGAATTAACACATTCACTCACATCTTAGAAGGGTATAAAGTGGCTGATAAAATGGCCGAGCATGGTGTCGGTGGTTCTACATTCTCGGATTGGTGGGCATATAAATTTGAAGTCAATGATGCTATACCGTACAATGCTTCACTGATGACAATGGCAGGAGTAATCTCTGCTATCAATTCTGATGATGCTGAGATGGCTCGTAGACTAAATCAAGAAGCTGCCAAATCTGTTAAATATGGAGGAATGAGCGAAGTGGAGGCACTAAAACTGGTGACCCTAAATCCCGCAAAACTGCTTCACCTAGATGATCGAATGGGAAGCATTAAAGTTGGAAAGGATGCTGATGTTGTTCTTTGGAATGATCATCCTTTATCCATTTACGCCAAGCCAGAAATGACACTTGTAGATGGAATAGTCTACTACAGCACAGCGAAGGATCAGCAACTCAGAGAAGAAATTGCGACGGAACGGAATCGCTTAATTCAAAAAATGAGAGAGGCAAAAAATGGTGGAGCAAAAACGCAGAAGCCTAAGGAAAAGGAAAAACACAGATTTGATTGTGAGGATTTGATGGAAGAGAATTTCACTTTTAACCAAGAGCAAAATGATTAAGCAAGTATTTATATATCTAATGTCGCTTGTCGTTTGTACAAGCATATACGCACAAGTACCAGCGCCAGGTATGGCTCAGACCGGACCGATAGCTATTATGAATGGTACGGCCCATCTTGGTACCGGTGAGATAATCGAAAATGCCATTATTACTTTTGAGAAAGGAAAAATTACGCAGGTTGTAGATGCAACTACAGTGAAAGTTGATCTAACGGGGTTCAAACAAATAGATGCTAAAAGAAAGCATGTATATCCAGGGCTAATTCTGGCACTCTCTAAGCTTGGATTAGTAGAAATTAACGCAGTAAGAGCGACAAAAGATTTCTCTGAAACAGGAAATTTGAAACCTCATATCCGAACAGCGATTGCATACAATACCGATTCTGAGGTGATTCCAACAATGAAGTTCAATGGAATCCAATTGGTACAAGTAGCACCAGTGGGAGGAATAATCGAAGGAACTAGTAGCGTCATGCAATTGGATGCTTGGAATTGGGAAGATGCTCTTTATAGAGAGGATGACGGTATCCATATGAATTGGCCTGCTTCAAGTTATGGCCCAAGATGGTGGCTTGGAGAAACTGCCCGTAGGGAAAATAAAGAATATGATACCCAAGTGCAGGAAATCATTGATTTAATAAAAGACACCCAGTCTTACATGGATGTAAAACCAGACACGAAGAACCTGATTCTTGAAGCTATGATTCCTGTGTTGACTGGGAAGAAAACAGTTTACTTATTTGCAACCAATTCAGGTCAAGTGATAGATGGAATACAGACATTGCGAGAAGCTGGAATTCCTAAAATTGTGGTGACTGGTGCGCAGGATATATGGGGAGCAAAAGACCTTTTGAAGAAGTATGATATTCCGGTTCTGCTCGATAATATTCACAGACGCCCTTATCGTACTGATGAAGATGTAGATTGGCCATATCGCTTGCCTGGGATGCTAGACGCTGAAGGAATTCTTGTTGGCCTGACTTCTAGTTCGGGGGATGTGTCAAGTTCTCGAAATCTTCCTTTCTATGCTGGCACAGTTGCTGCCTATGGTGTTGATAAAGAAGTAGCACTGAAGATGGTTACTTCGAATACAGCCAAGATTTTGGGTGTAGATGATAAAACAGGGACATTGGAAGTAGGTAAGGATGCCAATATTGTGATATCTGAAGGAGACATCATGGATATGCGCACCAATAACGTTAAGTATTCCTTTATCCAAGGCCGTGAAGTTGATCTAGTCGCACATCAGCAGAGACTTTATGAGAAATTCAAGGAGAAGTATGAAAACCAAATGAAGTAGCGAGATAAGAAAATTGAAATTGTTAAAAGGCCTTTGCAAGAAGGCTTTTTTTATGTCTACCCCGAGAATCGAGAAAACTAAATTGATCTTATGGGGTTCGCCTTCCAAAGTTTTGTGACGAGACTATGATCAAACATAACTTTTTTGCTTTGGGGTAATAGGTAAACAAATAATGAGAT
>CAYGPP010000005.1:52740-59269 GCA_964351885.1 uncultured Marinoscillum sp.
TAATGAGATTGATCAATAATCAGTTATTGCTTATTAAATCCTTTTAAACTTCAAAAAGCACATTTTTTCTTTTGCAATAATCCAGCCAGCCACCAAGAAATGCCAGCCGATAAATACCCGAGACTTGAAGAGGTCAAAAATGAAATTGTAGATAGAGGACTTATCTATGGGACCATTGCCGGTGCAATTGTTTACGGCATTGATGCTTACGGTTTTGATAGTACTCGATTGCTACTTTCTCAGATCTCAGATTTGATAGTAGTAATGGGACTTGCTTGGATCACAGTAAGGCGTAGAAAATTGAGTGTTGTTTTCAAGTCCTATATTATTCTTATTGCGATATTTTCCTTGGTGACAACCGATTTGATTGAATATGGAATACTATCTGCCAATAAAGTTCTACTCATTTTATTCCCTTTTTTTGGAGTGCTCGTATTTTCTTTCAAGAAGATGTTTTGGATATACGGGATCATTAATGTTTTAATTTTAGTAATTGCTAATTTTCATCTTTCCGAAGTACTTGAAACTAAGATTACAAACCAATATGGATTGCGGGCATGGGTTATACATTTTGCGTTAATCAGTGTTGTTAGTTTCATTTCTCTTGTGGTTATCAGGCGATTTAAGGGGGTATATGATGAGATTCTTTTGGATCTGACCATCAAGAATAAAGAGATAGGAGATAAGGAGGAGCACCTTGTGAAATACAAAGATCAGTTAGAAGATTTGGTTCAGAGTAGAACACTTGAACTACAACGGGCCAACTCAGAATTGGCTTTGAAAGCAGAGGTCCTGAATACCACGCTAACCAACCTTAGCACTGCACAAGAACGGTTGATTCATTCTGAGAAAATGGCTTCTTTGGGAATGTTAGCTTCGGGTGTCGCTCACGAAATTAATAATCCACTTAATCATATACAGGGTGGAATCGCAAGATTAGATATGTATCTAAAGGAGGAGGGGTATAGTATTAAATCTGAAGAGATTGAGCCGATTTTTCAACAGATTAATGATGGGATAAGGCGAGCTGCGAGTATCGTAACCAGCCTGAATCAATATGGACCGAACAGTAAGGGCTTAAATGAAAAATGCGATTTGCACTCGATTATCAAAAAGTCGATCGCGATATGTCGAGGGAATGGGGAGACTATTTTTCGAATAGAAGAACATCTCGAAGCACATGATCATCTAGTATTGGGTAGTTCAGGACAGTTACATCAGATCATGATCAATTTGTTAACCAATGCTATCCATGCGATAGATGAGGTTGGCCTAATTGAAATTTTTACTGTTAGTAGTAAAGATTCTATCGTCATTACAGTCAGGGACAATGGTAAGGGAATAAGTCGCGAGAATTTGGCGAGGATTTATGAACCTTTCTTCACGACCAAAGATGTTGGGGAGGGAACTGGGCTAGGTTTGTATATTGTATTTGGGATTGTGCAAGAGCATCAAGGTACGATCAAGGTCCAATCCAAAGTAGGAAACGGTACAGTGTTCACCATTATCCTCCCTTTGCTTTAATATATAGTCGTTCCACTTTGGCTCTTGCCCAGGGAGTTCTTCTTAGAAATGTTAGGCTTGATTTGATAGACGGATCATGAGCAAAGCATCTGATTCGAATTATAGCGCTCAACTCATCCCAGCCATATTTTGCAACGAGATATTCGAGAATATCTGCGAGTTTAACTCCATGAAGAGGATCGTTATCATGTGATTCGGCCATGTAGCAATTTATAGAAAACCAATCGAGAATTTAAATCCTGACAGGTTTACAAAACCTGTCAGGTTAGTGAAACTGAATAAGAATGTCCCAATCTCAACTCATCGGGACTTCTACCAAAAGAATCTTTGAATCAACATTAGCAGTAATGGCGAAATTGCTAACATCACTAATCCCGAGAGCATCGCGTCTATCAAGTTGCTCACCAGCAAGTTTTGTCTTTCCTTCTAGCATAAAGGCATAGACTCCATTGCCGGATTGGTGGATTTTATATTCGAGTGACTTACTCGCATCCAGATCAGTTAATGTAAACCATGCATCTTGATTAATCCAAAGTGCTTCATTGTCATCCGGCGCAACCACAGTCTGCAGTTTGTTTTTTCTGCCGAGCGCGTCAAATGTTATTTGCTGATAGCGAGGTTCTATGTTCTTTTCCTTAGGCATTACCCAAATCTGCAGGAAGTTGACCCTATCGGTTTTTGAGTGATTGAACTCTGAATGGGAGAGTCCTGATCCTGCACTCATGATCTGTACATCTCCGGTTCTAATCACCTCAGATTTTCCAGTACTGTCCTTGTGCTCCAAATCCCCCTCTAGAGGAATGGAAACAATCTCCATATTGTCATGTGCGTGAGTTCCAAATCCCATTCCCGCCTCTACGATATCGTCGTTCAATACCCTCAATTGGCCAAAATTCATTCTTTCAGGATTGAAATATCGCCCAAAGCTGAAGGTGTGCTTACTGTCTAACCAGCCAAAATTGGCTGATCCTCTGCTGTTGGCTAGGTGCTTGATCGTTTTCATTTTATTATAAAATTTAGGATTTAAAATTGCCATGAAAAGCGAATTCGGTGATCGGTTTTCTTTGGCGCGTCGCTAGTTCTCTGGCCTTCAATTCTTCAGTAAGGCTATCGGGATTTCCATAGTAACCCATGGCAATAACGGAGACAGCTTCATACGCTTCGGGTAAGCCAAAAGTTTCCCTGATCTTATCTAGGAATATTCCACCCATTTGGTGAAGACCGATTCCTTCAGCGGTAGCTTGCAAGCTCAAGTTGCCAATGGCAAGACCTAGATCATGCTGAGCATTTCGATTGGGTTTCCCGTTTCGATCGAAAGTTGTTTTGACTATCGTAATCAGCAAAGCTGGCGCTTGTTCTGCCCAAGGTTTATTACCCGGCATCAAAGTATCTGCTATTTGATCAAATACTTTCTCTCCTTTGAAGGCGTAGATAAACCTCCATGGTTGCTCATTCATGCTAGAGGCTGCCCATCGGGCTGCCTCCATAAGCGTATTGAATGTTTCAGATGTAATGGTCTTTTCTGAGAATGCTCTTGGACTCCATCTATTTTGGATGATATCCAATACTTTGTGATTTGCGGAAGCTTGATTATCTGTATTCATATTTTTTCATTTCATTTAAATATACGTAAGTACATTATATGTAGTTACATATAAATTAAAATTATTATTTCACTATTCATTTTTCGAGTACGCTGTTTTATTGAATGGCGATTTTTTGTCTTAGACTAGCATTGCCTTGAGAAATGCTAAAGACATAGATGTTTCCATGCGCTTGGTTAGGACATGGGATGTTAAGAGTTACCGAGGCAGGTACTGTACGCGAGGAGATTATTTTCCCTGAGAGATCAAATAGTGTATACTGAATAGGTTGATCAGAAACTAATCTAAGGCTCAATTGAATACTGTTTGGGAGAGCGGTTCTTTTTATTGCCTCAATTTTAAAATCTTTATTTGGACTTCTTTGAATTCTTATGGGTTCGAACACTTCATACTGTCCATCAAAATCTACCTGAGAGAGCGTATAGTACAATTCTCCAAATACGGCTTCTTTATCTAGATATGAATAATTGTTCAGATTCTGAGTAGTTCCACTGCCTTTAATGGTTGCTATTTTGGTCTTGGATCCACTTGCATCGCTACGCATTATTTCAAAGTAGTCATTATCTAATTCGGAACCAGTCGTCCAGTTTAATCGGATAAAATCTTGTTCCACAATTCCTGTAAAAGAAATCAAGTCTATAGGCAAGACTACTTCCGGATCGGCAGTGCCGTCTCCCGATGAAATCTCACCATCCGTCCCAGTACCGGCCAAATCCGTAGTGCAGTCACCTAGTCCACAACAATTTCCGTCATTGCAAACAATTGTAGTTTGATCACAAATTTGATCTAGCGTCTCATCGTCACTTTGATTGTAAGTTCGAAGTTCCGCACCGTTACCTCCTCCAGTATTAAGTAGCGTGACCGTACTATTTCCACAAATAGCAGCATCGTCACCGTCTATGGTTAGATCATCTGCCACAATAAAATCTTCATCAGAATTAATAACCCCATTACCAGAAATTACAATATCATCTCCAAATGATATGTCACTGCTTACTTCACCATTGATAAAACCAATAATAAAGACATCACCATTCATATCGAGGATTCCCCCGCCGTTCACTTGCACCGTATCTCCAAGAATTGCGGCGACAGTTACTTCCAATTCACCGCCTGAATTAATGGTAATTTTCCCATTTTGATAGAATTGGTTCGCATTACAACCTCCTGGTGTATTACATGCACCATCAGGGCCAACACATCCGCCACAGACATTGGTGAACCCAAGCTCATTAGGTCTAATAGGCGTGCTACCATTATCTCCTGTATTATTTACGACTATTCTGTGATTTAAGACTACATCGTCCGTTCTGGAAGGGTAGTCAACACCTGCTACCGCTCCCGGGCAGGTTCCCCAAGTATTACAGTCTTCCCAAGCACCACCTTGTACGCTGGTAAATACTGTTTGAGCATTGACGCAGGATATACTCGAAATGAGTAATCCAATAAGTATAGAATATCTCAAAATTTTTATATTTAATAGTAAGGCAACACGAAGTTAATCAATTCCTGAACTTGTATCTAAGCATTACCCTAACCTCTGACTTTTGGTCACCTTGTATTTCGCTGATTCCTGACCCGATTACATCCTGATTAGGATAATGGAAACGCGCATATCGTGCCCAGAAGGTAAGCGACCGAGATGCGGTATATTGGAGCAAGACGTAGCTTCTTGATCCGGAACCATTATAGGCTGGTATGCTAAATGCGTAAAGGACATTCTTCTCATATAGGTATTGGCGGTTATTGAAGTCTTCTGTTTCGAATAGAGAATACCTCGTAGAGAGCTTCATCTTCCAGAAGTTGAGGTTCACATCTTGTACTACCGCAATCCCTGTGGTACGTTCACCATTTTGTATGAAATCTGAGCCTTGTACTCTTGATTTGAAACTAAATGTTCTGCCGACGGCATAGTCCACATTCATGATGTAATTGCGCTTCTGCGTCGGTATGAGTTCTGATAAATTGCCATTTTCCGTGTCAATAGTGATTTCCTTATTCTCCTGTCTGAACTGCGCATACATTTGAATGGATCGAGTTGGTTTGTGCGTAATCCTTGCGAGGTATTCGTACCCTTCTGATGGGGCATTCACTCTGAATTTTAGCCATGATGAAGAGAATTCATCAAAGTAAGCTGCAAACTGATACCTTCTGTTAGGCCGATACATTAGCCCCCAATACATGCCTTTTTCGTTAATGTTTCGAGAACCTTCACTCAAAGCATTGCCATAGAATGAGTGAAAATCTTTTTGATAATTTCGTGCTGCCCAGCTAAAGTCTATTTGTGAGGTAAGCGAAACCAACACACCACCTACCGCACCGATTCCTCCTGAAGTTGACCTTGCTACTTCTCCAAAGAGGATAAAATTTTGCCAGTTGTAGCTAGAGTATAAACTCCCAATGAAGTTTTTATTACCCAAAAATTCGAATTGATTGTAATTGTTTGGTTTTCGCTGCAAAGGATTAGAATAGTCTGAGTAGAGAGTGGTAACCCCAAAATTCAAACCTTGGATATTGTAGTCCAGCACCACGCCCACATTCCTTTCGCGAATGTTGTTCTTCCCACCTAATTCTCTCGAAGTACGGTGGAGTCCAGTAGCCTGAATACTATTCACGAACTCCTCAAAATCAGAATAAGTAGTGTCTGACTGAAGTACGTTAGCATCTTGCATCAATGTGGAGCCAAAGATCGTTGCGTCAAGATTGCCGAATTGAACAGTAGCGGCTGCTCCACGGAAAAATATGGATTCTAGGACGGAGGAGTAGGGTCTCACACCCACTGAATTTCTTTTTACTGCATTGACTGTTTCGGCTCCTTTACCAGCACCAAAGCCAGCCCCGAATACCACCCCTTGACCAAACTGCATTTGGTAATCACCTATTGCGATAGTCTTAAAACGTCCTTTATTCTCTAATAATAGATGGGAGGAGTAAAAGTCAAAACCATATTGCTTCTTGTTCGGATCAAAAGCAAAGCTTTCACCTGCATCCTTTTCGAACGTGAACCCAAAGCTGAAATCTTTGGAATGACTTACGCGAAATCTGCCATAGAGCGTATTCTGATCGCCTGCATAGCCAGTGCCATCCTCTCGGTTGTAGCCATCTTCGGCTTCTAAGGTTCGGCTATAGCGAAGCAGGAGGTAGTTGTTCTCTTCATTGAATACCCGTTGAAAGAATTGTCGTCCATCCAATATTTCGGTAATAGTCACAAAGGGGCGGAGATCTCTGATAGTTCCCAAATCAAATTCGGGTACAGCTTGCAGCTCTAGTTCTGAGATCAGTTTACCTTGAGTTTCACGATAATTGAAGAATGCGTTAAGCTGAATGGGACTGAGTATGTAGAGGCTTGCCAGTTCAGATCTTGTGGTCTTATTTAGGTTAATTGGAGCGGTGTAATAGAG
>CAYGPP010000006.1:0-47861 GCA_964351885.1 uncultured Marinoscillum sp.
AAAGAATTCAACCATTTTGATAGAAATCTGATTTTAGTCGGATGTCAATAATAAATAACCACTTAACGTAATTCCCCAGATTGCGAAGCATGAGTCATACCGGGGAATCTATGACATCAATAAACTTAGGGATAAGAAGAGAGATTGACCAGAGTCTTTGGCCTCTTGTTGGATGCATATGTCATCAAAATCAACTGATTAAACCAATGCTATTTAGCATTGGTTTTTTTGGTTTTTAGACTGCCATTTAGTTCATCGATGGACAACTGCTAAGTTTAAAACCCTGCGTTTTCTGAAACAATCACCTACGTTTCCAAGTACATTTAGTGAACGAATCATTAAAATATAGAAATTATGGCACTTACAGACTTATCGAAAAAGACAAAGGCAGAACTCTCGACACGTATCTCGGATTTGGAAAGGCTTATCGCAAGGAAAGGACTGGGCTCAAAGTATGTCGCTAGAGTAGAGAGAGTTCAAAGAAGACTCAATATCGTTCTGTTACTAGGAACAGCTACAGCTGTAGCAGGATTTTTCACATGGTTGGCTTTGCGATCTGATCAAGAAGAGGATTGATCTTCTTTTGAGACACCAATAGTCGTTTTTGGCAGTATTATTTTTCGAACAATAATTTTGACTTTATTGATAGTCACTACTTAGTTGGTTAATTTGGTCAAATGAGAATTATTGGGTTTTTCATTTTTCCCCTTATTGCCAATATTGCTTTAAGCCATCAAGCGAGCGAAACACAGTTGGTATTGCAAGGATACAATGCAGAGAATCCACATGAGTCATTGGCATTACTCCGTCAAGTATCGGATATTGAAAATCTAACGGATACCATTAAAAACAAGTATTATCTATCAATGGGGGTTGCTTTTGGCAAACTAGGGCAGGTAGATTCGGCGAGTTATTTTTTGGATCAGTGTATTCGCAGTGCGAAGATCTCAAGTGACGATTATAGCCTGATGCGGGCTTACAACTCTACTGGAGTCTTACTCCGAATTCAAGGAGATCACGAGGGTTCGCTCACGGCTTTTCAGCAGGCTGAAAAAGTAGCAAATAGTAACAAAGAGGATAGATTTTCCAAGGCTAAGTCTGACATTCTCGGGAATATTGGTGGTATATTCTATCAACTCAGAGATTACGATGCAGCTTGGGAATATTCCAATAACGGACTCAAAATAGCGCGTCAATACAATGATACCTCAGAGTTAGCTTACGGCTATTTGAGACTGGCCATTGTAGCTCAGGCGCAAGATTCTCTTGACAGAAGTTTGGCGTATAATCAAGAGGCTAGCAAATACCTCGGCGCTTTGGGGGATCTGAATACGTTATCCTACGTGGAGAACAATCTTGGAAACATCTACAAAGATCAACGAGCTTATGAGGAGGCGCTAATACATCACCTGAAAGCTAGAGAATATGCCACTCAACTTGGCGATGTAGAGGCGGAAGCTCATACATCGCTCTCCATTGGGGAGAGCTATTACCAGTTAGGCAGATTAGATCAAGCTAGGGGATATGCCGTTCAGGGTTTAGCTATTGCTAATACCAGTCATTTTCCCATTCACTCAAAAAATGCGCACCATCTACTTTTCAAAATAGCTGAGGCTCAAGGGAATTTCCAAGAAGCGCTGGAAGAGAAGAAGCTCGCGGTAGCTATCAATGACTCCCTAAATGCAGCTGAAGCGCAGGAGCGATTGGCAGATGTGGAGGTTAAGTATGAAACTGAAAAGAAGGAAGCGGAGATCACAAGACTCTCTCTCGAGAATGATCTTAAAGATTTTAGAATACTGGCAGGAGGAATCAGTGCTGCGCTCATTATCATTTTGCTAGTAGTATTCTTTTCGCTCAGGAGTAAAAAGCTTAAGGCAGAAAAAGAAGCACAAGAACTTCAGATAGAAGCAATGAAAAAACGCTATATGGAGCTTCACTCAAGCCCTGCAGAATTAGCGGTTGATTTGGACTTTAAAGACCTCAACAGTAAGCTCCATACCCCATTGACCGAACGAGAATTTGACGCCCTGCGGTTGAGCATAGAGGGTAAGACGAACACCGAAATTGGTGAGACGCTATTTATTTCTGTGAGCACAGTGAAGTTCCACTTGCGTAATACCTACTCCAAAATGGGTGTTGGCAATAGAAAAGAAGCATTCCAGTATATGCTTAAAACCTCTTGATCCTTTTGCCGATAGGGTTTAGTGAATTACTTGGATAGCTCATTTTGCTTCGAATTTATTTTGTCAATTTCCGATTCGATGAGCGCGCGTTCTTATCAAGAATATGGATTGGTGTGACTTGCAAAATCGGAGTAATATTTGTATATTTGTCTATAATTAAAGGACAAAAGTCTAATTTAATGAATCCATATTCTGATCCTAAAATTACCAATACCACTAAAGTAGAAGAAGCAGCTGTTGCTTACGGTACTCCGTTTAAGAGGGTACATCGTGCGAGGCACGGTGTGACTACTCCGTTTGTAGTAGATCTCCTCTCAAAGTTTCATTTTTCCAAGCAAGAATTGGCACTCTTAATTGATATTTCTGCCAAAACTTTAGACAGGCATTTTCAAGGTCAGAAACCATTCTCAGGGCTTCAGGCAGAGCGGTTGCTGAGGCTAGGTGATCTCTACTTAGAGGGTGTTGCCATATTTGGTAATGAATTGCAGTTTATTAAATGGCTCGATACAGAGAGTATCGCTCTGGATAGCTCCTCCCCAAGGTCATGGCTAGATACACTTCAAGGTATAGAGATGATCTCAGATGAGATGGTTCGTATACAGCATGGCATATTTGCGTGATTGCCTATCGCATCTGTATGACTTACCCACCTGACCACAACCCTATGGACGGCAAAGGTGCCTCACTACGAGGTGGAAGATGGAATAGAAAAGGAATTCTTGCAGTATATACGGCGACTTCTCTAGCGTTGGCTCGAAGCGAACTAGCACGCCATATTAATCTGGATACGATTCCTGTGGGAATGAGAGTTTACGAAATAGAAATTCCTAAAGGAAAGATATTGACCATAGATCATTTGCCGCTCAGTTGGGATAGCAATCATGATTGGATTGATTCTCAGCGCTTGGGCTCGGAGCATCTTCTTGATCCTGAAGTGTTGGCTATAAAAGTCCCCTCGGTATGCGACCATAAATCTTTTAACCTTATTCTGAATCCTAGTCATAATAATTTTGATCGGGTGAAAATTGTAAAAGACTATGAGTTTGTTCCCTGATAGTGTTTTTTGATGCTACTTCTTTTCAACTTTGGCATAGTTCATATCCTTGTTTAGTATTGGATAAAAACCACTGACTTACAGATACTTATAGATTATTTTTAAAGAACTAACCCATAGGGTCAGGTAAAAATTTTGGTAGTTATGGCAGGTTTGCTTTGAACAAAAAGCAAAACGCCATGATAAAATTTTTCAAACTAAAACTGTTAATGATCACCCTAATTATGGTGGTCTCATTCTTTTCAAGAGCTCAATCGATTAGCTATGGATATGGTGAGTTCAAGAATTCTTCTGACATTTCTTTTCAATATATCACTACTGGATTGCTCGACCAATATACTTTACCAAGTCCAACAGCAGTTACTTTTAGCGATGATGGGACTAGGATGTTTGTGGTTTTCAATGCTTTTATAAGTCAGTTTGCACTTGAAACCGCCTTTGACGTAGGATCCACCATCACTTTCGAAGGAGATATCAATCTAACTGAAGAAACTGCAAAAGCAGATTTAACATTTAGCAATGATGGCACCAAAATGTACGTTGCAGGTACCAATGGCAGTCCCGATTTTATTGAACAGTATAGCCTAAGCAGTGCTTTCGATATTACTTCGACGGTGACACATGATGGTAGCTTCAATGTTGGATCAATCAATCCTGTAACTGTTTCTTTCAACAATACAGGTACCAAAATGTATGTTATTCGTGCTTCTGGGGGTCCAATCTTAAATCAATATTCAATTACAACACCTTTTGACATACTATCTACAGTTACACTTGATGGTTCTGTTTCTTTAACAGACGTTTCTTTTGCAGGGGGTCTTGTTTTCAACTATGATGGGAGTCTGATGTATGTACTAGATCAGACAAATAATGATGTAGAAATATACAGTTTAAGTACACCTTTTGATGCGACAACATCTCTTGTGAATGAAGATAACTATAGTGTGAATGCAAACAACACTGCTCCAACAGGGATAGACTTTAGCAATGACAATAAGCACTTTTATGTGATTGGAAGCAATGTGGATGATGTCAGTCAGTATGAAATCACAACAAAAGCAGGGTTTGCTGAAAAATCAATTAATGACGGATCACTGGACGGATCAGCTCTGGTAAGCCTCGTTGGAGACACATTCGTTAATGCAGGAGGTGCTTTAGCCGAAGGAACGCATTATACCATAAATAACAAACCATTAGGTTTATCCTCTACTATATCAGTAGACGGGGATGGGAGCAATGGAATCTTAACTTTTTCTGGTACTGCAGATTCACACCAGCAAGCTAATAACATCACTGACTTAGAGTTCACTTTTGAAGATGCAGCTTTCACGACAAACAGTGCAGGTGCGGTGACTAATGCTGTAAATGCATTAAGCGCTCTAGAAATTGAATTTACTAACAATGCGTTTCTTACCTATGGATTCGACTTTGATATTGAAAATGGAGGAGGCATTGTTAATGGGAATCCTTTTTCAGTAGCTAGTCAGGATACCAATCCAACTTCCATTAAGTTCAACACAGATGGAACCAAAATGTTTATTCTAGGCAGTGCCAATGATATGGTATATCAATATAGTTTGAGCAATCCATTTGATGTAAAAACTGGTGTGACTTATGACGGTAGTCCTTTTGATATCTCATCGCAAGAGACATTTCCAAATGGATTAGCATTTAGTCAAGATGGTATGAAAATGTTTGTGGTTGGTGGCATAAATGATGCTGTAAATCAGTACAGCTTATCATCAGCATTTGACATTACTTCAGGGGTTACTTTTGACGGCTCTCCTTATAATGTGAGTGCGCAGGAAGCTGCACCTACTGAGATTTTATTCAACCCAAATGGGACATTGATGTATATAGTTGGTGGGGTGGGGGACGATGTGGGACAGTATGGCCTATCCACTCCCTTTGATATTACTTCAGGAGTTTCTTTTGATGGTAATTATTCAGTAGCAAGTCAAGAAACAAGTGCCGAGAGTATGTTTTTTAGTGTAGATGGTACCAAGATGTTTGTCATTGGCAGCATTGGTGATGACATTAATCAGTATAGCCTTGAAAATCCGTATGACATCACCAGTGGAGTAAGCTTTGATGGTAACTCATTCAATGTTTCCAGTCAAGAGTTTAATCCTACAGGAATCGCTTTCAATGTAAAAGGAGATAGAATGTTTGTTCTTGGAACTTCAGGCGATGATATTAATCAATATACCGTTGGTGCGGGAGATTTTTTAGAAACAGCAGCGAGCAATGGCCTGTTAGATGGCTCTTTAACAATTAGAATAACCGGAGACATATTTACAAATGCTAGCTCGGCGCTCACACATAATACAGATTATACGATTAATAATTTACCTACAGGCCTTGTTCCATCACTATTGGTAGCTGCAGATGGTTTGAGTGCCGTGCTTACCCTTGGTGGAAATGCATCGAGTCACCATAATGGACGTGATATATCAAGTATTGAGTTCACTTTTGAAAACTCAGCATTTACCAATGAAGATGCAGCGGTAGTTATTGATGCTGTAAATGCACAAAGTAATATAGGTATTGACTTCTCTGGTGAATTATCACTCACCTACGGGTTTGAAGCTTTTGATCTTGGGGCAGGTGTCACTTTTGATGATGAATTTAGTTTTGTAAATGAGGAAATTAGAGGAACTGATTTGACATTTAGTAATGACGGCACTAAAATGTTTATCATTGGCAGTAATGGGGATGAGGTAAATCAATATTCATTGACCAATGCTTTTGATGTTACTTCAGGAGTAACTTTTGATGGTAGCCCTTTTAGCATATCGTCTCAAGAGACTTCACCACAGAGCATTGAATTTAGTGCTAATGGGATGAAGATGTTTGTCTTAGGAGATACTGGTAATGACATCAATCAATATTCATTGTCTAATTCTTTTGACGTTACTTCAGGAGCAAGTTTTGATGGGGCTTTTAGTATACTTTCTGAGGAAGCACAGCCAGTTGGTCTGTCATTTAGTACAGACGGCACTAAGATGTTCGTTATCGGAAATACAGGTGATGATGTTAATCAATACAACCTTTCCAATGCATTTGATATTACTTCAGGAGCTTCTTACTCTGGTACAACTTACAGCATAGCTAGTCAGGAAATCTTTCCCCGGGAAGTAGAATTTAGTAATGATGGTACCAAAATGTTTGTTATTGGTTATGATGGAACTGATGTCAATCAATACAAACTTACCACACCTTTTGATTTGTCTACCGGCGTATCCTTCGAACGAAGTGTCAATATTGGAAGTGAAGAATCAAGCCCGGAAGGCTTGGCATTTAACGCAGTTGGCAGTAAAATGTATGTGTTAGGATTAACCTCTGGTTTGGTTCATCAATACTCTATCAATAAAGAAGAATTCAAGGAGAATGCTGCCAACAATGGATCTATTGATGGAACGCTCACGATTGAAATTTCAAGTGATACTTTTACCAATGCAGGCAGTAACCTTTCTGGGTCTGATTACAGCATAAGTAATTTACCATCAGGGCTGATTCCCACAATAGCAGTAGCAGCGGATGGAATTTCAGCCTCTTTAACTATATCAGGAAACACTTCTAGTCATTTTGACACAGATGATATTGCTAGCCTACAATTCACTTTTGAGAATTCAGCATTTACTAATGAAGATGCTATAGATATACTTAATGCTGTAGCAACTGAAAGTAATGTTGGGATTGATTTTTTTGGTACGCCAAGTGCGCCAACTGACATTACAATAGACAATAATGCTATTGATGAAAATGAAGTCTCTGGAACAGCAGTAGGTTCTTTCACGACTACAGATGTGGATGCAGGAGAAACGTATACTTATACTTTAGTCGCTGGTGATGGCGATGCAGATAATGGCTCATTCTCCATCGTTGGAGATCAGCTGCAATCAGCAGCGATGTTCGACTTTGAAACCAAGAATACTTATTTGGTACGTATCAATACCAATGATGGAAACGGGGGCAATTTTGAAAAGGAGTTTATCATCACTATAACTGACGTAGTTGAGGTCATTACATGGAGTGGCACAGCATGGAGTAATGGCTCTGGGCCTACCGATACAGATGATGTGGTGATCAACGGCGATTATAGCATTGATTCAGATGGTGTTTTTGATTTCAACAGCTTAACCATCAACTCTGGATTTACCTTGACAGTAGATAATGAAAGTGTACTAGATGTAGATGGTGATTTGACAAATAATGGCTCACTCGTTGTGGAATCAGGTTCTTCACTCCTCACCTATAGTGCCAACTCCTTTACAGGAAATGATGTGGAGGTAAGGAGAAATACTCGCTACGCTGGAGGTCAGTACAGTTTCGTAGGTACACCAGTAATGCAAAATGTAAATGTGACAGATGGCACTATAGGAAGCTTTGTTTATTACTATGATGAATTTGAGTCTTATGAAAACGACAATGGAGCAGATCGCTGGAAGCCAATGACAGGGCAGCTAGTTCCAGCTACGGGATATACGCAAGCCAATCAGCAAGAGATCATTTTTAATGGAGTACCCAATACTGGGACGATTACCCATACAGGCACTTTTACAGATGTGGGATTAGAAGCAAACAAAGGATGGAACTTAGTAGCGAACCCATACACTGCAGCTATTAACATCTCAGATTTTTTCGTAACTAATACTAATAACTCTGGCTCTGTATACATCTGGGATGACAATGGCTCTAATACCCAAAGAGGATCAAACGATGATTACATAGTAGCAAATGGAAGTATGGCTAGCTCTACGATTCTTGATCCGGATAAAGATCGTTACAATTTTCATCTTGGATCTGCACAGGCCTTCTTTGTGAAATTAGATGGACTTGGAAATAACAATACCATCTTCTCTGAGGGAATGCGAAGAGGAGATAAGAATGCAGATGCTAATTTCTATCGAAAAACACAGTTGCCAATTGCTCGAATCAATCTAACAGACGATCAAGGATTGTTCAGGCAGGCAGTTTTAGGTTTTGCAGAAGATGCTAATAAAAATGAGCTAAACAAGAAGTACGATGCGCAAGCATTCAATGCTTCAGCTGATTTTGGACTATTCACAATGAAGGCTGGAAGAAGCTTGACTTTGAACGGAATGACTCGCGACTGGGAAACGATCCAACTGCAATTGAATGCAAAAGAAGCTGGATCGTATGCAATATCGGTAGAGCTTGAAGGATACGATCAGGCACTTTACCTTAGAGATAATCTAACAGACGAAGTAGCTGATCTGAGAAATGGGGTATACTCATTCACGACTCAATCAGGGATTCATACAGATAGATTTGAGTTGATTTCCAGTCCTTATGGAGTGTTGAATACAGAGTTGGATGAAGTGAAAGTCTTTGCCTTCGATAAGACATTGCATATCCAGCAGCAGCGCAAAGGCGAACAGGTCTATCAGCTTTTCAATATGGAGGGAAGATTACTACTTTCGACACGAGTAGAATTGACCAAAGAGATTGACTTGAGTCATTTATCAAGCGGTATCTACCTAGTTTTTGACGGTCAGAAAACGCATAAAATCATTCTGGATTAAGTCTAAATAATTAAATCGAATCGTCACTGCAAGGAAGTATGACAAGGCAGCCTATTACAGATTGCTTCGCTTCACTTGCAATGGCGGTCATCAAAACACTAAAATTATGAACACTACAAAAATCATATTGTCGATAACTACACTATTATTCATAATACCAGCTATAGCGCAAGGCGCGCCACCAGCTACACCAATAGATGGAGGGCTGTCTTTGCTACTTGCAGCTGGCGGGGTTTATGGAATAAAGAAATTGAAGGATAGTAGAAAATCGAAGTAAAGCGGGTTATATTATTGAATAGAATAATTATTAGAAAAGCGAACACCGAGAGGTGTTCGCTTTTTTTGTGACCGAATCCTGATCCAAACGCACCGAATTCTTTTTTGATTTTAGGATCGGACAGTATTTGGTTAGATTTCATAAGAATTCGGAAGATCTACTAGTCATGAAAGCCAAAATATTCACTTTTTCAATTCTATTATTCTTCGTTTGCTTCTTTAGTCATGCGCAGCTCGACTCACTCAAGAAGGAGTTGACAGTAGCTACCTCAGATTCTACTATTGTTCGACTTTTGTTAGCAATTGGTGAGCAACATCCTGTAGCAGATTCATCTGCGTTCTATTGGAAGAAGGGACTCTTAGTAGCTGAAAAAATGCAATGGAAAAGTGGACAGGCAAGTCTTTACGAATCGATGGGATTGAAAAAATACCAAGTCAACGATCTGGATAGTGCAGTGGTAAATTGGTTAGAGGCGATAAACCTTTACATAGAAGATTCTTTACAAAGTCCAGGGACTCAAAATAGGCTTAAGCTGGCAAGCATCAGTTATAATATTTCAATTACATATTATCAATTAGGAAAGTATTTGGAGACTATATATCATGTTAAAAATGGATTGGAACTTTACTTAAGGCTCGAAAATGACAAAAGAGTAATTGGGTGCTATAATATTCTATCCTTGGCCAACTTCGAACAAGACAACTCCGTCGAGGCGGAGAGGTATGCAAGTAAGGCGCTAGAGCTGGCATTCGAATTGAATGACAGCAGTGCCATTTCCCCCACATCCAACACCTTGGCAGGGATCTATCTTGAAGTAGGAGAATATGAAAAAGCCTTAGCTAATTTCAACACCTCTCTATTATTTGAGAATAGTAAGAATGTCTCCGCCGTTCAGCAGACAAAAATGAACATTGGTCAGACTTATGTACACATGAAAGCGTATGACTCTGCTCAAGTAATATTGGAGGAAGGTGTGGCATATTTTATGACCGGAAATGATGTAATGAGTCAGATTACAGGGTTAAACTTACTCTGTGACCTCTATGAAGCACAGTCCGCGTGGCGCAAGGTTATTCCCCTTTCCAAAAAATCGCTGAGCCTAATGGAAAATCTACCGTTGCTCAAGCAACGGCGAGAAGCCTATGAAAACCTGTACTTGGCCTATGAAAACACCGGACAAACGGCACTGGCCTTTGATAGTTTTAAGGCATATTCAATAGCCAAAGATTCGTTGGTCAATGAAAAAAAAGGGAAGGAGATTGAGCGATTGCGTGTGCAGCTAGAGTATGAGGAACAAGAGCGGGAGATTGGTCAGCTCACCGAGGAAAATCTGATACAGGAATTGCAAATTGAGCAAGATCGAAATACAAGGAACTTAATTCTATCAGCAACTATTCTCGCCTTTTTATTAATCGGTTTTTTGTGGCTAACCTATAAGAGAAAGCAAGAGCAAAAGCAATATGCTCTGGAAATGAAACGAGTAGAGATTGAACAGCGAATGCTCCGGTCTCAGATGAATCCACATTTCATTTTTAATGCGCTTAATTCAATCCAAAGTTTTATCACAACTAACAACACATATGAAGCAGAAGTCTTCATGTCTAAGTTTTCCATGTTGGTTAGGAAGATTTTGGAAAACAGCACCCATAAGTTCATTTCCTTGGAAGAAGAAATTGACACTTTGAAACTCTATTTGGAGCTAGAAAAGTCACGATTTGAAGAACGCTTTGATTTTGATATTTCAGAAGATGCCGACACTACCCTGACAATTCCTCCTATGCTACTCCAGCCATTTGTGGAGAACGCAATCATTCACGGGATGAAGGGGAAAGATGAAAAGGGTCACATATACGTTCGTTTTATCGAGGAAGAAGATACCCTGAGATGTGAGGTAGAGGATGACGGTGTTGGGCGAGCCCAACCTCGTGAGAAGGCATCACATACATCTTTGGCCACTTCTCTGACCAATGATCGGGTCAGCTACTTCAACGAAGCATCAGGTGCCGGAGCTTACCGCTTGCTGATAGAAGATCTCAAAGACGAATATGGACAACCAAACGGGACGAAAGTAATTCTCACAATACCTTTAGACGCATGATTAAGAAGCGCGCCATATTAGTAGATGATGAGTCGAAAAGTCGGACGGCCCTACGTTCTTTTCTAACCAAATACTGTCCGAGGATAGAGATCTGTGGTGAGGCAGAGGGTGTCAAATCTGGGTTGAAAGAGGTCAACGACCAGAAGCCTGATGTGCTTTTCCTCGATATAGAGATGAATGACGGAACGGGTTTTGACCTGATCGAGCAACTCAGAGATTTTTCCGGTGAGATAATATTCGTTACTGCTTTTAACCAATACGCCATCAAGGCTTTTCGCTACAGCGCCATAGATTATTTGCTGAAACCGGTAAACCCGGAGGAGCTTGTTCAGGCTGTCGCCAAACTCTCTGATGATGGTAGAATAAACCAAATTGAGCAGAAGCTAGAGGCCCTGATGTCTAACCGGTCTTCTATTCAGAAAATAGCCATTCCGTCCATGGAAGGTATACGGCTAGAGGAAGTAGCCAATATTGTGTATTGTGAATCGGATAATTACTATACGATCATACATTTAGTCAATGGCGAAAAGCTGATTGTGAGTAAGACGCTCAAGGAATATGATAAGACCCTTTCCGATGATGGTTTTATTAGAATCCACCAAAAATACCTTGTGAAGGTCTCCGAGATTAAGACTTATTCCAAATCTGAAGGTGGTTTTGTCACCCTCAATAATGGAACGCATCTCACCGTGTCTAGGAGGAAAAAGGAAGACTTGGTTAAGCTTCTCACAAAATAAATCGCCAAATTCTTAGTCACCAACACCGAATTCTGATTCCACTCCCGAAGTGGATAAAGCACTTAATACTTTAGAGTTTAAAGTCAATTGCCCTCAGGCACTTTTTCGAATTAAACCAGACAGTATGCTACAGACACTACAACAGATCGGCCAGATTAAGACAGACACTCTTATAAAAAACATGCTACTCACGTTTAGCTTTTATTTCCTTTCGGGGATAGTTGCCTTTGCTAATATCGTGTCAGTAGATCCACCCACTGACATCACGTTAAGCAAGGACAACATTGATGAACATTGTCCGATAAGCACACTTGTTGGTAATTTTTCTGCTGTCGATACTGATGGAGGAAGTTATACATGGACACTTGTGGCGGGCGCTGGTGCCTCTGGGAATATGTCTTTTGATATTCCTACCAGTTCTAGTTCTCTTTTATCTGACGAAATTTTCAATTATGAGTCTCAAACTTCCTACAGCATTCAGGTTCAGGTAAAAGATGAAAACAACGCTACGTTTTCAAAATCGTTCACCATTAACATTAATGATATAGATGAGGCCAATTTAACCTCTACCATAGCTCTCTCTTCTGAATCAATAGGCGAGGGAAATGATATTGGGGATGAGGTGGGGACATTAATAACCAATGGAGTTCATGCAGGTACAAATCATGTATATTCTTTGTCTTCAGGGTCCGGCTCTACGAACAATTCAAGTTTTAGTATCTCTGGTAATCAACTTTTAGCTGCCGAAATATTCGATGAAGATGTGAAAAACAGTTACTCAATACGAGTGAGAAGTGACAGTCAGGAAGGTGAATCAGTTTTTAAAGTCTATACTATAACGATCGATCGTGTGAATAATGAACCGACAGATATTACCCTGACCGACAATTCTTTTGAGGAAAATCGATCAGTGGGATACCGAGTTGGTTTTCTTAATACCACTGATGCAGATGATGATGGTGAATCTTACACTTACTCATTTGTGGAGGGAGATGGAGATGACGATAATGACAAATTTGATATTAGTTTCTCCAGCTTCGAGCTGGCCACAGAATTTGACTTTGAAATGGAATCTACTCATTCTGTGCGTGTACGCACAGAAGACGGAAATGGAGGATCATTTGAAAAGGCACTTACCATACTTGTAGAGGATTCCCCTTTCGAGCCTATAACAGATATTTTTCTCAGTCACAATGATATAGATGAGGAAAAAAATATTGGTTTCGCAATAGGAACTTTGACTTCAGAAGATGATGATGCTGGAGATGTTCATACTTATGTAATACGGACAATTGATGGCAGCACAGACCATACAGCTTTTAGCATAGATGGTGATGTATTGAAATCAGCTATTGAATTTGATTTTGAAACGCAAACTAGCTACACCATAAGAATACGATCTCTGGACGGAACAGGATTTTTCCTTGATAAGGATTTTTCCATTACCATCAATGATGTTATAGAACCTATCATTTGGGATGGTGATGCTTGGAGCAACGGAACTGGTCCAAGTTTTGCAGATAATGTAATAATAGATGGAAATTATGATGTAGAAACGGAAGGAGCATTTCCATCTAACAATCTTACTATAAACTCCGGAAATGGTCTTACCATAGATGGGAATAGCACACTTACTATAATAGGTGATGTGTTAATTAATGGTGGATTAACGGTCTATTCAGGCTCGTCTCTTATGACCTATGAAGATGATCTCTTCATTGGTTCCGCTGTATTTTACCGAACCACTCGCTATGCTGATGGAAAGTACAGCATGGTAGGAACTCCATTAAAACAGAACAATATTAACACTGCGGATGATTTAGGACCTACAGCCAGTGATGTGTATATGTATGATGAGACTGTGGCTTATGGAGCAGATGGAATCAATAGATGGCTTACTGCGTCTACAGAAGAGCTTGTTCCTGGAAAAGGGTATGCTCAAGCGAATAAGCAGACACTGTTTTTTCTTGGTAAACCAAATGTGGGAACAATTACCGTTTCTGGTACCTATACAGAAGATGCAGCTGATGCTAATGAAGGTTGGAATCTGATTGCAAATCCGTATGCGACAGCAATAGATATAGGTGACTTTTTAGCAGAGAATTCAAACACTGCTGGTGCGGTATACATTTGGGATGATAACGGGTCAAATACTCAGCGAGGAACCAATGCAGATTACATTATCGCAAATGGAACGATGGCTACTAACACTACAGCCGCGGGGGGGCACACGCGATACAATAATCATCTAGGTTCTGTTCAAGGTTTTTTTGTTAAACTAAACAGTGCAGCTGATACCGATATTAACTTTACTGAAGACATGCGTGTTTCTGGTAATAATTCGGATGATAATTTCTTTAGAGAAACTGAACTCCCAATTGCTCGATTAAACCTCACAAACAACGAGGGGTTATTCAAACAAGCAGTTATTGGATTTGCTGAAGACGCAACCGAAAACGAACTCAATAGAACCTATGATGCCCAGGCATTCAACGCTACATCTGATTTCGGCCTATTTACAATGAAAGCGGGTAGAGCCCTAGCCCTTAATGGAATGCCCAACGAATGGGAAACAGTGCAGCTACAGTTTAATGTGCAAGAAGCGGGATTATATACTATATCAGTACAATTGGAAGGGTCTGGTCAATCACTTTATCTAATGGATAAACTAACAGGCGAAGTAATTGATCTGAGAAACGGAGAATACTCATTCACCACCCAATCAGGGATTCATGCAGATAGATTTGAATTAGTTTCTAGCCCATTTGCTGTGTTGAATACAAAGTTGGATGAAGCGAAAGTCTTTGCTTTCGATAAGACATTGCATATTCAGCAACATGGAAACGAAGATCGAGTATATCAGCTATTTAATATGGACGGAAGACTCCTGTTTTCGACACGAGTAGAATCAACTAAGGAGATTGACTTGAATCATTTATCGGGTGGTATCTACCTTGTGTTCGATGGTCAGAAAACACACAAAATAATTCTTGATTAAGTCTTAATAAATGAATCGAATAGTCACCACGAGAAGGTATGACGAAGCAGTCTTTTGGAGATTGCTTCGCTTCGCTCGCAATGACTTTCATAAAAACATTAGAACTATGAATATTACAAAGATTATATTTTCGATAACCGCTTTCCTTTTTATGCTGCCACTATTTGCCCAAGGCCCACCACCAGCCACACCTATAGATGGAGGCTTGTCTTTGCTGCTTGCAGCTGGCGGACTTTATGGAGTTAAAAAGTTGAGAGAGAGAAAAAGGAAATAGTTTTCCGAGGGACTATTTTTCAATAGTGTTAAATTCTTTTATCATAGACTTTGTACATCTTAGAGCCTTCGTTCGTGGTATGCATATTTCATCCTTTTACAAGCAATTCTTTAATTAATTATTACAAAATTCTATGCAAGTAACAAAACATATAAATTGAATTTTATGTGTTTTGTTTGATTAGCAATTTATCATTGCCAACTATTCAATAAGTTTCAGATGGCGAAAATATTCCTTAAAAATGTTCAATGCACACTTCCGGATGAAGTGGATATGGACGAAATGCACCTCAAATTCAAAGGCAAAAAGATTTGACCTCAGGATTCGCTTTATTACCGAGTGGATACGGGAGATATTGCTCCTGTGAACTTGATGCTCGATGTTGATGACGGCTGGCAAGGAATAGAGTTATGGGATTTTGATTATTTGAGTCGAAATGATTTCTTGGGAGTTTTCGTTTCAAAGTAGATACTGTAGTTGGCGCATATCAAAACTCAATGGACTTAGTAGAAAAGGACAGCACAGCGAGCTAAATTCTCGAATGGGACATACTGGAGCTGGAAGTTCAAAATACTTAAAGCGATTATTTCTTTCTTAATTGGACTAATTGACTTACTCCAGACTCTCATAGATCTATGCAATGAGCACGCTTTGGTCGTATGGCGTTTGAACTATTAGATGAGTTAAGGTAGGCTCTGTCTTGCCTAAGAGCTCAAAAAGTGCTTTATTAGTTCAAGACAAGTTTCCATTCCCTGTTTTAGAAGATGAGAACCAACCTGTGCCTTACTATTATATTCGCCTTTTTGCTCGTGGAAGGGCATGCTCAGAGCTCATTTGAATATAAAGGGGATGAAGTGGCTTTAAGAGGAAAATGGGACTTCTACTGGAAGGAACTCATACTTCCTGACAGTAAAGAACAATCAAGTCAAGCAATCAATGTTGAACTACCTTCCTATTGGAATAAGCATCCTGAGATTTCCCCAAGACTGCCTGCGTTTGGTTACGCTACCTATTCTGCTTTGATCTTAGCCGATCAAGATTATAGAATTGGTCTCAGATACGACGCTTCCCACAGCGCCCAACGTATATATGTCAACGGGGAATTAATCGCCGAAATTGGAAAGGTAAGCACGACCCGTGAAGGGCAGGTTTCTCAGTGGATTCCGGGTACAGTAGAGGCACGACTGAATAAAGGGGAGAATAGGATTTCTTTCCAGATTTCGAATTATGAACATTCCAAAGGAGGTGTTTACGCCGTTCCCACTATTGGTTCTTGGGAAGTCATGAAGTCATCGCGCGAGCGCCAATTACTCCTTGAGAGTTTTATCATCGGGTGTTTATTTCTAATTGGCTTCTTCTTTATCGCTTTATACTTGATATGGAGACAAGCTAGGGCGTTCATTGTCTTTGCGATTTTTGCTCTTTCCTTTGCTCTCTGGTATGGCAATTTTGGCTTGCAAGTGATGAAGCTTTTCGTGGATATGGACTGGTTGTTTGCACTTCGGTTATCCTATTTCGCCCTTTATGTCAGTTTTGCACTGATGATATTATTCATGTATAGCTCTTTTCGAGGGTTGTTTAAAAAATGGATCATCCAATTGTGCTTAGTTGTGAATGCTGCAATGAATGCCTTTGTCCTTTTTTCACCAGCTCATGTTTTTACCGATCAGATCATTTACACGCATAGTGTGGGATTACTTACTCTTGCATATAGTACCATTATTGCATTCGTTGCAGTTTTTAAGAAGATGAAGGGTTCTGTTCTTACAGCCATCTCTTTGGTGTCCTACGGTGTAGCCATGCTCGTTTTGTACGCTACTTACAATGATATTTTTGAGTATCAGAGTGAAGTAATTGGTTTGCTTTTTTTGAATTCCTTCTTGGTCTTTGGCGTTATGCTTGCTCAGCGCATCGAACTCACTTTTTCGTCAGTATCTAATCTTGAAATAAAGGCAAGAGAGCAGAAGGAGCAGATCCAGTTGCAAGCAGCTAAGCTGAAAAGGCTTGATCAATTTAAGTCTCGGTTTTTTGCCAATGTCTCCCATGATTTTAGGTCACCGCTAACATTGATCAAGGGATATATTGATATTCTCAAAAATGAAAAGAATGTACTGACCGAAAAGTCGGAGTTATGCTTACGTCATGCTGAAGAAAATGTGGCACAATTGGTAAGCTTAACCACTGAGATTGGCAAACTCATAAAGCTCGATGAGGGTAAGATCAATCTGAGCTTTACAGCTGTGAATATTGTGGAGCATGCAAGACTGGACGTAGATATGTTTCAAACGATGGCTTCCCAAAATGAAATCAGTTTAAGTTTTGAAACGAATCTACCAGAGAATACGATTATTCATGCGGATGATCTTAGCCTTAAAAAAATTATTTATAATCTGATCAGCAATGCGATCAAGTACACGCAAAAAACCGGTAATGTGGCAGTTGGGCTTGACCAAAATGGAGCGAATGGCGTAATACTTTCTATAAAAGATGATGGTGAGGGTATAGATGAGGAAGACCTGCCATTCATTTTTGATCGGTTCTATCAGAGTGTTCAGAATCATCACAAGCTTACAGAAGGCATGGGGATTGGTTTAGCGTTGGTGAAAGAGTTGGTAGAGTTGCATGGAGGAGAGATTTCCATAGAGAGTCAAATCGGAAAAGGCTCTCTATTCAAGGTGCAGCTACCGGTTAATCTTCACATCCCGATAGAACCACCAACAGAGGACAACTATAGGAAATCGAAGAGTTTAAATGTTAATTTAGTCATGCCTAAGAATACCGATCATAAGTCATCAAAGTGCGTCACCACCAAATTAGCGGGACTTAAAGCTGGGAACAAGTTGCTGGTCGTGGATGATCACCCTGAAATCAGGAATTACATTTGTGCCATAGTGGACAAAGAATATGAGATCATACAAGCTGGCGATGGGGTAGAGGCACTTAGGGTGTTAGCTATTGCTGAGATTGACTTGGTCATTACAGACCTTATGATGCCCAATATGGATGGGAATACATTGGTTCGGAAGATGAAGGAGAACCTAGATTTTAGTAGTATTCCTATTATTGCCATTTCTGCAAGAACATCGGAAGAGGTCATTCAAGAAATGATTGATGCTGGCGCTGACTTATTTATAACAAAACCTTTCGATGCTGATAAACTGAATGAGAGCATCAAGAGCGTTCTTCAAGGTTGACTTTGAGGGTTGAGTTTTTGGGTTATTTCCTTACTTCTTCATCGAATCCTTCAACTCGCCTATCACCTCTTTCATCTCCTTATAGCCTATTTCGAATAGTTCTTCCGAATGCTTGAAGTCAAACAGTGCATAATTACAAGTTTCCTTAATCTCTAAGAAGAAATCACACTGCTTGCTATTGGCTTTTACGCTGCTGCCAGCGATTATTTCAAAGCACCTGTTGGCCACTTCTTTTGCGCCGCTAATTTCTCCTAAATCCTCATGAGGGTTTGCATTGATGCCAATTACGAAATCACAAGTTTCCTTCAGGGGCTCTACCAATAGGTTATTGATCAAGCCACCATCTACATATTGATAGTCACCGATTTTCACTGGCTTCATGAGTAATGGGACCGCCGAAGAAGCCCCAGCGATTTTTGACAACTGACCTTCTTCAAAAACTTCAAAATCTCCTGTATTCAGATTGGTCGCTCCTATAGACAGCTTGATGTCAAGATGCTCAAAGTCATCTTTGGAGTGTTCCCTAATGATTTTTTGAAAGTGATCGGTATCTACCAATCCAGACTCCAATCCCTTTAAGGAAACCAATTCTAGCAATGAATCCATCTCAAAATAGCTGAGAATATCGTCAGGACTGTTTCCCGCACAGTAGAGGGCACTCACTATAGCTCCCGCGCTTACGCCTGTCATGTGATGAGGAATGATGTCTGCTTCCTTCAATGCCTTAAGCGCACCCACATGAGCCGCACCCAATGCGCCACCTCCCGATAGAGCGATTCCTATTTTCATAATTTTTTCTTAAAGTTCGGTTAGTATAAATCTAGAATTTAGGTTAGTCCCTACCCAATTTTCTCATAGTAGTATCGCTCACTGATGCTCATCCACTGTGCTATCTCAGTTCTGAAATTGCTGTAGTGATCATACACTTTCTTAGAAAAAGGATCTGAGGCCGTTAAGTCAGACAATACCTCGTCCGATGCTTTTTTGAGTCCGTCTATCACGTCATCGGGGAAAGGACGAATATCCACTTGACTTTCGTTTTTAATCTTTTGTAGGTATTCACCATTCTTGGCATCAAACTCAGACATCATCCATCTGTTGAGACGGTAGCATGCCGTTCTTAGGATTTCTTGAAGGTCTGTTGGTAGACTGTTGAATTTCGTATTGTTCACAATCATCTCCAGCGCTGGGCCGGTTTCATGCCAGCCAGGGTAGTAGTAGTATTTTGCTACACGATGCAATCCCATTTTGTAATCGTGATACGGGCCTATCCATTCTGTAGCGTCTAGTACGCCGCGTTCCAGATTGGTATAGATTTCGCCTCCAGAGACGAGCATCGGCGTTCCTCCCGCTTTCGCGAATACTTTTCCGCCTAAACCAGGTATCCTCATTTTCAAACCTGAGAGATCCTCGATCGAGTTGACTTCTTTATTGAACCAACCACCCATTTGTACTCCCGTATTTCCACAGATAAATGGCTTGAGATCGAATGGCTTATAGAGTTCTTCCCACAATTCTAAGCCACCGCCGGACATTATCCACGCACCCATTTGCTGTGCGTTCATTCCGAAAGGAACAGCGGTGAAGAAAGGCGCAGCAGGCAGTTTTCCTGCCCAGTAATATGCTGCGCCATGATTCATTTCCACGGCACCATTGCTTACCGCATCGAACCCTTCTAGAGCGGGTATCAGCTCTCCACCACCAAACACAGTAATATCCAATCTCCCTCCAGACATCACTCTCACCCAGTCGGCTAGCATTTTACAGCCCTCGCCTAATACTGGGAAGTTCGGTGGCCAAGTGGTAGTCATTTTCCATTGATAGGTTTTATCGAAATTGATGTTGACCCCTTTCTCTTGAGGATCAGCACATGCAGCAACGCCCAGTGCTGATGCTCCGATAATTTTGGTAGAGGATTTTAAGAATGTTCTTCGATCGGTCATAGGCCAAAAACTATCGTTTAGTTTGAGAGCTTAAGTTATTTAATTCTCTATTCACTCGAATGTTGGTATCACAATACTTCCTTTCGACTAAAGCTCAAAAGTGTATTTATCAGTTTGTTCTCCGATTCCAAGGATCTCACGATAATACAAGGTGAAACGGAAAATAGTTAACTTGATCTTATGTGTTACGATGCTCAATACTTGATTAAAAAACAGCTACAGCAGGCCGAAAGACTAGGTGCTTCAAATCGGGAGATTGAATATCTTCAGATGGATCTCTGGCGCTTGACTAAGAGTAAATCAGAAAAAACTTTTGAAGAATTTGTTAATGATTTACCCCAATACTACCATGTGAGTGGGTTTTCACATCCTCCAATAGTAATGCTTAGGGATTTCGAAAAAGGTGAACATGTCGTAGGAATTTGGGGGTTGATTCCTTTTTGGGTTAAGTCGAAACGAGAAGCTTACGATTTTAAAAAGCCATATAATTCAAATTTGAACGCTCAATCCGAGACAGTTTTTGAGAAGAAGGCATTTAAGAATCCTGCCAGATATCGACGTTGTGTAATGTCATTGGAGGCTTATTATGAGAGCCATCATCAAAATAATAAGACCTATCCATTCCGAATATTTAGAGCGGATGGTAAATCACTCTGGGTGGCAGGAATTTATGAACAAAACGAAATAGTAGATGATAACACAGGTGAACTTATAGAATTCAATAGCATGGCGATTTTAACCTGTGAAGCCAACGCTATATTGTCGAGAATCCACAATAACCCCAAAATGGTAAAAAGAACAGGGCATAGGATGCTTGTTCTATTGGAAGAAAATCAGCTTACACAGTTTTTACAACCCTTTCCTGAGAGTAATGATGAGCAGGAATTAAGGTTATTCGAAAAATCCATAATGAACCTTTGCCAACCTTATGATGAATCATTGTTAGCATATGAACCAGTAAGGAATTTGAAGGAGCGCAAAGAGATGCCGTACATAGGCAATGTCCCTGGGATAACTGAGCGTTTTGATTGGTCGGAGCTTGATATGAATGCCATCTTCCACTAGATGATACTATATTTAAGAAACTCTTTTTCGTTTTAAGTAAGACATAATTTCTTGTTTTTCGAGAATAAATCTTTGTTTACTGCCATTATGGCCTGATTTTATCCCTTCTCAACCATGGAATGAGATTTGATAAAACAGTAGCGAACGTAAGTTTTTAGATATCATGAATTTTAATAATTATACCATAAAATCTCAGGAGGCTTTGCAAAAGGCCACTGATATAGCAAGTAGTGGAGGTCAGCAGGTCATAGAGACTGGACACCTGATGCTTGCCATTTTACAATCAGATGAAAATTTGATTTCATTTCTACTCAAGAAACTGGGCGCAACTAAATCATTATTAAGTACAAAGTTGGGAGAGCTGGTCAACACTTACCCGAAAGTATCTGGAGGTCAACCTTACTTATCCAATGCTGCGCATGCAGCACTACAAAAGGCGGAGAAATACCTCAAAGAATTCGGAGATGAATTCGTAGCTATAGAGCATTTGATCTTGGGAATTCTCGGATCAAAAGATAAAACTGCGCAGGTCTTGAAAGATGCGGGATTTGAGGAGAAGGGACTGATCCAATCGATCAAAGAACTAAGAGGAGGGGAGAAAGTGACCGATGCGAATGCAGAGTCTAAATATCGATCATTGGAACGGTATTCTATTAATTTAAATGAGCAGGCCAAGAAGGGAAAGATAGATCCAGTAATTGGGCGTGATGAGGAGATCAGACGCGTGTTGCAAATCCTAGCGAGAAGAACCAAGAACAACCCAATGTTGATTGGCGAACCAGGTGTTGGTAAGACTGCCATTGTGGAAGGAATGGCACAGCGAATTGTAGATGGTGATGTGCCGGAGAACCTCAAGTCCAAGAAGATAATATCGCTTGATATGGGTCTTTTGGTCGCTGGGGCGAAATATAAGGGAGAGTTTGAAGAACGACTCAAATCAGTCATCAAAGAAGTCACGGATAGTGATGGGGAGATCATTCTTTTCATCGATGAGATCCATACGCTGATAGGTGCTGGAGGAGGAGAAGGAGCGATGGATGCTGCCAATCTGCTCAAGCCAGCTTTGGCTCGCGGGGAGCTTCATGCCATAGGAGCAACTACGCTGAAAGAGTATCAGAAATACATCGAGAAGGACAAAGCGCTGGAGCGAAGATTTCAGGGTGTCAATGTTAATGAGCCATCTATTGAAGATGCCATCTCAATACTTCGTGGGATTAAGGACAAATATGAATTGCATCACGGCGTGCGCATCAAAGATGATGCTGTGATCGCATCTGTGGAGTTGTCGAGCCGATACATTGCCGATCGATTCTTGCCAGATAAGGCGATTGATTTGATGGATGAGGCGGCTTCCAAATTGAGGATTGAGATTGATTCTCTTCCGGAGGAATTGGATGAACTTAATCGCAAGATCATGCAATTGGAAATCGCACGGGAAGCCATTCGCAGAGAGAAAGATAAAGTGAAAGAGAATGAACTCAGCAAAGAGATAGCAGATTTCACGGGTAGAAGAAATGAGATCAAAGCCAAATGGGAAAACGAGAAATCAGTTATCAATGGTTTGCGTGGAGAGAAAGAGGCAATTGAGCAATTCAAATTAGAAGCCGAGCAAGCCGAACGAGCCGGTGATTTTGGCTTGGTAGCTGAAATACGCTACGGAAAATTGGTACAAGCAGAGAAAAACCTAGAGTCTTTTCGTCAGCAATTGAAGGAAATGCAAGGAGGCACAACCTTGCTGAAAGAAGAGGTAGATAGTGAAGATATCGCTGAAATAGTAGCAAGATGGACGGGAATTCCGCTATCCAAAATGCTTCAAAGTGAACGGGAGAAACTCATTCACTTAGAAAACGAATTGGGCAAACGAGTGGCAGGTCAGGATGAAGGAATAAAAGCTGTAGCTGATGCTGTGAGAAGGAGCAGGGCAGGTCTACAAGATCCAAAGCGACCAATCGGTTCTTTTATTTTCTTGGGAACCACAGGTGTAGGGAAAACAGAATTGGCTAAAGCCCTTGCAGAATATCTCTTCAATGACGACAATGCCATGGTACGCATAGATATGTCTGAGTATCAGGAACGACATGCAGTCAGCCGCTTGGTAGGAGCACCTCCGGGATATGTTGGGTACGATGAAGGCGGACAGCTTACTGAGGCTGTGAGAAGGAAGCCTTATAGCGTTATTCTCTTGGATGAAATTGAGAAGGCTCATCCTGATGTGTTCAACATATTATTGCAGGTTTTGGATGATGGTCGTTTGACTGATAACAAAGGTCGAGTGGCTAACTTCAAAAACACAATCATCATCATGACGACCAACATTGGTTCGGGATTGATACAAGAAAGAATGGCGACTCTGACTGAGGAAAATTCGGAAACGCTGATAGAAGAAACCAAGCGAGAAGCTTTGGAAATACTGAGACAGTCTGTGCGTCCAGAGTTCCTTAACCGAGTAGATGAAACGATCATGTTCAGACCTTTGAGCAAGAAGGATATAAGGAAGATTGTAGGAATACAATTCAAACTGATCCAACAGCGATTGGTAGAGAATGGCGTTAAGATAGAAGCTGATGATAGAGTATTGGATTATATCGGAAGTGTCGGATTTGATCCTCAGTTTGGAGCTAGGCCTTTGAAACGTGTACTACAACGCGAAATCCTCAACGAGTTATCCAAGCAAATCTTGAGTGGAGCAATAGCTAAAGATGCCGTGATTGGAATTACACTATCGGATGATTCTCAGATTGAGTTTCTGAATTTAGATGAGGTGGAGGTGAGTTAAGTGAAAAGCGAGACTCCATCGTTACAGTGAGCCTGCGAAGCTGTCTGTAGGATGGTAGTTTAATAAGCATAATTTGTGTGCGACACCTGACATGTTTTCAAAACCTGTCAGGTGTTAATCCACTATCACACACTTTCAAATTAAAGGTTAGTCGATGATGAAAAATGCATTTCGAAAATCATTTGTCCGACCCTTGAGCAAACAATTATGAAAACATTTCTGAAAATTTTGCGGCGTTCACTTTGGACGATTATAATTGCCTTTATGATCGCCTGGCACAACGTATACCATCAAGACGATCGATTAAGAGAAGAGGACACAGTAGAGGTGGCACAGCTCGAAGAAGATCGTGAAAAGGATGGCACACCGCTTTTATGACTAGTCAGACAAGAAATAATTTTCCAACACAGAATGAAATTTGAGGAGTTTGCTTTTAGTTGCGACACCTGACAGGTTTTCAAAACCTGTCAGGTGTTAAATTGGCTTCCATGGTATTAGTCGTTTGGTTACATCTTCCCAACGCCATCTGGGTCAATTCTATTGCCTTGATAAATTCGTCAACTAATTATATAGAAAATCTGCTACATGGATTTACAACCTATTAGTTTTGCGTTTTTATTCTGAAGCTATGAACATTATTACTTTTCTCAAGGAAACCGACAACCTTAACTTCCAGTTATTGACCACTGGATTTTTGATAATACTCTATTGGATATTGATCAAAATATCGGATGGTTTGATCAAGAGATTTGCTAAGAAAAAAGCAATTTCGCTACCCCGTGTGATGTATACCATGAAGTACTTCAGGTTCATTTTTTTGACGGTATTTCTGATTTTCTTAGGGTTTATCTGGAATATTTCTTTTCAAGGACTTTCCGTTTATTTTATTTCCTTTTTCACCGTTGCGGGTATTGGGCTTTTTGCTTCATGGTCTATTTTGAGCAACATCACAGCGGCCATCATTTTGTTTTTCTACTTCCCGTACAGAATTGGTGATCATATTAAAATCGTTGATGGAGAGAATTCAATTGAAGGAATGGTTTTCGATCTGAATATGTTTTCGATCATCATCAAAAATTCTGACGGGCAACAAGTCACTTATCCTAATAATGTGGCACTCCAAAAAGCGATCATCTTGATCAAATGAAGGATAGAATTTTCTCTCTCATTAATACAGACAAAATTTAGAAATCAGCGTTTTGGTCATCGATTAGTTTTCTAAATGAATATTCTGGATTAAATTGAAAAGATAATAAAACCAAAATCATTCATCATGACAGACCAAGAACTAACGACAGAAATCAAAACCCTCGAAGGAAAGCTTACTGGTGAGATGTTTCAGGATATGGATTTGAGAGACAAAATTCACAACCTGAAAATGAAGCTCAATGGAGTGAAGCCGGGCAATCAAGAAATTGAATGCGTGGGGTGCGGAAGCTAAGTTTTTGGAAAGTATAAACCACAAGAAATCCTCTCCGACTATGTCGGGGAGGATTTTTTATTATCCCATTTCTGAATTTCCTTTTTGAAATGCTTCTAGTTTCACAAGCATCTCTTCTTGAATTAAGTAGAGTGCGGTTTTATCCAGGTAATCCAATGAAAAGTCACAATAGAAGATAAAGGCTGAAAGCTGATCCCCCTCGAGAGCTGTTACTTCGTGTACCCATTCTCTTGTGAATTTAAAATCTACACGGTGTTGCTTGAGTTGATTCTGTGTAATTTTATGATATTTTCTATTCTCCTTTTCTTGTTTGCTGAAGTTGTAATAGAGTGCTGATAGAGGGTGCGCTGCTATGAATAGTGGATTCTTGATTACACGTTCTTCGAGCATGGGATTTCCACGATAGGTGGGTTTCTCTACTCCATGATACCAAAAAGCAGTATCCTCCACATCGTGATCTAAAACCCGCTGTTTGAAGATGTTTTCTTCTGGGATATGCTGAACAGTTACTGATTCTAATAAAATCGCATCCTGAGGTAGTTTAAGAATTATCCCATTACTGATCCAGCTTGCTCTCACTTCCCAACCGAGCACTTCATATCCAATAATAGAGCACACGATAGTATCACCCACCGAAGCATTTATCGTGAACCTCCCATCCACATTGGTGATCACCATATCTCTGGTGGAATAATTCGTAATATGAGCGAATTGAACAGGCTCCATACTGGAGGAATCTTTCAGAGAGCCTGTCAAAATGGAGCTTTGGCTGAAGCATTGAGCCACAACTGATAACAAACCAATAAAAAGGAAGTACCTAATCACATAGCAAATGTGAGTTATAATTCAAATCTATGAATTGAATTTACATTATTTAACGTGAAGAGGGAGTCAACTATAATTTGAGGGACTTGAGTGTCTCTAGAGTTATTGAAGGTTTGTTCACTAAGGTGGTGTCCGTACCAATTTCAATAGACCGGGACTTCCATGATTCGCCAAATTTAGAAGGCTTAATCACCTTGATTGGTAGACCTTCTTGAAGTAAAGTATAGCCTACGATCTGAATATCTTTTAGACTCACACTGTCCCCGTAGTAAATGGCATTGGATTGGAAGTTTGCATACCGTGGATTAACGGGCCTTTCGTGGATATAGTACCCCAATTCTTCAAGCGCATAAGCACTATTTTCATCAGGAGCATGCCGATAGTATCTAATAATGAGATCGGTTCGTGCTTTTCCTTCCTCTAATTTCATTACTACATTGCTTTGGTATTCATTGAGTAACAGACCAAAAAAGTCAGACATATTCAGGCTTTCAGTCCCCGCCTCATTTTCTGTAGTGTCCTCCTCGCGATCTAACTTATCACTTTCAGATATAACATCATCAGATTTTTTTTCAAGGGATGTTGCTTCCTCAGCATAAGCCTTTTCCCTAAGTTCATGGACATTATACTCTAGGCCAAAAACCATATCCAGAATAAAAAAAATTGAAATAAAGCCCATGAGTACAAATAAATAGGCAAAACCTCTTAGCGATTGGTTGGATTCCATGATAAATGAGTTAAGGTTAATCCGCATTACTTAATCTTTTTGAAAAAGTAATGTGATTCAAATTTAGTAATTATCTCTTTACTAATTCTAAATACGATTTTTACGGCATCAATTAGAATGAAAAAAGGGCAATTCCAGTCGGAATTGCCCTTTGATATTTGATTAAGACTCGCTTATTTCTCTTTAGAAGGATTCAAATCAACCACTACAGGAGTAGCGATAAAGATCGACGAATACGTACCGATCAGGATACCCACTAGCAATGCGAAAGAAAACCCTTTCAATGCTGCACCTCCAAATATAAACAGTACCAACACCACGATTAACGTAGTAACAGACGTGATCAATGTTCTACTAATGGTGCTATTCAAAGATTCGTTGAATACTTTTTTCATTTCGCTACCAGATTTGATACCGAGATTTTCTCTGATTCTATCAAATACAACAACCGTATCGTTAATGGAGTAACCAATAATGGTAAGTATAGCGGCCACAAAAACCTGATCTATTTCGTAGTTTATTCCGACTAATCCAGCTATTGCAAAAGCAGCTAAAACGAATAACGTATCATGGAACAATGCCACAATCGCACCTAATCCAAACTGCCATTTTCGGAAGCGGATGAGTATGTATAAGAATATACTAATCAGAGCAAATATCGCAGACTCAAAAGAGGAGTTTTTGATATCATCGGCTATGGTGGCAGTCACTTTTGATGAGCTTCCTATGATGAATGATTTGTCATTGACGTCACCTTCGGTAGTTTGATAAGTAAGCCCTGTTGATGAAATCGCTTCTACCAAAGCACCTTTTACTTGTTCATCTGCTCCATCACTTTCATCGTCTATTAGATAAGTGGTGGTGATCTTCAGTGTATTGCTTGCTCCGTATGTTTTTACCTCAGTACCTTGATTGTCAAAGTATGGAGTAATTGCTGTCTTCAAATCAGTTGGTGTAACAGCATCCTGAAAGGATACTACATAAGACCTACCACCTTTGAAGTCTACTCCAAGCGTCAACGGCTTGATCATCATAGCAATCATACCTACGAGGATAAATACTCCACTGAATAGATAAGCCATCTTACGCTTGCTTAGGAAGTCAATATTCAGGCCTACCAAAGTGTTGCGAGAGAACGCATTGGAGAATGAAAGTTTAGAATCTTCTCCCTTTTTAGAGAATGCCTCTACAATCACTCTGGTGATGAATACCGCACTAAAGAATGAGCAGGCTATACCGATCATTAAAGTAATCGCAAATCCTTTAACTGGACCTTGTCCTAATATATAGAGAAATGCTCCTGTAATGAATGTAGTGACATTCGCATCGATAATCGAACTATAAGCTTTACTATAACCACTACTTATGGCTGCTTTTATTCCGGCTCCATTCCTGAGTTCTTCTTTAATTCTTTCGAAAATCAGAACGTTCGCATCAATCGACATACCTATTGTCAATACGATACCAGCAATACCAGGTAATGTCAACGAAGCACTCAGCTGAGCCAATATTCCAAGGATAAAGAAGATGTTGAAGAACAATGCTACATTCGCTATTAAGCCTCCCTTAGCATAGTAGATCACCATGAAGATGATCACGATCGCGAGACCAGCAAGGATGGAAGTGATTCCTTGATTTTGAGCGACTTTACCTAGCGTTGGCCCGATTACTACATCTTCTACGATAGTCGTCGGAGCTGGTAATGCACCAGCTTTCAAGATATTGGCCAAATCTTTCGCTTCATCGTTGGTGAAGTTTCCGGTGATTGATGAGTTTCCATTAGGAATCTCGTTTTCAACATTTGGCGCAGAGTACACATAGTTATCAAGCACAATAGCGACCCTTCTACCTATATTGGCAGCAGTTAACCTTCTCCAAGCCTTCGCACCAGCGGCACTCATTTGCATAGAGATAGCAGGACGTGATCTTTGATCCAAGTCTTGACGAGCATCTGTTATTACTTCACCTGTCAAAGGAGCTTTTCCAGTACGTGAAGTCTTAATAGCATGAAGCTCGATGAAGTTGTTGTCTGCACTAGTTGTCTCTCCTTTTACTGCTTTCACCGCCCAAAGGAATTTTACATTTGAAGGGATCAAAGATTTCACATCAGCTCTCTGTATGATTCTATTAATAGTAGAAGTATCCTTCACATCATAAACCAATCCGTATTGTGATCGAATCAAAGAAAACAATGGCGACACTTGATTAGCACGCGAAATTGAATCTAATGCATCGTTAGGAGCGGAATCATCTGCTGCTAGTGCGGCAGTATCCGAACCATCCGAAAGGTCAGATAAGTCTGAAAGATCAGAAAGCTCATCATCATCAGATAACGCAGAGAGATCCTGTTGGATAGACTCGCTATTATCACTTAGATCGGCTACTTCAAGCGTCGCTTTTTGTTCTTTTACCAATAGGTCATTGATGGCTTGAAGTGTAGGAGATATTTCATTAATCTCATGTACTTCCCAAAACTCCAATTTTGCCACTCCTTGCAAGAGTTTTCTAACTCTCTGAGGATTGTCGATACCAGGTAATTCAATTTGGATTCGGCTCGTACCTTGTAGGCGTTGAATGTTTGGTTGCGAAGTACCAAATCTGTCAATACGTGTTCTTAGGATATTGAAAGAACGATCAATAGCGCTTTCTACTTCGAACTGAATGATCTCTAGTACCTCATCGTCTGTAGAGTTTAAACTAATGCGTCCTCTGTTGGCAGCATTCGAGAAAATAAACGACAAAGACTTATCGGGAGCAGCAGCTTTGAATAAGCTATAGAACTCATCAACATAATTGTTTTGAGTCCCTCTGATATTGGTCTTAGCCTGAACTAGTGCAGCTTGGAAATCTGCATCCTGATTGTTCCCACTTAGACCTTTTAGGATGTCTACCGGAGACACTTCAAGAGTCACATGCATTCCTCCTTGAAGGTCAAGTCCAAGGTTGAGTTCTGTTTCCTTGATGTCTTGGTACGTGTAGTCCATTCCCAAAAGGTTGTAGACAGGTTCGTTCCAAATAGAGTCTAGATAACGTTGCTTTTCAGCATAATTGACATTGCCAGTCTCGTCTGTATTTGCGCTTGTGGCTTCCTTCTGTATGTTCTGCGCCACAAATGTGAATGACAGATAATAAATACACAGCAAGGAGATAATGATTGTTAGTGAAACAACAAATCCTTTGTTCTTCATGATAGTTGATTTTAATCGAATTTGACTTTATACAGCCTTTAGCTGGTCAGTCAGGGTTAAATAAAGTGATAATAGTTTTGTGAAAAAAGCCTATTAACTAGGGTGCATTGGGGGAAATGATCCGCTGGAAAAGTATCTTCAATACTTTATCAAATGCAAGGATCGCACTTTGAGAACTAGCTACGGCTTCTTCTTGATCATTAAACTCTGGTAGTATTTCTATCAGAAAAGATTCTTGTCCGAAGCTAAATTGTATAGAAGATCCGGTGATTGCATCAAAAGTACTAATGACCGTTTCTTCCTCATCGCTTGTCTGTTCAGGAGTGACTTCCGTGGCATCTTCACATACAAATGAGTAAGACCCACTGATAGTCAGAGATAGAAAACCCACAAGAAGTCCCAGCATGACTACTGTTCTACTCATTGTTTTCGATATGTCTTTCCTGCGATTTCTCAAAGTGGCACAAAACTAGCCTTTTTGAAGGTATTTTGAAAAGATATTTTTGCCATGGATGATTTGCGTAGAAGAGAAGCAATTTTGGGTGTCATTACGAGTACAACGAAGTAATCTTTGGTTAAAAGACGCTGTTGATTTGTAATAGACTGCTTCGTGCCTCGCAGTGGAGGTAACCCAATGAAAGGGTAAATTCTTAAAGCAATTTCTGCCTCAAATAGCTGATTACCACATCCAATCCAACATCAAATCCATTGTGATTAGGGATGATGATGTCTGCATCGTGCTTGAGGGGCTCGATGAATTTTCTGAATGAAGGGGTCACATGGTGCTGAAACCTGTAGAGAACGTCGCTGAGATCATATCCGCGCTCTTCGGCATCTCTGGTGATTCTCCTCGTGAGCATCAGATAATCCGGGGCCTCTATAAAAATCTTGAAGTCAAGTAGGTCTCTCACTTCTTTATAGTAAAAGGTGAATAAACCTTCCACTACAATGATCGGAGCTGATTTAATGGTGATAATCTTAGGCTCTCGAGCACTATTATTGAAAGTGTATTCCGTGATCGAGAGGTCTTCACCAGCTTTTAATTTTTTTAGATCTTCAGAAAAACGGACCCGATCGAGCGATTCGGGTAAATCGAAATTCTCTATACCTTTTTCATCCTTCGGCTGCTCTGATCTCGGTTTGTAATAATTGTCCAAAGACAAAAGGCTTACTCGTTCTCCTGCAAATGCTGACATTAATTGTCTGAGGAACATCGTTTTGCCTGATCCGCTTCCTCCAGTGATTCCTATGACGTAAGGTTTTTCCATGAACATTATGCTTGCTGTAGAAATTGGATAAGCTGTCTAAATGCTCTTGCCCGGTGCGAAATCTTGTTTTTCTCGCTACTTGTCATTTCAGCAAATGTCTTAGAGTGGCCTTCTGGTAGAAAGATGGGATCGTAACCAAATCCTTCATGTCCAGATTGGGTTTCTGTAATATCTCCATTTACGATGCCTGTAAACTGATTTTTATTTCCCGAAGCATCAATATAGGTGATGACTGTCTTGAATCTTGCCTTTCTATTATCCGCTCCCTCCATATTTTTTAGAAGGAGCTTCATATTGTCTTTACTATCGCAGTTTGGACCTGCGTATCGCGCAGAATACACTCCCGGCGCACCGTCTAAAGCAGCCACTTCCAAACCAGTATCATCGCCAAAGCAGACCACTCCATGTTTCTGAAAAACATATTGTGTTTTCATTGATGAATTGCCTTCTATGGTATCCGACGTTTCAGGGATATCTTCTTGAAGGTCGAGATCTTCCAAGCCAAGTAGTTCAAATCCTGCAGGAATTATTTTGGCTATCTCCTTAAGTTTATTCTTATTGTGTGTTGCGAAGTAGATTTTCATCCGCTAACGCTTAAAGGAAGGATATATATCAAATACTAAAACGGCATTGGCCGGAAGACCAAAACCAAATGGAGGATTAGCTGCATAAGCACGCGATGAAGGAATTATAATTTTGGCATGTCCACCTACATTCATTTTACCCAGCACAGCTGCCACACCACTGCGGTAACCAGTTTCAAGAGAGCCAAAACCATTAACCAATTCACTAATATTCCATCCGTCTGGAGTGTAGCTAATTACTAGGGGAGAATAAAACGCTAGAGAATCATAGATGTCATTGTCCTTAGCCACTGAAGCTAAGGTTGTTGCCCACACGACATCATCAGTAAGTCTTCCTATTATGTGAAAAGACACAATATCGTTAGTCACTATATCTGCACCATTTCCTTCTTCTAAAATAACGTAACGTACACCCAAAGTAGTGGTGTCTACTTGAGTGTACGAATTGGTTTGTAGATACTCTTCGATGATCTTAAGATCCAATGCCAATTGCACACCTGGGTCTACAGTGGCTAATACATCTTCATTGCAGGCAATTAGAAAAATGCTTCCGCAGAGGAGAATGGTTAATAATGGAATTCTGAGCGTTTTAATCATCTAAGAAATAGAATTAATTTTTCTCTACACCGACAACTTCTACATCAAATACAAGTATGCTGTAGGGCATTATAATTGCGCCAGATTGACGACTTCCGTATCCCATTGGGCTAGGTATATAGATTGTTCCCTTTCCACCCACGTTAAACAATGGTATTCCTTGATCCCATCCAGGAATAACTTGACCTCTTCCAATAGTGAAGCTGAATGGCTTATAAGGTGCGCGGCGCTCGTCATAGAGACCTTGCTCTTTAGCTACAGACTCGATACTTGTATCAAAGTATGTTCCCTCAAGTAGTCTACCCGCATAGTTCACCGTAACTACGTCACCGGGTTCAATGCTCGCACCAGTTCCTTGTTTTTCTACTATATATCTAAGACCTGACTCTGCGATTTGAGCTTCAATCCCATTTTCTTCCAAGAATGCGTCTATTTCCTCTAAGTCAGTTGTAGATTTTTCCTCTAAAAGTTTTGCACTTTCAGCCTGCATTTTCAGGCGCATTTCATCCATATAGGCTCTGTAAGCATCTTGTGACATTTGCTTGGCAAATCGAACATTGATGGTAATCAATGAAGCGGAATCCATATCAGGAGGAAGCTGAGTTTTATAAGTTTCAACAAATAAATTATGAGCCGTAGTTTTGAAAGTTACGCTATCACCTACTTCTAGGTTTGTCAGCACTTCTTGTAAATCACCAGCTTCCATTTCAGGATCGTATGCAAGACCTAATGGCTTATCTGGAGTTGTTTCTGTAAGAACCTCACCATCTTCGGTAGTGATTTTGAGTTGAATTAAGACAATAGAATCTTTTAAGGGCACAGAGCCGTCTCCTTTGATAAGGCAAGAAACTTCAACCCCAGTCTTAGTCACGAAATCGTTACTGTTTTCACAAGCAGCTAAGAACACCACTGCGATAAATAATACTACTAAATTTTTCATGTTGTTTTTTATACGTTTTGAGTTTGCTGAAATTGTGGAATCAGCGATTTAAATTTTTCTACTGTAACTTCTAATCCAAGATCTGAAATACCCCCAGAGGCATTTCTGTGTCCTCCTCCATTAAAGTGCTCGGACGCAAAATTATTTACTGCATAACCCGAGATGGACCTAAAAGACATTTTTACTTCGTTATCCTTTTCCATCAAAATGGCTGCTACGGCTATTCCTTTAATCGAGAGCGCATAGTTAACTAAACCTTCGGTATCTCCTGATTTCAAATGGAATCTGTCATGTTCCTCTTGACTTATAACGAAGTAAGCTACCTTATGCTTTGCATCAACCACCAGCTTCTCCATAAGGGCATAACCTATGAATCGTAGCCGATTCAGAGAATTCGTATCGTAGATAAGGCGACTTATTTTGTTGACATCAGCTCCCAAATCCATCAATTCGGCCACCGTGCGGTGAATTTTAGCGGACGTTGATCCGTGCTTAAATGACCCTGTGTCAGTCATGATACCTGCGTAGAGTGCTTCGGCAATAGCCTTATTGATCTCATCTTTTCCATCAAGAAGTAAGATCAGATCATAGATTAATTCTGCGGTAGCGGCCGCTGAATTATCCCATAATTCATAATCTGCAAATTCCTCTGGATTCAGGTGATGATCTACGAGAAGTTTTTTTGAACTTGAATTTCCTACCATTTCACCAAGGTTCTTAATTCGGTTCAGACTGGAAAAGTCAAGGCAACAGACTAGGTCTGCATCATCAATTAACTCACGGATTTTTTCGTCTTTGTCAGATGAATAGGATATCACTTGATCGTTGCCTTCCATCCAATGCAAGAACTCAGGATATTCTGTTGGAGTGATCACCTGAGTCTGGTGTCCTCTATTTTTCAAAAAATGATAAAAACCAAGCGAAGAACCTAATGCGTCTGCATCTGGACTAGCGTGAGTGGTTATTACGATTTTTTTGGGAGTGGATAGTAATGCCCTAAAAGCGCTTATTTCCTTCATTAACAATTAGGAGCCAAAAAAACTGGCTCTTGTGAAGCGCAAAAGTCACAATAAATCAACTAAATACAAAATCTATAAGCCTCCTTTCAAGAAGGAGATAAATGTTAGTTTTGCAACCGTTTAAAATTAAAGATTTCATAATATTATCAATAAAGAGATGGCAGGAACAAGAACATTTACAATGGTTAAACCTGATGCTTATGCTGGAGGTCACAGTGGTGCAATTATAAAAATGATTGAAGAAGCTGGATTTAGCATTAAGGCTTTGAAGCTTACAAAGCTTTCGGCTGATAAGGCAGGAGAGTTTTATGCAGTACACAAAGAGCGTCCATTCTATGGTGACTTGGTGAAGTACATGTCTTCAGGGCCAATCATTGCCATTATCTTAGAAAAGGATAATGCTGTTGCGGATTTCAGAAAATTGATTGGGGCGACTAATCCAGCCGAAGCGGCCGAAGGAACTATTCGTAAGCTTTATGCTAAATCAATTGAAGCCAATGCGGTTCATGGTTCTGATTCCGATGAGAATGCCGAGATAGAAGGTTCTTTCTACTTCTCAGGGTTGGAAAAGTATTGATATATATTCTCCTCTTGTAGGAGAAAATAGATTTCGAACTAATCCTGAGCTTTGCTCGGGATTTTTTCTTCGTCTAACTTTTCTATCCAGAAATTATTGAAACCTTCACCTATATGGAGGGTGATGGTGCCCAACTGAAGTAATTCTAAGATGGCTAGAAAGTTGAAGATGACGAAGATTTTTTCGGGTTTTTCTTCAACCATCTCACTGAAAGCGATTCGTCTGTTTTGACTTTTAAGCAGTCGATTGACAATGTAATCTCTCTGACTAGATATCGTATACGGGTATTGCACCACTTGGTGGATCGGCCTTGACTGCTCAAATTCGTAACGCTTCAGCACCTTTTGGAAAACTCGCATCAACTTATACAAGTCCAAATCTTGCATTTCAGCTTCCACATCTATAGAAGTTGAGAGCGTTTTGATTTCGCTTAGCAGGTTTCCGCGCCTTTCCCTATCGAGCCTTTCTGTTTCGAGTTGGCTAAGATCACCTATGATTGATTTGTATTTTTTGTACTCTAGTAGATGTTTAACTAATTCTTCTCTAGGGTCAAGTTCATTTCCCTCTTCATCAAGAACGGGGCGGGGTAGAAGCATTTTAGCTTTTATGCGCATCAGTGTGGCTGCAACAAGAATAAACTCACTAGCCACCTCTACATTCATGGTTTCCAGATCTTTGACATAATCCAGAAAATCATGTGTCACCTTGGCAATAGGGATGTCATAGATATCCAATTCATCACGCTCGATGAAGAAGAGAAGTAAATCAAAAGGACCTTCAAAAAGGGGCAGTTTGATTTCGTAAGTATTTGATTTGGATTGTTCGCTCAAGATGAATCAAAGCTACTACATTTGAATAAAAGGAGAATTTGAAAATACCTTAGATTTGCAGAAACGAGTGCGACTCTTGTATTGGTAATTAAACATTTTCAATACCAACGCCGTTCTCCAAAAGTCTTTACAATATAGCCTCACTTAATGAAGATCAAACCTGGAGAGCTTCTTGCTCAAATTAATACTCCCGACGATTTGAAAAAACTGGAACCTCATCAGTTGGCTCAAGTTTGTGAGGATCTTAGAAACTACATTATTGACCATGTCTCTGTTTTTGGAGGGCATTTCGCTGCGAGCCTTGGAGTAGTAGAAATGACCGTGGCGCTTCATTATGTCTTTAATACGCCTATTGACCAACTGGTTTGGGATGTTGGTCACCAAGCTTACGGGCACAAGATATTAACTGGAAGAAGAAATAATTTTCATACCAATAGGCTTTACAAAGGTCTTTCTGGATTCCCTAAAAGAAGTGAAAGTGAGTACGATACATTTGGTGTTGGTCACTCAAGTACGTCCATTTCTGCGGCACTTGGAATGGCATTCGGATCAGATTATAAAGGAGAAAAAGAAAAGCACCACATTGCTGTAATAGGTGATGGAGCGATGACAGGAGGGATGGCCTTCGAGGCAATGAATCATGCAGGGGATTCCAATAAAAACCTCTTGATCATATTGAATGATAATTGCATGTCTATTGATCCAAATGTCGGGGCATTAAAGGATTATCTGACAGACATAACTACTTCTAGTACTTACAACAGATTCAGAGATGATATCTGGAAATTGCTTGGTAAGGTGAGCAAGTTTGGACCCAATGCTCAGGAGATTGTGGCGAAAGTAGAGAATAGCGTAAAGTCGCTTTTGCTACAGCAAAGCAACCTTTTTGAATCTCTCAACTTAAGATATTTTGGACCTGTAGATGGACATGATATCAACCACATGGTTCATGTTTTGAATGATCTCAAAAATATCCCAGGGCCGAAGATTTTACACTGTGTGACAGTAAAAGGCAAAGGCTATGAATTGGCTGAAAAAGATCAAACCAAATGGCATGCTCCAGGTAAGTTTGATAAGATCACGGGTGAAATAAGAAAGACCATCCCAACAGAGCCACAGGCACCAAAATACCAAGATGTTTTTGGTCATACCATGGTGGAGCTTGCTGAGAAGAATGATAAAATAATGGGGATAACCCCAGCCATGCCTTCTGGTTCTTCCATGAATATTATGATGGAAGCCATGCCAGACAGAGCTTTTGATGTGGGCATTGCAGAGCAACATGCAGTGACATTCTCGGCTGGACTAGCTACTCAAGGGATGGTGCCATTCTGTAATATCTACAGTTCATTTATGCAAAGAGCATATGATCAGGTGATACACGATGTGGCGATACAAAAACTTCCAGTTGTATTTTGTCTGGATCGAGCAGGTATTGCTGGCGCTGATGGGCCTACTCATCACGGAGCCTATGACATTGCATTCATGCGTTGTATTCCAAACATGGTGGTGGCGGCACCTATGAATGAGCAAGAGCTTCGCAACTTAATGTTTACGGCTAGTGAGCACAAAGAAGGACCTTTTACCATTAGGTACCCTCGTGGTAAGGGAGTCATGCCTGAATGGCGAACAAAATTAGAAAGAGTTGGAGTGGGTAAAGGCAGAATGGTTAAAAATGGTGATGACTTAGCTATTTTGACTATTGGGCATATTGGTAATGAAGCTGTTAAGGCAACATCATTACTTGCGGATCAAGGATTTGATGTAGCACACTACGACATGAGATTTGTTAAGCCTTTGGATGAGGAACTATTACATGAAGTTTTCCAGAATCACTCTAAGGTCATCACGGTAGAAGATGGTTGTCTTCCTGCAGGATTCGGTAGTGCAATTGTTGAGTTTATGGCTGATCATAATTATTCTGTCAAAATCTCTCGACTAGGAATGCCAGACTCTGTCGTGGAACATGGCGAGCAAAGTGAGCTCTATGCGGAATGTGGTTATGATACCAATGCTATTGTCGCAGAGGCCATGAAAATGGCTAACCGAGTTCTTGCATAGATAATTCTGATCGTTCCATAATTTGCTCAGAGAGTCTCATTGCCGTATATTGAGAGCTTATGTTGAATACCATACAGATCCCATTTTATCTTAGGCAACTCTTAATCATTGTATTTTTTTCTCAGATATTCTTTGGATGTACTACTGCTGGGAATAGTAACAGAAGTAATGAGCCTGATAGTGAGCCTGAGGAGATTGTTGCGAATCTCGGCTTTGACAAAATCAGAGAAAGAGGCTACATCATGGCCATCATTGATAATAGCTCTACGGGTCTTTTTATCTACAAGGGCAACATCATGGGTTATGAATATGACCTCTTGAAAGAGTTTGCTAAGAGTCAAAATCTTGAATTGAAAATTGATATCACACCAAGTTTATCAGAGGCTTTTGATAAGCTCAACGCTGGTCAAGGAGACATCATGGCTTACAACCTTACGGTAACAAAGGAGCGTAAGAAGAGGATTGCATTTACTCATTATCACAACCTCGTTGAGATGGTACTCATCCAGAGAAAGCCAGATAATTGGCGCGATATGAAACTCCATGAAATAGAGGCAGCGCTGATTAGAAATCCGATTGAACTGATTGGTAAAGAAATAGTCGTACGAAACAGTTCTTCCTATTTTGCAAGGTTGCAGAATTTGTCAGATGAGATTGGCGGTGATATTATTATAGTTGAGGATGAGCCAGAGGTAGAAACTGAAGATATTATCAGAAAAGTAGCGGAGGGAAAAATTGATTACACGGTAGCAGAGGAGGATATCGCATTGGTCAACTCCACTTACTATAGAAATCTGGATACGAAGACAGCCGTAAGTTTCCCTACTCAAATCGCGTGGGGTTTGCGTAAGAATGATCCGGTTCTGCTTGATTCGCTTAATGATTGGATCTTGGACATGCGTAAAACGCCGGAGTATTACACGATTTATAATAAGTACTTTAAAAGCAGAAAAGCTTCTCTTCGTCGAAGCAAGAGCGATTATTACTCTGTCGGGGGAGAGAGACTATCTCCGTACGATTCTATTATCAAGCTAGCAGCAGATGAATTGGACTGGGATTGGCGGTTACTAGCAGCGCAGATTTATAAGGAGTCAGAGTTTGATGCTACTGCCACCTCCTGGGCTGGAGCAGTGGGTCTCTTACAGCTGCTACCAAAGACCGCAGCCTCCTACGGAGTAAAGGATTTAAAAAACCCAACCCAAAATCTTAAAGCTGGGGTTCAGCATCTGAAGTGGCTTGAGGAGTATTTCCTGAAGGTAATTGAGGACGATGAAGAACGAGTGAAATTCGTATTAGCAGCTTACAACGTAGGTCAGGGACATGTGATGGATGCCATCAGACTAGCTGAAAAATATGGTGACCCTGTAGATCAATGGGAAAGCATTGAGTATTATTTACTCAAAAAATCCAACTCTAAATACTACAATGATCCTGTTGTGGCATATGGTTACTGCAGAGGAATAGAGCCTGTCACTTATGTGAGCAAGATTCTTTCTACATATGAGAATTATACGGTGGTTTTACCAGATGAAAAGAAACCTACCGGAAGTATTTAGCTACCAATTTAGCAGAAGCCAAGCTCATCGGAATTCCGCCACCCGGATGTACACTTCCACCACAAAAGTAAAGTCCCTTTACTCTTTTACTCACATTGGCATGTCTTAGAAATGCAGCGAATAAGTTGTTTGAACTATTGCCATAAAGTGCTCCGAGTGCCGAACTCGTTTTAGATTCAATACTCCTAGGATCAAGAATCTCTTCAACTTTAATATATGATTCTATTTCTTCTCCCAGCATTTCAGTGAGCTTAGAGATGATGTTTTTTCGGGCCATTGCAATCATTTCATCCCAGTCCTGATTTTGGTTATTAGGAACATTAATCATCGTAAACCAATTCTCACAACCTTCAGGAGCGTCTGAACTATTCTTTTTTGAAGTGATATTGATATATACTGTTGGGTCATGATAGATCGTACCTCGGTTGAAAATATGATCAAACTCCTCTTGATAGTTTTTGGTAAAGAAGATGTTATGTAAATCCAATTGGGCAAAGGTCTTCTTGATTCCCCAGTAGAAAATTAATGCGGAGCTTGATTTGGGTTGTTTTAAGAGAAACTTTGGAGCGGATAATTTCGGCAACAACCTTTTGTAAGTATTGACCACATCCATATTGGACACTAAGCGATCAAAATATTTTATCTCGCCCTTTATCTTCAGACCAGAAACACTTTTCTCCGAGATTAAAATCTCTTCAACAGGCTCATTGAAGTGAAAGGTTACGCCTTGCCTCTTAGCCAGCTCATAGAGTGACTTGGTAATCGAGAACATTCCTCCTTTAGGGAAATACGCTCCTTTAGCAATTTCTAAGTGAGGAATGATATTCATGGTTTCAGGCGTCTGATAGGGAGAAGAACCATTATAGGTCGCATACCTGTTGAACATCTGTGTAATCCGAGGATCGGTGAACTGGCGCTTATTGGCACCATTCATTGTGCGGAAAAAACCCAGCTTATGGATGTTGACGTACGCTGAAAAGGCTTTTTTAGAAACAAAAGTACGCCATTCATTTAGTGAACTGAAGATGAACAAGTCGCCCAAGTAGCTATAGAGTCCCTCACTTTTTGCAATAGCTTTTTCCAAATTACTTGAAGCCTCATCTGTTTTGCTACAGATTTCAGCTATCAGCTTCTCTTTATCTGCAAAGGCCGTTATTTGGGTGCCATCAGGATAAAAATACTGACAATTTACAGACAAACGATCGTATTGGAAATGAGTATTTACGTCCTCTCCACAAAGAGCAAACAACTCATCCACCAGCTCAGGTAGTGTGAATAGTGAAGGGCCTGCATCAAATCTGTAGCCATGGGAGACTATTTCAGACAACTTCCCGCCGGGATAACTATTGGCTTCAAACACGTGAACCTCATGTCCTAAATTGGCCAGCCTTATGGCTGTAGAAATACCCGCGATGCCTGATCCAATGATTCCTACGTTAATTGACATTATTGAATAACCTAGTTATTTGGTCGATGTTTAAAAATAATTAAAAACAGTAAAGTCATAAAAAATAGTAATTAAATGCAATTATGGGTTACCTATCTACCTAAGATCGTATAGACAATCGAACCGTTTCTTTAACTTACTTATACTTTCAAATGATAACCGCTGAAACTTTAATGAAATCACAGGCCGAACAACTCTTGGGAGAGTACAAAAAGGTAAGGAATATCAATCTTTCTATTGATCAATTTACATATATATTGAATTTGTATCCGTCGCTTGTAGTATGTATGTGTGATGGTGTCTTGGATAAAGAGGAATGGGAAGGAGTTGTCCGCTTAGCTAAAGGACTTGCTATGGAGTATGGTGACGGCTATAATGAACAAGAGATGGAAGATCTTGAGCGGTCTTTTCGTACCGAATTCCGCTACTTACTTGACAATATTGATAAGTGGCAGAAAAGATTTTTGAACGCCCTGAAGAATCATATCCAAAATAGCCAGATGGATAAAGAGTTTGTGCTTGAGTCAATGTATTTGTTTGCTAATGCGGCGGATGGTATCTCTGATATTGAGCAAAAGACTATTGGTATCCTTTCTGAACGCCTAGGGCTCGAACATTAAACTCAGTAATAATCTCCTCTAAAGGTTGCTTCTCGGGATCATAATCTAGAGGCAGTTTCCTGATGATGTCCTCTTGTAAGATCCCTAATTTCTGAGCTTTGCTATATGGAGTATCACTAAAGGTGACCATGCTATATAAGGGCGTCCAAATATCTGGGTATTGCGCTTGAAGTCTTGCTTCTAGTTTCTTTTGTTTTATGAATTGAACATCGACTACCCGATCTCTCATTTCCACAAAATGGCGCATTGCAAGATCTGAGATAGCATCAACGTCCCTCTTTCGCTCCGAAGAGAATTTTGGCATTAATTTTTGCCAATCAAAGTTCATTCTACGACCTTGTTCTAATAATAGCGTACAATCTTCAAAACCAGCATTCATTCCTTGCCCATAAAATGGGACAATCGCATGACAGGCGTCTCCAATGAGCATTGCCTTTCCCTTATGCCATGGACTTGTTTTGATCGTGACCAAAGAAGATGTTGGGTTAGTCTCAAATTGCTCCACTAAATCGGGGATCAAGTCCATTATTCCTTTAAACTCCTTATTGAAAAAATCGCTTATGGACTGACTGTCTTTTAGTTTTTCAAAAGATTGCTCTCCACGAAAGCCAAGGAATAACGTGCAGGTGAAAGATTTATCCGTGTTTGGTAGCGCAATGAGCATGAAGCTTTTCCTCGGCCAGATATGCAAGTAATTTGGTTCAAGCGCGAAATCTCCATTCTTCGCTGGGATATCTAGTTCTTTATAACCGTGTTTCAAGGTCGATTCTGTGAAACTAAAATCCCCAGCCTTAAGCATATTTTTCCGTAATTGCGAAAACGCTCCATCAGCTCCGATTAATATATCAGCTGAAACTTTTGACTCAGTCCTCAGAAAAGAGATTTCATTTTTATTGAGATCAATATCTATACATTGCCGCTTGAAATTCAGTTTGGTTCCAGCATCTTCAGCATGCTGAATGAGGAGTTTGTTAAGGCTGTCCCGAGAGATCGAGTTGATGTGCTCATTGGTTTTTCCGTAAGGCTGAAAAGATTGGTTGTCTTCCAAATCATGAATCAATCTACCTTTCATTGGAATCATCAAGGGCGCAACTTTGTCATAAGCTCCTGCCAGTTTTAAGGCTTTGATTCCACGATGACTTAAAGCAAGATTGATAGATCTTCCCTTGTCGAGTATGCGCTCACGTGGATCATCTCGCTTTTCGTATACACTCACATCAAAACCCTCCTTTGATAGCATAGACGAAAGAAGTGATCCGACTAAGCCAGCACCCAAAATGGTTATTTCATTTTGAGGCATGCTTTAAAATTTCATTTTTGAAGATTTGACAAAATTCATAGACTTCAACAAAGGTATTATACATCGGCGTAGGAGCGACACGAATCACGTTAGGCTCTCTCCAATCCAATATGACACCATTCCCAACTAGACCAGAATGAATCTCTTTTCCGTTTTGATTTACATCAATAGATAGCTGACATCCTCTGGATTCTGGGTCTTTCGGAGTAATGATAGATATGTTAGAAGAGATTACTTCATCACTAATAAGAAGGAATTCCAAATAACCGGTGAGTTGGAGACTCTTAGTTCGCAACTCGGTCATTGAAGTACGCTCGAATAATGAAAGTGCTGCCAGATGGGCTGAGGCAGAGAGGATGTTGCTATTGCTCAGCATCCAAGCATCCGCACCTTCACTTGGCACGAATTGGTTGTCCATTTTAAACCTTGTACGCAGTTCGTGTCCCCACCATCCAGTTAGTTTGTGAAAAGAGGGATTGGTACTATGCTTTTCATGCACAAATATACCAGAGATGCCGCCTGGGCCTGAATTGACATACTTGTAACTACACCAAGCCGCAAAGTCTACTTCATCATCATGCAAAGTCATCGGTAGGTTGCCCATGGCGTGTGCAAGATCAAATCCAGCATATGCTCCGGCTTTGTGTGCTGCTGCCGTTATTCTCTTCAAGTCAAAGAATTGCCCACTGTAGTATTGAATTCCTGGCCAAAGAACCAAGGCTAGCTCATCGCCAATCTCATCAATTTTTTCAGTAATCTCTTCAGTGCCAAATATCTCACCTTCTTTTGGGGTAATGATTACTAAGTTTTCTTCAGGATTTATCCCTAGATGCCGCATGTGGGATTCTGCTGCATAGTGGTCTGAAGGAAAAGCGCCTCCTTCTATCAGCAATTTTACACGCTTACCTTTTGGCTGGTAAAACGATGCAAGCAGTAAATGAAGATTGGTCGTGAGGTTATTCATACAGGTTACCTCTAGTTCACGCGCACCAACCATTTTTGATAGTGGGGACTTGAATTTTTGGTGATATTTTACCCACGGATCATCCCCTTCGAAATGGCCTTCAACACCCTGATTCTTCCAAGCATCGAGTTGTCCTTGGATGTACGTTTGAGCAACCTTGGGTTGTAGTCCGAGGGAATTTCCGCAGAAGTAAATAGCGTCCTTACCAGCGTGCTGTGGAATGTGATATTCGGATCTCATTGCTTTCAGGGGATCCCGAAAGTCTTTATCCTGCGCGTATTTTAAACTATTTTGATAAGTCATCAGTCAATAAATCTCGGGTCAGTTTTCATCTCTGTACCACATTGGTTACAAGTTCTTTTATCTCGTGAATTGTAGAATGCTTTAAATCTCGGCAGGAAGTCTTTTTCAATATTACTTAAGTGAAAATAGGTTTCGTGCAATAGGTGGTTGCATTCGTCACAGTACCATAGAAGTCCATCCTCATGAGATTTTGTACGTTTTCTTTCAATGACTAAACCAACAGAGCCTTCAGATCGGATGGGCGAATGAGGAATTTTAGCAGGCAAAAGAAACATCTCACCAGCTTTTATAGGTATGTCAACAGACTTTCCTTCTTCCTGAATTTTCACGATGATGTTTCCTTCTAATTGATAGAAAAGTTCCTCAGTTTCATTGTAGTGGTAATCCTTTCGAGCATTAGGGCCACCCACTATCATTACGATGTAGTCTCCGGCATCTGCATATAGATTCTTATTACCCACAGGAGGTTTAAGGAGATCACGATTATCGTTAATCCATTTTTGAAGGTTGAAAGGACTTTTTAGCATAGTTTGGTATTGTTTATAATAGTACAATTCATAGCTAAAGGAAAAGTTACAAACTTTAGCTTATCTGGTGCCTTTTGTCACGTCATGAGCTATTATAAAATGCTATTAGCGCATATCCGGAAGTGAAAACGACTCAAAACTCAAATAAATTTCATTTGACGAACTGATTTGGGCAAAAAAAAACCTCGACAATCTCGCCGAGGTTTAATATTTTGGATCAGTAAAACTATTCGGCTGGATTTACAGCAGGTCTAATTTTATTGATGCTGAAAGATTTTCTTTCTTTGTGACCACAGTAACCACAGGTGTAGTGCTTTAGTAGCTCTCCTTCTGCTTCTAATGTTGCTTCCTGAATTACTTCTTCTCTATTGACTTTTAGCGTCTGGTAATTACACTCTGAACACTGGATGGCATGAAGCCTACCGTTATACTTTTCGATTTTGGTATACCCAGAGAGTTCATCTATCCAAACGTCATAGTCTACCGAGAAAGCGTTCTCCTCTGCTTGCATCCCCTCATCCAGATAAACGTCTTCTTCCTCTTCACTTAGGAGCTTCATTGCTCTACCTTCAGGAGAAACTCTTGGAGTAAAGCGTAATTTCCTCAAACGCTTTTCGATGAAGAAAGGGTAATAAAACTTCAGTACATTTTGGATAATAACTCCTACAATCAAGGCCACCATCACACTTACAAAGATCCAAACGAAGAACCACATCCACATGAGGTTGATTTGAAGTGTATTTGCGTAGAGCGTACCTCCAATCAAGATTAACAAGAAACCGTACCAGAGAAGATTGATTTCATGCATATTGATGTAGTCGTACCTCAACTTGTAATCAGTCGTAGTGAGGAGTTTGAGATAATGACCTATAAGGATCAATATTCCAGAACCGACCAATGCATATGCAAGGTATTGTCCATACGTGTTCCAAGCTTCAAGTAAACTCGGTGAAATTGGATCAGTCATAATGTTTAATTAGGTTTTAAGCAGTCAAGTATTTTCACGGCAAAAATGCTACAAATTTCCAAGATCACTCTATGAAAAGTTCCGTCATTATTCAATTGCCATTGTAAAATATTAAAAATTCTAATGACGATCAATCAATTCTCATACTTTGACAGCAGGAGGCAACTATTATTTCGTTAGAAGTGTCGACATATTGACATGGATGAACGTCACTTTTGGTAAACGTATCGAAGAATCTGAATTAATTGAATGATTGCTCAGTTATTTGCCCATACATTGAATGAAATGATATTATTCTGTTATAAATTTGCAATTATTAACGTTTTAAAAGGTTAAAACACAAACAAACAAAGAAGAAGATGAAGAATTTAATGAACAAATTATTAATGCTTACTGCTTTAGCTGCTATGACATTTATGTATAGCTGTGGAGATGATGATGAAGAGACTCCTGCAGCAGCCTTGCCGTCCATTACAGTAGCCCTTACGGTTAATGGTACTTCTGCGACTAGTCCTGCAGATGTGGTTCCTGGTGATAGTGTAGGATTTAGTATTTCTATCACTGCAGCGGGTGGATTTAACACTTACAGGGTTTATAGCTCATTAGATGGCGGAACTGCTTCTCAATTGGCTGAAAACACTAGAATTGATCTAGAAGTGGAAGCTGGAACAACGACTGTCGCTGATGCTGGTAATACGAAGATCGAAGCTGCAAACGTAGGGTCTACGATCACTTTCGAATTTGAAGTAGTGGATGACGAAGGTCAGACTGGTACTACTTCCGTGGATTTGGTAGTTGGTTCGCCTGCTGCTAAAGTTTACAGCACAACGAAGCTTTTATCACCTACTGGAGATTTCACAAACCAAAACTTTTTCAGTGTTGCAAACGGAATGCTTTATTCAAAAGCGGAAGTTAATGCAACTACTGAGGCTATTTCACCAATGATTGATTTCGGTTACTACTATGGTAATTCAGAACTCGCAAGTCTTGCTTCTCCAAAAGGATTTGAATCAACTGTTTTCGCCACACAAGTAGAAGGATGGGGAACTAAGAATGCTACGCTACTTAAAACTACTGAAATGACTGCTTCTCAATTCTTGGAAGTAAGTACTCACGCTGCTATTGAAACTGCTTTTGATGCAGGTACTGCGGATGCTAATGGTATTATCAATGGTTTAGTTGTTGGTCAAGTGTTAGCTTTTGAAACGGCTGATGGTGTTAAAGGATTGATCCATGTAGCTACTATTGAGCCTGGATTTGAGTCTAATGACTTTATCGAGCTTGATATCCTTGCAACTTTGGACGCTGAGTAAGAGTTCTAAAAATTGATTTTGAAAACCCTGACCATTCGGTCAGGGTTTTTTTTTATTTGTGCCAATGCAACGTAGCTTTGCGCCTTGTTATAATCTCTATCAACTCCACTATATTATTCTTCCATGCTAAAATCCCTACAAATCTTTGCTTTAGTTATTCTAATGATCGTTTCTTCTTGTACTCCTGCTGTGGAAGAGAAAGTAGATCCTGCATCTATGAGTGAGGCTGATCTATTAACCTTTGCTACCCAACTCGCGCAAGAAACGATTATGATAGATGGGCACGTAGATCTTCCTTACCGAATGGAGGTCAAAGGTTTTATGCTCAAGAAAGCAGTTGAAGATGTTTCTGTATTGACTGAGGGAAATTTTGATTACCCGAAATCTAAAGAAGGAGGATTGGATGCTCCATTCATGTCGATCTATATTCCTTCAAGCTATTACACCAATGGTGGTGCTAAAGAGTTTGCAGATTCTCTGATTGAGATGACTCAGAATGTTGCGTTTACTTATCCAGAGTTGTTCGCTTTAGCTAATACTCCCGCAGAGATTGAAGCCAACTTCAAACTTGGATTAATTTCATTGCCTTTGGGAATGGAAAATGGAGCACCCATTGAAGATGACTTAGCCAATGTGGAGCATTACTTCAATAAAGGAAT
>CAYGPP010000006.1:47961-55114 GCA_964351885.1 uncultured Marinoscillum sp.
GAGCACCCATTGAAGATGACTTAGCCAATGTGGAGCATTACTTCAATAAAGGAATCCGTTACATCACTTTGACTCACTCTAAGGACAACCAGATATCGGATTCCTCTTATGACACCACTTATACGTGGAACGGTATTAGTCCATTTGGAGAAGAGGTGATTTCAGAAATGAACCGTGTCGGAATCATGGTAGATATCTCACACGTTACTGATAGCGCATTCTATGATGCACTTAGATTGAGCAAAGCACCAATGATAGCTTCTCATTCATCTTGCAGGAAGTTCACACCAGGATTTCATAGAAATATGTCTGATCAGATGATTAAGGACTTGGCAGCTAAAGATGGCGTTATTCACATCAATTTTGGATCAACATTCTTATCAAAGGAGTCTAGAGAGAAGTTTGATGCGATGGATTCTGTGCTGACGAACTACAGAGCGGAGACTGGTTTGAGTAGAAATGATTCCACTTACGAGGCATATGCCAAGCAGTATGCGCAGGACAATGATGTATTTGCTGATGTACAGATAGTAGCAGATCATATAGACAATGTGGTAAATCTTGCTGGAATCGATTTTGTCGCATTTGGATCGGATTTCGATGGTGTAGGTAACTCATTGCCGAAAGGATTGAAAGACGTTTCGATGTATCCGAACATCATAGCCGAGCTACTCAAGAGAGGCTACAGTGAAGAAGACATTGCTAAGATTTGCTACAAGAACACATTCCGAGTTTGGAATAAAGTAATCGAAATAGCGAGTGGATTACAGAAGTCTTAAGTTGTTCTCATTCAATTTAAAAGAGCTCTGTCACTTCGAAACTATTAGACTTAGTTTTCTTTAAGTCTTATACTAATCTGAAATCTCTTTTCTTAAAGTGGGGGAAGCACATGCCTGAAATGAAATCTTAGTCTAATATTGGTTAAGGCTAGGAGACTCGGCAGTTAAGCAACCTTTTGCTAGGAGCCAGCTTTTTGTCAAGACCCTGCTCTTCACATAATCAGAAAGGCATCTGAAAACGGATTGCCTACCACTAGTGATTAATCTTCCTTCAGAGACTTAATGAACTTGGCCCAAGCAAAGGGATTTAGCAGATTGTTGGAAGTTGTCTGATACCTATTTTGTATCGCCTGTTTTTGTAACTCTAGATAGTACTGATGGTTTGCATTGGCACTTGAAGGCAGTGACTTGTATGAGCTTCTCATATATTCCCTTGCAAGCCAGGAATTGAGATTGTCATATTGACTTTGATTAGGAAGCTCAAGAGAAAGAACCGCCTCTTTGAACATCGCTTCAGTAGGGTACGGAAATACCTCTACATCTTCAAGAAACGTCACGTCACGTTCCAGTACAATCATTTTCTTAAGGCTGGTAGATTTTCTGTTTGAAGGCACTACAAAGGACTGCTTTCTAAACCCCACAGAGCTAAAGACAATGCTGTCACCTTCTCTCACCGGAAGCGAGAAAAAGCCATAAGGATTCGTAGTAGTTCCCCGACCATTCTTCGGCACATACACGTGCACACCGGGAATTACAGAATTACTATCTGGAGCGAAAACTACCCCGGTGAATTGCAGAATTTTTCCAAGCTCGTCTTCACGTGCTGATTCGCTTTGGGCTGTAGCAAATAGTATGCCTCCGAGTAACGATATGTAAATCCAAAGTCTTATCAATTCAGCAATTCATTAGTCCTTTAAGTGAATAGAACGATAAAAGTTTTTAAAAGCTTATTTTTATACAACTTTTAACATTTGCTACTCAAAGGTAGCCATAGAAATATATCTAATGGGTTTAAGTACAGTCAAAGTATGCGTTTAAAGAACTTTAGTCTCAATTACGGGACACAGATTTTCAAAGCATTTGGAGATGAAGCACGTGTCCGCATTGTGCACTTATTATTTCGGAATGAAGAGCTTACCGTTTCTGATTTAGAATCAATCCTCGACTATACTCAAACCAAGACATCCAGACATATAGGTTATTTAAAAAATTCAGGATTGGTGAATGCCACTAAAAGAGACCAGTGGATTTTTTACAGCATAAAAGATGAAGTTTATGATATGGTTAGCCAGATTTTCGAATTTCTCAACAAAGACATCCAGCTTCAACAAGATCAGCAGGCATACGAAACGATGAACTCCAATAGAGAATTAGCCGCAACCAAATTGGCGGTTAAGGGTTATCGTAGTTAATAGCGCAGCAATACCTGAATGATTCAGCGATTTTCGTAAGTCATTATGACGTGTTAGTTCCACTAAACGAAATATTAAATAATTCAACTTTAGTTGATGAAGTATAGCCACATTTTTTTTGATCTAGACCATACGCTCTGGGATTACGAGAGCAACGCTCGGATTGTCCTGAGAGACACTTACGACAAATTCAAAATCCAAGAACAGACCACCCATGGTCCAGAGAGATTTATTGAAGTATTCTTCAAAGTAAACGACTCACTCTGGCACCTATACAATCAAGGCCATATAGATCGAGAGCAAATCCGCCAAAGGAGATTCGAGAATGTCTTTTCTGAGCTCAAAATTTTAGGTTTTGATCAAGGAGAGGCCATGAGTGAATATTTCTTATTCAATTGCCCAAGACAAACTCAGGTCATGGATGGGGCCTTGGAAGTGGTGAGTTATTTGAAAGCAAAGTACCACATGAGTATTGTTACTAATGGTTTTGATGATGTTCAATCCATCAAGCTCAATGTTTCTGGCCTTGATAGTTATTTTTCTCACGTCTTTACTTCCGAAAATACAGGCTTCAAGAAACCAAATAGAGGAATATTCGATTGTGCAATGAAAGAATTGGGAGTAGAACCAGAATCCATTTTGATGATCGGAGATAATCATTCTTCTGATATTCTTGGTGCTAGAAATGCAGGAATCACGCCACTGCTTTTTAATCCAAATGGAAAGGTGAAATCCGATTGTGAAATCCAGATTAACCACCTATCAGAATTAATCGAATTACTATAATCGAGCTAGGTTGATTTAGTAATTTTGTCTCACAACAATAACCAAGAATAAAATGTCAAAAGGAAATTTTTATATCCCCGAGCCTATTAACGAACCCATATTGTCTTACGCTCCCGGTACCGATGAGCGGGCAGCCCTTTCTCAAGCTATCAAAGAAGCTAGGAAAGAGAAGAGAGACATCCCCATGTATATTGGTGGAGAAGAAGTGCGTACAGGAAAGACTATCACCATGCACCCGCCTTATGATCATAAGCATGTACTTGGGCAGTTTCATGAAGGAGATGCCTCACATGTAAAGCAGGCGATTGATGCGGCACTTGCTGCAAAGGAGGATTGGGAAAACATGGCTTGGGAACATCGCGCAGCGATTTTCCTCAAAGCAGCCGATTTAATTGCTGGACCATATCGAGCTAAGATCAATGCAGCCACAGTTTTGGCTCAGTCCAAAAATGCTTTTCAAGCGGAAATTGATGCTTCTTGCGAATTCATTGACTTTCTAAGATTCAATGTGTCATTCATGCAGGAGATTTACATGGATCAGCCAGTATCAGGTCCGGGTGTGTGGAACCGATTGGAGTACCGCCCGCTTGAAGGATTTATTTTTGCCATTACCCCGTTCAACTTCACAGCGATAGCTGGAAATCTCCCAGCTGCACCAGCAATGATGGGAAATACGATCGTTTGGAAACCGAATTACAGTCAGATCTATTCTGCTCAAGTAATTATGGAAGTATTCAAAGAAGCTGGATTGCCAGACGGTGTGATCAACCTGATCTATGTGGATGGGCCAGTTGCTGGAGATGTCGTCTTTAATCATTTTGACTTTGCGGGACTTCACTTCACGGGAAGTACGGGAGTATTCAAACACCTATGGAAGACTATTGGTCAAAACATAGACAAGTACAGATCATATCCGAAAATAGTCGGAGAAACCGGTGGTAAAGATTTTGTAGTGGCTCATCATTCTGCCAACCCAGCAGAAGTAGCTACTGGCTTAATCCGAGGTTCGTTTGAATTCCAAGGCCAGAAATGTAGTGCTGCTTCAAGAGCCTATATCCCTTCCAATATTTGGGGTGAGGTGAAGGATATTATGGAGCAGAACCTTAGTGAGATAAAAATGGGAAGTCCGGAAGATCATTCAAACTTCGTGAATGCTGTAATTGATAAGCGTTCGTTTGATAAGATTGCCGGATACATCGACCAAGCTAAGGCTGATGATAATGTAGAAGTATTGTTCGGTGGGAGTTATGATGACTCAGTTGGTTACTTCATAGAGCCTACGGTATTGAAAACTACGGACCCAAAGTACACGACAATGTGTGAAGAAATCTTCGGCCCAGTCCTCACGCTTTATGTTTATGAGCCGGATCAATTCGAGGAGATCCTCACCATAGTGGATGAAACCTCTCCGTATGCATTGACGGGAGCGATTTTCTCTAAAGACAGATATGCTGTTGAGTTGGCGACCAAGAAGCTAAGGAATGCGGCTGGTAATTTCTATATCAACGATAAGCCGACAGGAGCTGTTGTTGGTCAGCAGCCATTTGGTGGAGCTAGAGGATCGGGTACCAATGATAAAGCCGGTGCTCCAATTAACCTACTCCGATGGGTGAGTGCCAGAACGATCAAGGAGACCTTTGTGCCTGCCACGGATTATCGCTATCCATTTATGGACAAAGAGTAACTACATCAAAAAAGCCGCGTAAAGCGGCTTTTTTCATTCTAACATAACTGAGATCTACTACAAACTCTGATTCGTTCAATTGACTATGACTGAGGCTAGGTGTCCATCCATTTTTTCTCTAATGTGAAAAATGTGATGAGCAAAACAATTCCTGTTATCGATAACATAGCGTTACTATTTAAGTGTTAATCAAAACTCGGCTTAACGATTATTCCATCAAATACCGAAAAGAGGGTATTTCTACCTAGCTAATCTGGTATTTTCAGCCTATTTTCAATTCAGATATGCAGATATCTTGCCAACGTTGGATCAGGTTGTTTTTTTGAAAATAGAAACTGTATGAAATACATAGCTGCGTTAGATCAAGGAACCACAAGCTCAAGAGCAATACTTTTTGATGAAAAAGGTGAGATCGTGGGTATTAAGCAAAAGGAGTTTACTCAGTACTTTCCACAATCCGGCTGGGTAGAGCATGATGCCAATGAGATTTGGTCTACACAATTTGAAGTCTTCAGGTCATTGCTTCTAGAACTAAAGATTTCTCACAAGGAGATTACTGCCATAGGGATCACCAATCAGCGAGAGACTACCGTAGTTTGGGATCGAAATACTGGAGAGCCGATTTACAATGCTATAGTCTGGCAAGACAAGCGGACTTCTGGCTTTTGTGAAGAGCTTAAATCACAGGGCAAAGAGGATTTGATAAGGAGTAAGACTGGTTTGGTTATAGATTCCTATTTCTCCGGGACTAAGATCAAGTGGATTTTGGACAATGTAGAAGGAGCAAGGTCAGAGGCTGACCAAGGCAACCTTTGTTTTGGCACCATTGATTCGTGGTTAGTATATAAGCTCACAAAGGGGAACGTTCACACCACTGATTATACCAATGCTTCTCGCACGATGCTCTACAACATCGTGGAAAATCAATGGGATGATGAATTACTAGAGCTATTGGATGTTCCAAAAAGCATGCTGCCGAGCGCCCATCCTTCAGGATATCATTTTGGTGATTTTGAATTCAAAGGGCATCATATTCCCATCATGGGAATTGCTGGAGACCAGCAGTCTGCACTTTTTGGTCAAGCATGCTTTGAGCCTGGAGAAGCCAAAAACACCTATGGGACAGGGTGTTTCTTACTCATGAATACAGGAACCAAATGTGAAGTATCTAAGCATGGACTATTGACGACCATGGCTTGCAGCACTTCTGGGGAATTGACTTATGCTTTGGAAGGGAGTGTTTTCATCGCAGGAGCCGCTATTCAGTGGTTGAGAGATGGACTAAGAATCATTGATAGTGCCTCTGACTCACAATACTTCGCGGAGAAAGTTGAGACGGATGTAGTGGTGTTGGTGCCCGCATTTGCAGGTCTTGGAGCGCCTTACTGGGATCAGTATTCTCGCGGAGCGATTTTCGGACTGACCAGAGATACGGGCAAGAATCACATCATCAAAGCAGCCATTGAGTCAATAGCCTTCCAGACACGCGATGTGATGGAGGCAATGGCGCAAGATTCAGGCATTGAGATAACAAGTTTGAATGTCGATGGAGGGGCTACCGCCAATGATTACCTGATGCAGTTTCAATCAGATATACTAAATATTGAAGTAGATCGTCCGGTAATAACTGAATCCACGGCATTAGGAGCAGCATATCTGGCTGGATTGACTGCCGGCATCTGGACATTGGATCAAATTCGAGAGGTTCGTCAATCGGATAAGAAATTCGAACCACAGATATCCACAATGAAGCGAGACCAGCTATATAAGAACTGGAAAAAGGCAGTAGAGCGAACATTTAACTGGGCTAGAGACTAATGAATCCTTGCAATTCACTTCATCGTTCAGAGTTGATTCAAAAAATCAACCAGTCCGAGTACGATCTAATCATCATTGGAGGAGGTGTAACTGGTGCTGGTATCGCATTGGATGCATCGGCCCGTGGTTTGAAAACTGTGTTATTCGAAAAGAATGACTTTGCCTCAGGCACCAGTAGTAAGTCGACCAAACTGATACATGGAGGCTTACGATACCTCAAGCAGTTTGAGGTGTCGCTAGTACGCGAAGTAGGTCAGGAGCGCGCGGTAGTTCATCACCTAGCTCCACATCTGGTCAAAGCCGAGAAGATGCTACTACCACTCATCAAAGATGGTACTTATGGTAAAATCTTGACCTCTTTTGGTTTGATGATTTATGATGTTTTGGCTGGAGTAGAAAAGATTGATCAGCGCAAAATGTTGGAGAAAGAGGAAACTCAAAAACTCGAACCATTGATAGATGAGAGCGTGTTGGAAGGTGGTGGAATTTATGCAGAATATCGGACGGATGATGCAAGGCTTACCACTGAGATCATGAAGACTGCTGCTTTGATGGGAGCGCACGTGATCAACTATGCAGAGGTAAAAGATTTCACCTATAGTAATGGCAAAATCTCTGGAGTTACCTGGCAAGACAATCTGACAAATGAAACTTACAAGACGAGGAGCCAATAC
>CAYGPP010000007.1:0-54234 GCA_964351885.1 uncultured Marinoscillum sp.
TCTTTGGATTTAGGCGTAGAATGAAATAACATTGAAAACAAAAGCATATAGGCTTTCATAACCCTTCGAAAATAATTTTTTAGATGAGTAATAAAATTCAAACCCTAAGCGGATACTTTCACGAATATCAAAAAAGTGTATTGGAGCCTGAGGCATTCTGGTCTCGCGTAGCAGATTCGTTTCATTGGAAGCGTCGTTGGGATAAGGTTTTAGATTGGGACTTTGCTGAAGCAGATGCCAAGTGGTTTATCAATGGAAAGCTTAATATCACCGAGAATATTTTGGATCGCCATCTCTACACAAAGGGTGATGATCCGGCGATCATTTGGGAACCTAACGAACCCGGAGATGAGCCAATTACTTTGACCTATCGAGAACTTTACGAAAAAGTCTGCCAATTCTCAAATGCGCTCAAAGCAAACGGAATTCAGAAGGGTGATCGTGTGATTATCTATATGCCGATGGTTCCTGAAGCGGCTATTGCCATGCTAGCTTGTGCCAGAGTTGGTGCCGTTCATTCGATCGTTTTTGCAGGATTTTCTGCCACTTCATTAGCCGACAGGATCAATGACTGTGGAGCAAAAATGGTATTGACATCAGATGGCAACTTCCGGGGAGCTAAGAATATTCCGGTCAAAGCCGTGGTAGACGAGGCACTTGAAAACACATCATCTATCGAGAAAGTGATTGTCTTTAATAGAACTGACATTGATGTTACGATGAAGCCTAATAGAGATATCTGGTGGCATGAATCAATCGAAGGACAATCAACTGATTGCCCTGCGGAGGTTATGGATTCTGAGGATTTACTGTTTATACTTTACACATCTGGATCCACTGGCAAGCCTAAGGGCGTAGTACATACTTGCGGTGGCTATATGATCTATGCTTATTATTCATTCGTCAATGTATTCCAATATTCCCAAGGGGATGTTTACTGGTGTACTGCCGATGTAGGTTGGATTACGGGACATTCTTATATCGTTTATGGGCCATTATTGGCTGGAGCCACTACGTTGATGTTTGAAGGGGTGCCAACTTATCCACATGCAGGACGTTTTTGGGAAATTGTTGACAAGCATCAGGTTAACCAATTCTATACAGCACCTACCGCCATTCGTGCCCTTCAAGCATACGGCCAAGATCCTATTGAACCATATAAGTTGGATAGTTTGAAAGTCATTGGATCAGTGGGAGAGCCCATCAATGAGGAGGCTTGGCATTGGTATCATGATCATATTGGGAAAGGTAATTGCCCACTTGTGGATACATGGTGGCAGACGGAGACTGGCGGAATTATGATTTCTGCCTTAGCGGGAATCACTCCAAACAAACCCGCTCACGCGTCATTGCCATTACCGGGTATTCAGCCAATTATAGTTGATGCCGAAGGTAAGGAATTGATGGGGAACAATGTAGAAGGTAATTTGTGCATCAAATTTCCTTGGCCATCGATGATTCGAACCACCTATGGCGATCATGAGCGATGCAAGCAAACTTATTTCTCTACCTACCCAGGCATGTACTTTACTGGCGATGGAGCCAAAAGAGATCATGATGGTTATTTGAGAATCCTCGGAAGGGTAGATGATGTGATGAACGTCTCTGGTCACCGCATGGGTACCGCTGAGGTGGAGAATGCTATCAATGAGCATCCTAAAGTGATTGAATCTGCAGTAGTGGGTTATCCTCACGATGTGAAAGGGCAAGGTATTTATGCTTATGTCATCTGTGATATGGCCGGTAGGACAGAAGAGAATTTGATAAATGAAATCCGGGAAACTGTAAGTAAGATTATAGGACCAATTGCCAAGCCGGATAAGGTGCAGATAGTTCCAGGGTTGCCTAAAACGAGATCTGGCAAGATCATGAGAAGAATCCTTAGAAAGATAGCAGCAGGAGAAGCAGACCAATTAGGAGATACTTCTACGCTACTCAATCCAGAAGTTGTAGATGAGATTGTAAAAGCAGCGAATAAGAAGTAATGGAATTATTCCAATTTGGAGATTCAGATCAAAAAACCACAAGATTAGGCCTTGGCTTGGCCGCTTTGGGAAGACCCGGGTATATCAACCTTGGACATGGAGAGGATTTGTCACAAAACTATGATGTAGAATTCATGAAAACCCAAACACATAAGATGCTCGACAAGGCTTTTGATCTTGGCATTAGGTATTTTGATGCAGCACAGTCATACGGAAAGGCGGAATCATTTCTTGCTTCATGGCTTGAAGATCGGAAGCCACAGCAACCTATGGTGGGCTCAAAATGGGGCTACTACTACACTGCAGATTGGTCAATAAACGCAGACAAACACGAAATCAAGGAACATACAGTCGATCGACTCAATATACAATGGCCAGTGAGCAAAGCAAGGTTAGAGCCATATTTAAAGCTTTATCAAATACATTCAGCAACTTTTGAAAGTGGAGTGTTAAAAAAAAACAAGGTCTTAGAGCGATTAACAGAGATCAAGTCGGAAGGCTATATCATCGGGTTATCGGTGAGTGGCGAACAACAAAGTGCTGTGATTAAGGAAGCCTTGAAGGTAGTCACAGATGGCCAACATTTATTTGGTTCTGTACAGGCGACCTTCAATTACTTAGAACAATCTGCGGGCGATGCGCTACGAGAAGCACACGATTTTGGTTTGGGAGTGATCATCAAAGAAGGAGTGGCGAATGGTAGACTGACTGCTCGAAATGATCAGGCGAACTATTATCAAGTATTGGATCGGATTGCTAGGGATCACGGAGTGGGAATAGATGCTATTGCTTTGGCTTACATCTTGGATAAACCTTTCGTGAATGTCGTGCTAAGCGGAGCAGCTCAAGAAGCTCATTTGTTATCTAATTCCCAAGCACTAGACATCCAATTGTCAGTGAATGAGAAAGAGGTACTAAGCGTACTGAAAACAGCTCCTGAAAAATATTGGAAGGAGCGAAGTGGGTTGAGTTGGAATTAATGTATGCCGAACTAATTATCATATTTAATGGTCATATTAATTATGAGAAATTTGATTCTTTTATCCTTCGTTTTTATCGTATTTTATTCGTGTGATGTCATCAGTAAATGTGATGGTCTAGCATGTTATCCTGGAGCTCCTGAAGTTTTCATAGAATTTATTCCGAATGCCGGTATTGATAGTTCATACTTTGTTGTTGAGTCATGGAGTATAACGGATTCAGGTAATCCTGTTCGTATTCGTTATACTTCTGATTCTGTTTGGAATCATAGCGATCCTTTCATGAATTTGGTGGCAACAGATACTTCGATACAGTTTTTTGGTACTGGAATTATTTGGGATAACCTTGACGATTTATTGTCAGAAATCACACTGGACTATGGTAACAGTGATAATGATGATTTAAAAGTGGAAATCGGTGAAGCGACTGATAACTGTTGTTTTTATAACTTCATTGATGGAGTTTACTTCAATGAGCAAGAATTGACATTAGAACAGGGTACTTATTTCTTCAAGATCTATTTGAATAAATAGCAATAAAAAAGGCTCATTTCGATAGAAATGAGCCTTTTTTGTTAAGTTATTTTTATCTCAACTTCCACACATATCGCATCCTTCTGGATCATCGAGTGAGCACTGAATGGCGTCTTGGTTTTGAGATTTTTCTGCTACTGCTACCGCCTGTGGTTGGGCTTGAGGCTGAGCTTCAGTTTCTTTCGTTACCGTAAACTTGATCGCGTCAGTTGCCGCTTTAGTTCTCAAATAATACATTCCAGTTTTCAATCCTCGCTTCCAAGCATGGAAGTGCATAGAAGTCATCTTCCCAAAGTTGGCATCCGTAAGGTGGATGTTCAAGCTTTGGCTTTGACAGATAAATGCACCACGATCAGCAGACATGTCAATGATTGATTTCTGCGAAATCTCCCAAACAGTCTTGTATCGTTCTTTGATTTCCTCAGGAAGTTCAGAGATACCTTGCACAGATCCATTAGCCGCCATAATTCTATTCTTCATTTGGTCATCCCAAAGTCCGAGTTTTATCAAGTCGGTCATCAAATGCTTATTCACAATAATGAATTCACCAGATAGTGTTCTCCTAGAGTAGATGTTCGAAGTATAAGGTTCGAAGCACTCATTATTACCCAAGATCTGAGATGTAGAAGCCGTTGGCATTGGAGCTACTAGCAGTGAGTTTCTCACTCCATGCTCTTTTACTTTTTGCTTCAAGCTATACCAGTCATATCTATCAGAGTCAGGCGTTACACCCCACATATCAAACTGGAAAATTCCCTTAGATACCGGAGAACCTTTGAATGTTTGGTATGGGCCTTCCGCTTGAGCTAGTTCCATGGAAGTCTCCATAGCTGCGTAGTAGATGGTTTCAAAAATATCTTTATTCAGCTGACGAGACTCTGCACAATCGAATGGAAGTTTTAGCAACATAAATACATCTGCCAACCCTTGTACACCAAGTCCGATAGGTCTGTGACGCATGTTTGACGTTCGAGCTTCCGGTACCGGATAGTAGTTCACATCAATCACCTTGTTAAGGTTTCGAGTAGCTACTTTAGTTATTTCATAAAGCTTTTTGTGATCAAACTCCCCGTCTTTCACGAACATTGGAAGTGCCAATGAGGCCAAGTTACAAACAGCAACCTCATCTTTGGAAGTGTACTCCATGATCTCAGTACATAAGTTACTAGATCGGATGGTACCTAAATTCTTCTGATTAGATTTCTTGTTTGCGTGATCCTTGTAGAGGATGTAAGGAGTGCCAGTCTCAATTTGAGACTCTAATATTTCGAACCAAAGCTCCTGAGCTTTGATGGTTTTTCTTGCGCGTCCCTCTTGCTCGTACTTTTCGTAGAGCTTCTCGAACTTATCTCCGTAAGAATCATGAAGATCTGGTGCTTCATCAGGGCTGAATAGTGACCAATCACCATTCTCCTCTACACGCTTCATAAAAAGATCTGGAATCCAAAGTGCATAGAACAAATCTCGTGCTCTAAGCTCTTCTTTTCCAGTATTCTTCTTCAATTCCAAGAAGTGGAATATGTCAGCATGCCATGGTTCAAGGTAAATAGCAAAGCTTCCTTTTCTTTTCCCACCACCTTGATCAACGTAGCGAGCCGTCATATCAAAGTTTCTTAGCATCGGTACAATCCCGTTAGACTGACCGTTCGTTCCTTTAATGTAAGCGCCTGTTGCTCTTACATTGTGAATGCTTAGCCCAATTCCCCCCGCCGACTGAGAGATTTTCGCACATTGCTTAAGCGTGTCATAAATACCATCAATACTGTCGTCTTGCATGCTCAACAAGAAACAAGAAGAAAGCTGTGGCTTAGGTGTACCCGCATTAAATAATGTAGGGGTAGCGTGCGTAAACCACTTCTCTGACATTAGGTTATAAGTCTCAATAGCCGCGTCTATGTCCTCACCATGGATACCTATCGAAACCCTCATCAACATGTGCTGTGGTCTTTCCACCACTTTACCATCAAGCTTGATAAGGTAAGAACGCTCAAGTGTTTTGTACCCGAAGAAGTCATAATTGTAGTCTCTCTCGTAGTTAACAGCTTCATCGAGCTTCTTTGCATTCGCTCGTATGATACCATACACTTCAGTCGAAAGCAAGGCAGCATTCGCACCTGTTTTTGGATTGACGAAAGTATAAAGTCTCTTCATCGTATTAGAAAAAGATCCTTCAGTAACCTTATGTAGATTAGAGATTGAAATTCTTGCTGCCAGCTTAGCGAAATCAGGATGACGAGTTGTCATTGTTGCTGCGATTTCAGCAGCTAAGTGGTCAAGTTCAATAGTGGTCACTCCATCGTATAGACCATCTATAACTTTTTTAGCGATTTCTACTGGTTTAACAAAATCGGCATTTAACCCGGAGCAAAGGTTCTCGACGCGAGCAGTGATTTTGTCAAATTTTACGGATTCTCGCCTTCCGTCTCTTTTAATTACAAGCATTATTTAATCGGCAATTTTGATGGTGAAAAATAGGTAGTGTAGCTGTTTGGAGGTTTTAGTTTAGTTAAAAATCATCGTCTAGTCGGAATTTAGGTTTGTCCTCCATTTCCTTACTGCTATCCAGAACTCCCGCTTTTTGATATTCGGCAACTCTCTTTTCGAAGAAGTTGGTTTTGCCTTGTAAGGAGATCATATCCATGAAATCGAAAGGATTGGTGGCGTTGTATATCTTTTCGCATTCAAGCTCACCTAGCAATCTGTCAGCAACAAACTCTATGTACTGGCACATTAGGTCTGAGTTCATACCTATTAACTTAACAGGTAAGGCATCAGACACAAATTCCTTTTCTATCTCTACCGCTTCTTTGATAATGTCGGTAACTAAATTTTTGTCGAGCTTCCCTATGATGTGATTGTTGTATAGCAGGCACGCAAAGTCGCAATGCAAACCTTCGTCTCTTGATATCAGCTCATTAGAGAAAGTTAGTCCTGGCATAAGACCTCTTTTCTTGAGCCAGAAAATTGAACAGAAACTTCCGGAGAAGAAAATACCTTCGACAGCAGCGAAAGCAATGAGTCGTTCTTGGAAATTCCCTTCATCTATCCAACGCAGTGCCCACTCTGCTTTTCTTTTCACACAGTCCATAGTATCTATGGCGTGGAAAAGTGCGTCCTTTTCTTTAGGGTCTTTTACGTAAGTATCTATTAATAACGAGTAAGTTTCTGAGTGGATATTTTCGATCGCAATCTGAAATCCATAGAAGAATTTTGCCTCTGTGTATTGTACTTCAGAGACCATGTTTTCCGCAAGATTTTCATTGACGATACCATCGCTAGCAGCAAAGAAAGCAAGCACATGTTTGATGAAATGACGTTCTCCATCATTTAGAGAGGCCCAATCCTTAGGGTCTTGACTCAAATCGATTTCTTCGGCTGTCCAGAAACTGGCTTCAGCTTGCTTGTACATTTTCCAAATATCGTTATGTTCAATAGGGAAGAGGACGAATCGATTAGGGTTTTCCTTTAGCAGGGGTTCTTCCGAATGGTTCATATTTTGATTTTTTTAATAGTTTCTTTTTCCACGTAACAAGCAGTCTATCAACGGTGTTATCCACATCCATAACAAGTTATCCACAAATGACCTAAAAGACACGATACTTATGCAAAAGGCATCTATTTCTCTGGAATCCTAAGTTTGGGAGACAATTAGAGGTTTGAAGGCGGTTAACTTTCTTTCTAATTGAGCTTACAAATGTGTAAAAAGTATACCGAAAAATCAAGTGCTGAATTGCTTGTAAGATCTCTTGAAAAATATTTTTGAAATAATTGATAACTTGCTGTTGCGAAGGATTTTAAGGGTACATTTTCTAATGAAAACTTCATTAAAAAACACGCTCTATGAGTGATTGGAAAGGTGAAAAAAAAGTGAATTTTTTTTTATCCTAGATTTATACTAAGGCTTTGTTTGATAATTAATTGACAAGCCATATCTTTGCAATCCTTTTTGAAAAAGCAAATAGAAAACATGTACGCAATAGTAGATATAGCAGGTAAGCAGTTCAAGGTTGAAAAAGACAACTTTGTATACGCTCCTTTACTTGATGGTGAAGAAGGATCTAAGGTTGACTTTGATCAAGTGTTGTTGGTAGATAACGACGGTAAAGTAAAAATTGGCGCACCTATAATAAAGGGCGCTAAGGTCTCTGGTAAAATATTGGGGCATGTTAAAGGAGACAAAGTAATTGTTTTCAAAAAGAAAAGAAGAAAAGGATATCAGAAAAAGAATGGCCATCGTCAGAACTTTTCTAAAGTATTAATTGAAGATATTAAAGGTTAAGAATCATGGCTCACAAGAAAGGTGTAGGTAGTTCTAGGAACGGTAGAGAATCAGAAAGTAAACGTCTTGGTGTTAAAATCTATGGTGGTCAGTTAGCTATAGCAGGAAACATCATCATTAGACAAAGAGGCACTAAACATCATCCTGGTGATAACGTAGGTATGGGAAAAGACCATACATTGTTTGCGCTGATAGATGGTACAGTTAGATTTAGAAAAACAAGACAAGACAGGTCTTACGTCTACGTTGATCCAATAGCTGCGGATTAATTAGTAATGTTTTAGTAATGTTTTAATAAAATATTGAATGAAAGGCTCGCATTGCGAGCCTTTTTTTGTTGCTAATGAGGGAAATAGGATTTGTCTAAACCTGGAATTATCCTCAGAGCATTTTTGTAATAGACTTTTTTAAGTATTTCATCATCCAGTCCTATCCCATACATACTCCAAAAAGCATGATATTTTTTATAGTATGGAAAGTACTCGTCTTCTGTTTCTAATACTCTGAAGTAAGTATAGTATTCCGCCGGATTGTAGGCGTCCTTGGCGAAAAGTATTCTGTCTTGATATTTCTCAAAAAATGCTTTCGCCATACGAGGCTGTCTGCCTAGTTCTGCAATCACTGCACCAATACCTACGTTTACATTATTATACTTATCAAGGTGCTCGCCCAAGGCCTTCAGATCATTTGCCATCCAGCCCATGTGAGCATTGATAAAAGTAGTTGTAGGATGTTTTCTAAATACATCATGTTGTTCTGCTATTATTTGTTCCCAAGGAGCAGGGTCATTCGCTTCTCTTTTCCTTCTTGGTTTCAATTTGAGTTCAAGCCACCGCTCGTTTTTTCCATCGTGCGGATCCCAAAAGGATTTAGGGTCAGCTGCATGAATCAGAACAGGAACGTTGAGTTCTCCGCATTTTGCCCAAATCGGGTCTAATCGAGGATCATTAATGGCCAAGCGATTACCTTCTAGGTCATTTATTCCCATCCCAAGGCTCTTATATATCTTCAACCCTTTGGCTCCATTTTTTACGTCTTCCTCAAGTTCTTTTACTGCATTCCTTGTCCATCCATCCTTTCCTATTTCTTTGAAAGAGACATTTGTGAAAAGAATGATACGGCCTGAAGTCTCGCCGTTAATCCTGCGAGCCATGGTTTCTAGATACTCTTGGCTGTCAATGTCACCCTTTGCTCGGTTGTAGCCTCGTCCACTAAGGTTAACCATGATTCCCATATTGAGCGAATCCATTTCTACTTGAATCTTCTGAATCTTGTCCTTTGTCAAATTCCATTGATGGCTATGAACATCAATAAAAGGAAACTTGGCTTTAGTGATGATATGTTCAGAAACAACTAGTGTAGATGATGGATTGTATTCTTCAAAATCCATTTTCTTATTCTCTTGAGCAAATCCATCGAGGATGAATAGAACAGAGGTGAGTGTTAGGATAAGTCTTAGATTCATATGTGTTTTGTCAAACATGTATTACTAAAGTAATGCAATCCTCTATTATTGAAGGATGATGTTTAAATATTCGGAAAGTACGTTTATGTTAGGGGTTTTTAGGTGGGTCGCAGCGGACACTCAGTGAGTAATAAGTGTTCGAATTAGAACACAGTTTATTAATTCTATGAAGGATAATAATTCTAACTATTTGTAAATCAGTATTTTATATTAGTTGGCATTACCATTGCCAGTTGAGGATTACCATGCCTAGATTTAATCAAAACATAAAAAGAGGTCTTACAAAGACATTACTAATTATCTTGGGAATAATAGTGGCTGCTCTAATGAGTTTCAATAGTTCATTATTTACTTCTGAAAACCTTTCTTCCAAAAAGAACGCAACTGAGGTAGAACTGGATGTAATTAGAGCAGATAATTCATCTTCTGGAATTAATTATAATTCTGGGATTCGAATTTTACATGTATTTACTGAGAACTTACCTTATTTGAACAACAAATAGTAAAATGACTAAACGACTTTATAGATCTAGAACTGAATCCATGCTAGCGGGAGTTTGTGGCGGTATTGCTGAATACTTTGGATTAGATCCAACACTTGTTAGAATCGCATACGTTCTAATTTCTGTCCTTAGTGCTGCATTTCCGGGTCTCATAGTATATCTAATTCTCTGGTTGGTTATTCCAGATCAGTATTAAATCAGACCATCTTAGAATAGGTCTTAATCCACTTGTTTGGCACTTCTCCTTTAAGTGCTGTTTCGTAATCAGAATAACTGCAAGGGATCATGTGACTTTTTATAAAGCCAGTCTCTTCATTTGGATTGGGAATCTCCATCCACCATTTTTCTGAGATTTTGCTCTTATGAAACTTAATACTGGCAGGGTCTCCTCCGATGCTTACTTCATAGATTAGATAATCATCCGAATGGAAATTTTTATCTCCTTTGCGATTGTAGAATCCCTCTAAGAAATACCAGATCATAGTGGCTACCACAAAGCTTGACTTATGATCTTCGGTATCCTTATTTACATCATATCCGTAGAAACCAATCGAGCTCAGTTTATCGTTGAGTCCAGCATACCAACAGATTTGGCAAGCTTCTTCACCCGTAAGTCCATATACTTTCGAATCTGTACCACCAGGTGCATAGTGCGCTTGTAGTGCCGAAAGGTCAAAACTTATCATATCGGCATCACGAATAGTCGGTTCTAGTTCTTGGACATTTTCCTTAATGAGACCAAGTCTAACGGCTTCAAAATAGAGTTTCTCTAGAAGCTCTGTTTCCCTCTGATCTACCAAGTACGATTGATACCCTAGTTGACTATAATTAAATAAGTAATTGGGATCATGCTTAAATATCCTATGAACATGTGATTGATTAGGGATTCCTGTCTTTGGATCGCCAAGGTCTAGCTTGTTATCAATACTAAGGAGTGTAATGAGTTTGTCTTGACTCTCATAACCAAGGTATTGTCCAATGTCCATGTTATGACTACCTCCGATAATTAAGGGAAGAATATTCTCTTCCATTAAAAAAGCTGAGACCTCTTTCAGTCGCTGGTATGAGTCCTCGAGCTCTGGTCCATTTCTGAAATTCCCAAGGTCAATTACTTTTAAATTTCCGCTTCCTCTCTTAAGGGAGTAGAGCTGCTTTCTGATTTCATCTGCTGAGCGAGAAATACCCTCTTGGTTTACTTCTTCAGCTCCTCTAGCCTCTTGGAGTCCAATGATCGCAATATCCATTTCATCGGTTTCAGGAAATGCCTCCTCATTAATATAAAGGGAATTTGCTAAAGATGACGGTGTAATGCTATTTACTGCAATTTCTTTACCGATTGGATTGAAGAAAAGTTTTAAGTCCATGAGGGATTATGTTGAATAACAAATCTAAGAAAAATGTATTGAGAACATGAACCTGAACACTATCTTGAATTGGACAAAAAAAAGAGGAAAGCATCACTCTCCTCTATTTAGTTTATTGAGGTTTATTAACCTCCAAAATCATCAAATCGAATATTTTCATCAGGGATTCCGAAATCTTCGCCCATTTTCTGAACTGCATTGTTCATCAAAGGAGGCCCACAGAAGTATAGTTCAATATCTTCAGGAGAGTCATGTTTGCTGAGATAATTGTCTATGACTGACTGGTGAACAAAACCGAGGAATCCATCACCAGATCGATCATCCATGTCTTTTTTTACAGTCCAGTTATCTTCTTCCATAGGTTCTGAGAGAACCATATAGAATTTGAAATTAGGGAACTTATCTTCTAGTTGTTTGAAGTGATCAATGTAAAACAGTTCTCTTTTTGACCTGCCTCCATACCAGTAGCTTACTTTTCTACCCGTTTCTAATGTTTTGAATAAGTGATAGAGATGTGATCTCATAGGTGCCATACCTGCACCACCACCTACATAGAGCATTTCTGCATCGGTAGGATTGATAAAGAATTCTCCATAAGGACCAGAAATAGTGACTTTATCTCCTTTTTTCAGTCCGAAAATATAAGAGGATGCAATACCTGGATTGACTTTCATCCATCCATTAGCTGCTCTATCCCATGGAGGAGTAGCGATTCTCACATTAAGCATTATCTCGCGTCCTTCAGCTGGGTAAGAAGCCATTGAGTATGCTCTTTCTATGGTCTCATCATTCTTCATCTTGAGATCCCAAAGACCAAATTTATCCCACTCTTTTTGGAATTTATCGGGTGTGTCATGCTCATCAGGATGAGCTGTGATATCCATTTTTTTGAAGTCTACTTCTGTAGGAGGCACCTCAATCTGAATGTAACCACCAGCTTGATAGTCCATATCTTCAGGTAGTTCCACAACAAATTCTTTTATAAAAGATGCCACATTGTAGTTTCTGACGACAGTAGCTTCCCATTTCTTGATTCCAAATATTTCTTCTGGAATCTCAATTCGCATATCCTCTTTTACCTTAACCTGACATGAAAGTCTTACGTTCTCTTTTTGCTCTGTACGACTTAGGTGACCAACTTCCGTAGGTAAGACATCTCCACCACCTTCTTCAATAGTACACTTACACATAGCGCAAGTTCCACCACCGCCACAAGCAGATGGGAGAAAGATTTTTTGACCTGAGAGTGTAGACAATAGCGTAGAACCCGCAGTTGTAATTATCGGATTGGCCTCATCGCCATTCACTATGATACTAACCGGCCCTGACTGCACTAGTTTCGATTGCGCGAAAAGTAGGATGAAAACCAGAAGAAGAATCACCAATGTAAAGGCGATAATTGAAGTTATAATGATTGATGACATAGGGCTAGAGCCTTTTTGTTGAACTTAATAACGGAACAAATATAAATGATAAACCTTTCCTAATAAAGATTGTGCTCATGCTATTTGTGAATGATAATTTAACTGTGGATAGAGCACAAATGTTTGATCACTAGTTGATGATTTTCAGTAGTGTGCTGAGTTTGTTTTTTAGTTGCCTTCTATCGACAATGAAGTCAAGAAAACCGTGATCCAATACAAATTCAGAGCTTTGGAAGCCCTTGGGTAAATCTTTTCCAATTGTTTCCCTAATTACTCTAGGGCCTGCGAATCCAATAAGTGCTCCCGGTTCTGCGATATTAAAATCTCCTAGCATCGCGTATGAGGCAGTAACTCCACCAGTAGTTGGATCCGTCAATAAGGAGATATAAGGAATTTTAGCCTTTGACAATAGTGCTAATTTTGCCGATGTTTTTGCCATTTGCATAAGCGAAAATCCTGCTTCCATCATTCTCGCTCCTCCTGATTTGGAGATCATTAGAAATGGCGTTTTCGTTTTCAATGCATGATCAATGCCTCGGGCAATTTTCTCACCAACTACAGATCCCATTGAACCTCCAATAAACGCAAAGTCCATACAGCTGATCGTTATTTCTTTCCCATTCATCTTACCATGGGCAGTTCTTACCGCATCCTTTAATTCAGTTTTTTTCTGCGTGGCAATGATTCTGTCCGGGTATTTCTTGCTATCTGTAAATTGAAGAGGATCTGCAGAAGTCATGTTGGCGTCCAATTCGATGAACTTATTTTCATCAAAGAGAATTTCGAAATATTCCTTCGATCCTATTCTCACATGATAGTCATCATCAGGGCAGACATAAGCATTATTCCTAAGCTCTCGCATGTGGATGATGTTCCCGCTAGGAGTTTTATACCAAAGTCCGTCCGGAGCTTCTTTTTTCTTTGCAGTAGGAGTGTTGATTCCCTTGTCTTGTCTTTTAAACCAAGCCATATGAGGTCTTTAAATTGAAATGCAAAGCTAACTGAAGTTGACTAATTGATAAGAATCTACTACAGTTTTATAGAGGAATCAAAAAGTCGATTATTTGACTTCTTCAAAATCCACATAGTCTCCTCCTTTGAAGTCATTCTTATGCTTCTTGTCCTGAGGGACATAATCGATATTAATATTACCACTTTTAGGTCTTGACTGACTTTGGCGTTCTGCATGTGATCCACCTTGGGAGCGCTGCTGTGCCGACAGAAATACCATCTTGAAGAAGAATCCGGCCACTCGATAAATAACATAAAATATGAGCCCGATGATTAGTAAGAATTTGAACATAATACTCTTTTAACTTATCTACTAAGGAATCGGTTGCGTTCAGCGTAAATTTCTAAAAAATAATCATCCATCAAATCATCTATAAAATAGATTGCTTCTCCTGTGGATTTCATCTCAGGGCCGAGTTCTTTGTTGACATTTGGAAATTTATGAAAGGAGAAAACCGGCTCTTTGATGGCATAACCTTGCTTGTGAGGCTTGAAGTCAAAGTCTTTGACCTTCTTCTCCCCTAGCATTACTTTGGTAGCATATTTCACATATGGCTCTCTATAGGCCTTGCAAATAAATGGGACTGTTCTTGATGCTCGTGGATTGGCTTCAATGATAAATACCCTATCATCTTTAATAGCGAATTGAATATTAATCAGTCCAACTGTCTCAAGAGCCTTAGCTATTTTGATTGTGTATTCTTCTATCTGTCTTATGACAAAATCCCCGAGGTTGTAAGGGGGCAATACTGCGTACGAGTCCCCTGAGTGTATTCCTGCGGGTTCTATGTGTTGCATTATTCCAATAATGTACACGTCATCCCCATCACAAATCGCATCAGCCTCGGCCTCAATAGCTCCCTCAAGGAAATGATCCAATAGAATTTTACCATCGGTCTTTTCTGCCATCAACTTCACAACATGTTCTTCAAGTTCTTGCTCGTTGATCACTATTTTCATGCTCTGACCTCCCAAAACATAACTTGGTCGTACTAGTAATGGAAAACCTATTTTTTTGGATAACTCTACGGCCTGATCAGCATCATCAATGGTTCCGTACTCTGGATAGGGGATATTTTGTTCTTTTAGGAGGTCTGAAAATCTACCTCTATCTTCGGCCAAATCAAGTGCTTCATAGCTTGTTCCAATTACCTTTATATTATAACGGCTTAGCTTTTCTGCCAGCTTTAGGGCGGTCTGCCCACCTAACTGTACGATTACTCCGACTGGTTTTTCATGGAGGATAATATCGTAGATATGTTCCCAAAACACTGGCTCAAAGTAGAGCTTATCGGCTACATCAAAATCTGTAGAAACTGTTTCTGGATTACAATTGATCATGATGGTCTCATATCCGCACTCTTTCGCGGCTAATACGCCATGCACGCATGAGTAATCGAATTCAATTCCTTGCCCAATTCTATTCGGACCTGATCCCAAAACCACTATTTTCTTTTTGTCAGAGGCTATGGATTCGTTCTCCTCATCAAATGACGAATAATAATATGGAGTTTGTGCTTCGAACTCAGCAGCACAAGTATCCACTAACTTATATACACGCTTGATACCAAGATCAATTCTTCGTTGGTAAACTTCACTTTCCAAGCACCCCAGTACATGTGCAAGTTGTCTATCTGCATAACCTTTTTCTTTGGCGGTCACTAAGAGTTGCTTCGGGATGTTGTCTAAGGAATAGTGGGAAATGTCCTTTTCTAAAAGGATTAACTCTTCAATCTGGTGTAGAAACCAAGGATCAATTTTGGTGAGTTTTTGAATCGTCTTAAACGAGATGCCAAGCTTAAAAGCATCATAGATATGGAATAGTCTATTCCAACTTGGATGCTCAAGGCTATGTAGTATAGCATGTTGATCTGTAAGTTCCTTTCCATCAGCGCCCAAGCCATTTCTTTTGATTTCTAGCGACTGACATGCTTTTTGTAAAGCTTCTTGGAAGTTTCTTCCAATTCCCATTGCTTCTCCTACAGATTTCATTTGCAAGCCAAGCTTTCTGTCTGCTCCAGGAAATTTATCAAAATTCCAACGAGGAATTTTTACGATTACATAATCAAGTGCTGGCTCGAAAAAGGCAGAAGTTGTTTTTGTAATTTGGTTATTCAATTCATCCAAATTGTAACCTATTGCCAGCTTGGCAGCTATTTTCGCAATGGGATAACCCGTAGCTTTTGAAGCTAATGCTGATGATCGCGAAACACGAGGATTAATTTCTATACCTACAATTTCGTCAGTTTCAGGATGCACCGCAAACTGAACATTACACCCTCCAGCAAATTGACCAATAGCATGCATCATTCTTTTTGCCAAATCACGCATGTGCTGATAGACTGTGTCTGGAAGAGTCATAGCAGGGGCTACAGTGATGGAGTCTCCAGTATGCACCCCCATCGGATCAAAATTCTCAATACTACAAATGATAATGATATTACCTAAGTTATCTCTGAGTAGTTCGAGTTCATACTCTTTCCAACCTAGGATACTTTGTTCTACCAATACTTCGTGGATAGGAGAGGCTTGAAGTCCCGCGTTAAGAGCATTATCAAATTCTTCAGGACTATTCACAAACCCACCACCATAACCACCTAGTGTATAAGAGGGCCTAATGACTAGTGGGAATCCTATTTCTTGTGCGATTTCTTTTCCTTTCAAAAAGGAAGTAGCTGTCTCTCCTTTGCATGTATGAACGCCTATTTCCGCCATTTTTAATCGGAATTTCTCCCGATCTTCTGTGGTCTCGATTGCATTTATATCTACCCCGATAATTCTGACATTATATTTTTCCCAAATCCCTGCTTTATCGCAATCGATAGCGAGGTTAAGCGCGGTTTGACCACCTTGGGTGGGTAGGACAGCATCGATATTATGCTTTTCCAGAATCTCCTTAATCGAGGTTTTGGTAAGTGGTTTCAGATAGACATGATCTGCAGTGCCCGGATCTGTCATGATGGTAGCAGGATTGCTATTAATCAGAATCACTTCAATTCCTTCTTCCCTAAGTGACTTGGCAGCTTGAGATCCTGAGTAGTCAAACTCACATGCTTGTCCGATAATTATAGGTCCGCTTCCAATAATCAGAATTGATTTGATGCTAGAATCCTTAGGCATAGTGTGGTTTAGATTAGTCCAAATTGCGGCAAATTTAAGTCACTTGATCTCCACGGGAAAATTAGCAGATACCAATTTTCAAAGAATATTATCATAATCTGAGAATACGCAATGCGTATTGCTAGTTTATAGTCCTAAATTTTGGATTTCTTTTATTAAGTTGTGATTGAACTAAACGATTTCGACAAATGAAAAGTGGAATGATAAGGGGGCTTGTGATGTTGGCGGTGGGAATTTTTATGATTTATTGGGCTCAGACCCACTCTCCTAATAACTTAGGTAAGGTAATTGGGAATGCTGTTTCAGGATCATACTCAATGTCTGAGCCTTGGTATTATGTATGCTTAGGGCTAGGAATAGTTCTGGGGATAGTTGGTGTTTTAAGGACTTACAAATCCATGAAATAAAAAAGGCCGTCTATGACGGCCTTTTATTATGCTGCTTTTCTTCAGGTTTCACCTTTTTTGGTCTGCCTGGAAGTACTGTGTCTGGCTTGAAGCCATTTTTGTAGCGTTTCTTCCTTGTTTTCCATACTTTGAAGTTGTTTTTGTTTCCTACTTCAAATTGCCATTTCATGTGATCAGAGGCTGTAACCCATTTGAGGTTATCGGCTTTGTTACTTCTTGGATTATTATCCAAGTGGATAATCATGGTCAAATTATCAGGATCATTATTTTCGACAAATGTCTTTGCCACCTCTTTGTGCGGATAAACAGTCTTTCTTTTCTTATCATCATCGATAAGATCCAGAAAATAGCATTTACACAGCTTGTTCCAACGTTGCTTCATCATTTTACCTTTGATGGTCATGTTAGTTTTACTGCCTTTGTGCCAGGTCTTTCTTGTTTTGCTCTTAATCTTCCCGTTACTAGAGATTTCATAATTGCTGAAGCCTTTTATAGAGCCCCACGATTCTTCTTGGTTAGTCATAGCGATTGTTTGTTAAACAGTTCAACTGGATTCTCAATACTGTGCGTAACACCGTATGAATATCAACAATAACGTTTTTATATTATTCGCTTGTGATAAATTCGATCAACGACTTAATTTGCCCGTTCATCAACGTTTGATTCGTATTTTTTCAGGGCAAAAAGAAAGCCAAATGCTTCTGCTCCTTGTTTGGTGTGAACCTCATGATGTACGTAATGGGCTTTCATTATTCTCTTCATGTAGCTACTCTTCGCCTTAAAAGGAATCTGAATTCGTCTATGAACGATAATATCATGAAAAACAAAGTAGAAAATACCATAGCCTAAAATTCCAAATCCAACATATTTAAGAAAGTCAAGTTCTGGGATTTCAAACCCTGCTATAATGAGTAGAATGGATGGTAAGCTAAATACAAGCGCGAAGAGATCATTCCGCTCTAATGTGTGGGGATGTTTTTTGTGATGGGACCTGTGCCAAGTCCACATTACTCCGTGCATTATGTATTTGTGGGTTGCCCAGGCTACTCCTTCCATTCCGAAAAATGCAATGAGTACAATACCCGTGTTTATGAGGTAATTCATTTTAATACTTTAAGAGTTCTTCGCGAACTTCCTCCATTAACCACATAGGAGTGGAGGTTGCACCGCAAATACCTACAGAGTCACTTTCTGAAAACCACTCTTCACGTAGTTCACTTTTATTGGATATGAAGTGACTGTTGGGATTATTTTCCTTGCAAATATTATATAAAACCTTCCCGTTTGAAGATTTAGTTCCAGATACAAAAATAATAACTTCAAATTTTTTCGAATACATTCTAAGCTCTTTGTCTCTATTAGATACCTGCCTACATATAGTGTCATGGGCCTTAACCGCAATTCCAGAGCTTTCTAATTTTTCTTTGATGTCATAGAAATTATCTGTGCTTTTTGTGGTCTGACTGTAGAGCGTCATTTCTGACGGAAGTGAAGAGGTGTCTAGTTCTGACAGATCTTGAAAGACAGTTGCGTTGTTATTAGTCTGTCCCTTTAGACCAATTACTTCCGCGTGACCGTGCTTTCCATAGATGAAGATTTCCTCTTCTTTATCGTATGAATTTTTGATTCTATTTTGAAGCTTCAATACCACAGGGCACGAGGCGTCTATGAGTGTAAGATTATTCTCTATTCCAATTTTGTAAGTGGCTGGAGGCTCACCGTGAGCCCTGATTAAAACCTTTTCATTTTTTATTTCAGACAAATCGTCATGACTAATGATTTTCAGACCTTTCGATTCAAGTCGTTTGACTTCCTCATCATTGTGAACGATATCTCCCAGACAATAAAGTTGTCCATCTTCATCCAAGATATCTTCTGCCATTTCTATGGCGTATACCACACCGAAACAGAAGCCTGAATTGTCGTCAATATTTACATTGAGATTAAGCATGGGGCTATAACTAATTTGCGTATGCTAATGTTCTGAGACTAAAACGTTTATTTAGAAATTCGTAAATACCCACATTCATCAGGAGTAGCAGTAGCGCATAAACAGTATCTTCTATTGGAATAGTAAAAAGGCGTATTGATAGATTTTCATCATTATTATACCATACGATAGGGCTGTCTATTAAAGAACCAGTAAGAACGCCATTGACCGTAATGAACGGGATTAGATGAATGAAATATGCTACCCAAAATTTACCTAACCAATTTGGATTGAGATACCCAATGACAACTAGGCAAAAACCACTAAAAAGGAAATTCCAGAAGGTGTAGGTCTTTTCCTGATAAAGAAAGGCAACGATTATTAACAAAACGCCTAGTGTGAGAGTGGTTATATGCAGTGTTTTGGATGACTTTATTCTTGGAAAAAAGGCATGGATACAATCATAGATGAATACACTGGCAAATGGCACTGTAATGAAAAATAGCCATTCCTCCAGCGGCAGATAAAGAAAGGTGATCCCCAATAGATAGTCTTGATTGAAGCCCCAAATTCCAGCTTTGGTGAACAGAACATCCCAAATAATAAAAAATGTAGCCGTTATGATAATGGCAGGGAACAGTGCTTTCCAGCGAGATAAATAATTCACTTTGGGTTCGAAAGATCTTACCAAAGGAAAGGACAAAGTGGCTAGATTTAAAATGAGATATAAGTAACTCACTTCAGTATATTTAGTCTATTGAGGAGTAAGGTTCGGATGAGTAGGATGAATTTGATAAAATTGGGAACTCTAACCCTCGCATTCGCAATTTTACTTGAAGGTAAATTTTTGATCTTCTTGAATAGCTGCAGGTAATAAACATAAGCAAGATAGACACCAGCTCGTGCACTTTTTGGTAGTTGTTTTATCCCTTTCAAGGCTTCGTCAAAATCCTGAGCTATGTCATCTTCTATTATTTGTTTATCTGATTGAGTAAACTCAGAAAAGTCAACACCCGGAAAATATACTCTACCGCGTTCTTTAAAATCACTATTGATATCTCGAAGGAAATTGACCTTTTGAAAAGCTGCCCCCAATCGTTTGGCAGTTGGGCGTAAGCGTTCGTACTCTGAAGGATTTTCATGTGTGAATATTCTCAAACACATCAAGCCTATCACTTCTGCTGACCCATAGATATACTCTTCATACCCATCTTGATTATAGGTTTCGTTGAGAAGATCCATCTCCATACTTTTCAGAAAGGCTTGAATCAACTCATGATCAATATTGTATTCATTAACAATCAATTGAAATGAATGGAGAACAGGATTGAGACTTATTTTTTCTGAAATTGCTTTAAAAGCATCATTCTTAAATCGCTCTAATAAATCGGCTTTGTCGTGATCGTGAAACGTATCCACTATTTCGTCGGCATAGCGAACAAAACCGTAAATAGCATAAATGGCGAAATGATGCTTCTTGTCTAATGTCCTGATCCCTAAGGTAAAGGAAGTGCTATAGAGCTGAGTGATCAGCTTACTACATTTCAGGGCAGTTTCAGAGTAAAGATCCATTGATCAAAACTATTTAAAATCCTTAGAAATCTCACGGGCAACAACTTCTCCTGATATGATTGTTGGAGGAACACCTGGACCAGGAACAGTTAATTGACCAGTGAAATATAGATTCTTAAGTTTTTTATTTTTCAATGAAGGTTTGAGGATTGCAGTTTGCTTAAGCGTATTAGCCAAACCATAAGCATTTCCTTTAAACGAATTGTAGTCATTGACAAAATCATTGTGAGCAAAACTCTGCTTCACTACGATATGATTTCTTATATCTGTTCCAGTAAAAGCTTCCAGTCTATTCATCACCATTTCGAAATACCTATCTCTAGTTTCTTCAGTATCTGTCAACCCTGGAGCTACTGGAATAAGTACAACCAGATTTTCACATCCAATAGGTGCAACAGAGTCATCTGTCAATGATGTGACCGAAGTATAAAGCAATGGTTTCGATGGCCATTTTGGATCATTATAGATTTCATGCGCATGTTGCTTAAAGTCTTCATCGAAGAAAAGCACATGATGCTGCATGTTCGGTAGCTTTTTGTCTATGCCCAAATAGAAAAGCAATGACGAAGGAGCCATGGTTCTTCCTTCCCAGTATTTTTTATTGTAATTGCTTAATGAGCTTGGAAGGATGGTTTGATCTATATGCTCATAGTCTGCAGATCCAACTGCTATATCAATGTCATACTCACCTTGCGATGTAACTATGGATTTGATTGATTTTTCTTGGTAAGTGAAAGAGGTCACGGCATGATCGTAATGAAATTTCACTCCAAGCTCCTGCGCTAAAGTAACCATCCCTTCTACTATCTTATACATCCCCCCTTTGGGATACCAAGTGCCTAGTGACATGTCAGCATAGTTCATGAGACTGTATAGTGCTGGAGTATTTTCAGGAGTGCTACCAAGGAAAAGAACTGGAAATTCAAGAAGCTGAATCAGCTTTTCGTGTTTGAAGAACTTCCGTATATGCTTACTCATAGATGTGAAAACATCCATTTTCAGAAGGCCTGTAAGGATACGTCCATCAACAAACTCTAGAAGGGATCGACTCGGCTTATATACCAAGTCATTAATACCAACCTCATATTTGAATGCTGCTTGTCTTAAAAACTCTCTAAGTGCTTTCGCTGCACCGGGTTCGATTTTTTCAAAAAGTGCTTCTAGCTCTTCCATGTTAGCCGGAAGATCTATGGATTCATCTTTGAACTTGACTCTGTAAGAAGGGTCAAGGCGTTCCAGTGTATAATAATCAGAAGGTGCTTTGTCGAATTGCTTGAAAAAATGTTCGAATACATCGGGCATCCAATACCATGAGGGGCCCATATCAAAAGTAAAACCAGACAGCTTCAACTGTCTGGCTCTACCACCAGGTGTACTGTTCTTTTCAAAAACTGAAACATCGTATCCAGCCTTTGCTAAGTGGCAGGCTGCCGAAAGTCCGGCGAAACCTGAACCAATAATTCCTACTTTTTTTGGCATTTAGTTTTTCTTCGCATATACTTTGAGTTGATCCTTCAACTCTTTCCTTGCAATGTGTATTCTATTTTTCACAGTGCCAATTGGAATATTCAATTTCTCAGCAATCTCATGATATTTGAAACCTCTGAAATGCATCATGAAAGGCACTTTATAAGTATCCTGCAGATGATCAATTGCGAAATTGATATCCTTCATGGCAAAATCAGTGTAAGCATGGTTTTGAATCGTACTGTCTGAAGAATTTATATAATGTAGATTTTGGGTAGTATCTATGAACGTGTTTCTTCTCACCATTCTCTGGTAGTTTGTAATGAAAGTGTTTTTCATTATCGTGTACATCCAAGCCTTGAGATTGGTGCCATCAGCGAACTTATCTCTGTTGGTGAATGCCTTCAGAATGGTCTCTTGCAAAAGATCATTTGCGTCCTCCATGTCTCTTGTGAGCTTCAGAGCAAATGGCTTTAAAGAACTTGTGAGTTGATCTACTTTGTAACTGAATTCTAGAGCCGTCATAGTTTTTGCATTTTGTTTAATCAAATGTATGAAAGATTAAACAGAATAACAAGATATTGTTTAATAAAAACATAGAAAACTTAAACAGTAATCGTGTTTTTAGATGAGGCGAATCAAATAAATAGGCATTAAATACTCATTATCAGTCGGTTGCGATTGAATTGCAGTTAATTGCGTCTTGTGTAAGTGTTTAACCAAAATGGGTAATGTTCAATCAAACTGTAAGTTTATTGATCGCTTCTAAGCGATCAAGAAGCTGTTCGTTTCTGGTGAGAAGTGTGACATTAGTTGGGCAGTCTATATCTTGACCCACTACTTGATAGCCCGAAAGCAATATCTGAGCCTCGGGAAAAGTGTTCGCCAGGTTGTTTACATAAGATTGAATTTCCGCGGGACCTGGCACTGAGGTCAAAGCGCTTACTATATAATCAGCCTTATGTATGTCATACACATTTTTAAGATCTTCGAATGGAAGTGACTGCCCGAGGTATATACACTTATGTCCACGAGAAGAGATCAAATAGTCTGAGAATAGTAGACTTAGTTCGTGCAGCTCCCCTTCAGGTAGATACAGTATGAATTTCTTTGCCTCTGGGGTTATTTCTTCATATTGACCATCTATTGCTACAATCAATTTTTGCCTTATAAGGTTGGTGATAAAATGCTCTTGTGCTGGATTGATGGCTCCAGTTTGCCATAGAATGCCGATTTTAGATAAAAATGGATAGATCACGTTTATCATTGTTTTTTCGAATCCCAACTTGAGAATATTCGTTGCAATCAGTTTTTCGAACCTCGTTTCATCTAGATCAATCATAGAAAGCGTTAGCGCATGAACTTGTTCTGGATAGCGAAGACTTTTTTCTGTTAACCTGCGTACTTCGGCTTGCATTACCGTTTCTTGCATTTCAGCGATCTTAGAGATCTTAAACCCATTTTCTTTTAGCAGAGCCACATTGAGCACTAATTTTAGATCCATGTCATCGTAGTATCTAATATTAGTCTCCGTTCTTTTAGGGCTTATTAGCTCATATCTTTGCTCCCAGATTCTCAAAGTGTGGGCTTTGATGCCTGATAAGTGTTCTAAGTCTTTAATAGAAAATGTACTCATAAATTTTTTCTAACGGCGATAGATTGAATTATTGACCATAACACCTTCAAATCAAAAGTGTTTAGACTTTGAAAATGAAAATAGCACAAAAGTAAATGAATTGTGAGAGCAAAATTATTAATGCAAGACTTCTAGGGCCCGTGCTCTTGATCCGATTCAGAGCGATTTGAAAGACTATTGCAATGCAAAACCAAGCCGCATAATTGGTGATCGGGATTTGGTGAGATTGCCATGACCAGTATCCTAGTACTATCGCAACCGGCTCAATCAAAAGATCTAAAAGCACCATTCCAAATGCAGCGATGGCAGACTTGAATAGAGAATTGATCGCTAAGGTGGAGGTGAGGAGATAAAAACAGTAGGAAAGCAGAAACCAATTAAAGCCTATGATCAGCGGAACTCCCAAGAGCTTAAACCCTAAAACTTCTCCATAGGTATATGCGCCAAATGGCCATCCAGTCTTGACTCCAACGACTTCTATAGCGTAACCAAGGCATGAGCATAATACCAGTCCGAGGATTACTTTTTTATTGATATGTTGGTGCCCATATAAAAGTAACGCAGTGGTCAGAAGTAGATTAAGAGGAGTTAAGGCTATAAACAAGTCTGTATAATGGAAAAAAACTGTACCTATAGCACCGACAATATGAAGAATAAGAACAATAACCGGGAGGAAAATATATTTTGATAGATTCATCATGTGCGTTTCAAACCCTTTTACCTTGGAGTTGTTTATCGAATATTAATGATTGCTATGATTTTGTATAATGTTACTGTAAATATTGACTCATCTGTGGAAAAGGATTGGTTTTCATGGATGAAAACAACTCATGTTCCAAAGGTGATGAGTACCGGGTGCTTCGTCGATAATAAATTTTTGAAACTCCTCAATGATGATCCGGAAGCAACAGGAACAACTTATGCTATTCAATACTTTGCCGCTGGAATAGAGAACCTTAATGACTATTTAGATAATTATGCTGCAAATCTGCAAAAGGAGGCTTTGGATAGATACCCCAACAAGTTTGTTGCCTTTAGAACCTTCTTGGAAGAGGTTTAAAAGTTTAAACTGCAGTTCAGCCATTCTTCTTCAATCTTGGCCTCATATTTTTTGTAGAATTCAATAGCCGGTGTATTCCAGTCTAGCACTTGCCACATCATCCCAGTTGCGCCTTCTGACTTACCAACCTTTATGGTTTCATCAAAAAGCATTTTCCCAAGACCCAATCCACGTTTCGATTCTGTCACTATTAAGTCTTCAAGATAAATACGCTTGCCTTTCCATGTAGAGTATCGCCAATAGTACATAGACATACCATAAATAACTCCATCATCTTCTGCCACTACGAAACCGAAGATAGGATTATCTCCAAAGCCGTCTTTTTCCATCATGGTGATCGTATTGGTTACTTCTTTAGGCGCTTTTTCAAATAGTGCCAACTCTTTGATGAGTTCAAATGCTCTTGGAATATCTTCAATTGTTCCTTTTCGTATTTTCATTTGACTAAAGTATAATGATTTATTAAAATCAGCCAAAGATTTAGGTGAGTTGTGCACATGCTCTTACATTTGGTACGGCGTTTTTCGTTATCCGAAAGCTTCAGTTAAACCAAATAGAATTTTGTCCTTGAAGAGAATCATTATTTTTAGAGTGTTCTTCATTCTCACTTTTTGCCTGAGAATCACGGATTGTTATGCCCAGTCCGTTTCTAAAGGGTTTATTGACTTGCGATTTAATAGCCTAGCTGAACCGATTAGTTTGGATGGAGAGTGGATTTTTTATTGGAAGGAACTGATTACTTCGGGGCAATTCTCTTCTCACAATGGTGACTTAGTCGACTTTCCCTTGATATGGAACGATCTGCCAGAAGCTAACTACTCAGCGATTGGTTTCGGAACCTATCAGATTCAGGTTCTTCTTGATAGGACCGATGATTATGCAATAACCATACCTCCGTTATATAACAGCTATCAATTTTATATTAACGATAAAATGATCGCTAAGAATGGCATAGTAGGTAGAAGTATGGAGACTTCTGTGCCACAATGGAGACTTGAGACACATATGATTCCAAAGGAGATTCTGAGAGATACGAATGTTTTTACCATCCAAATTTCAAATTTCCGACATTACAGGGGAGGGGCATTGAGTAGCGTGATGCTCGGTAAAAAAGAAGCCCTTATTGGCCAACAAAACCTTATTTTGACACTTGATGCTTTACTGACAGGAGCCTTGATTATGGGTGGGCTCTTTTTTCTCGGTCTTTATTTTTTTGGAAGAAGACAAAAGAGTATTCTTTACTTTTCACTCTTCTGTCTCACTTTTAGTTATTTCATATTTGGCAGAGATAGCTATTTGGTGACTTGGCTTTATCCGGATATTTCTTGGCTTCTTGCAGTGAAACTGGAGTACTTTATCATCTACTTAATGACTATATTTTTGGTTAAGTACGTTTATACTACTTATCCCGAGGACTCTCCCAAGTATGTGGATTTGGTAATTATTGGAGTTGCTATTCTATTTGTCATCACCGTGCTGGTCACTCCACCATATTTTTTTACTCAGTTTTTGCAGGTTTTCTTATTTTTCATTCTGCTCGGAATTGGAGTTGGCTTCTACATTTACGTTAAGGCATTGATTAACAATCGACCCGGATCAAGATTTGGGATTGTTGGTATTAGTATCATTTTGTCTGTACTTGCTTTGATCAGCTTTGAGCATTTGGGTTGGATGCAACTTCCAGAATTTTTAGTGCCCTTTGGCTATGTAGTTTTCTTTTTTTTACAATCGGTTACCACCTCTCAGCAAGTAGCTATCCTTTGGGAGAAAAATCGAAAAGAGGCAGAAGTAGCATTACTTGCCAAGTCTGATTTTCTTTCAACCATGTCGCATGAGATAAGGACTCCTATGAATGCAGTCATAGGACTCACTCATCATTTGATAGATAGTCACCCTCGGAAAGATCAAATGAGCTCGCTGAGAACTCTTAAGTTTTCTTCTGAGAATCTATTAAGACTTCTCAATGATATTTTAGATTATAATAAGCTGGAGGCCGGTGGTCTTGTGTTGGAGGATAACTTTATTGATTTGAAATCTTTGGGGGCCAACTTGGTGAACGGCTTTAGTGCTATTGCTGAAGAAAAGAGTACGGTTCTAGAATTTTATTTTGATCCAAAATTGCCATCATTATATGAAGGCGATGAAGGTCGTTTAACTCAAGTGCTTTCCAATTTGATTGGTAATGCAATCAAATTCACTAAAGAGGGAACAGTTACAGTCAGTATGACGCATGTGCAGCGTGATCCGGAGGATATCGCTATTAGATTCGCGGTGAAAGACACAGGGATTGGGATCTCACAAATGGATCGCCAGAAGATTTTTGAACGTTTCAATCAAGCCAACACTTCGATCAATAGAACTTATGGTGGGACTGGACTGGGCTTGGCTATTTCTAAAAAAATCCTTGAGCTTCAGGGCGTTCAGATTCAGCTCAATAGTGAACTAGGCAAAGGTTCGGAGTTCTACTTCATCATGCGAATGAAACTTTCAAAAGGTCACAGGCAGAAAATATCTAAGCCTAGCCTACTGGTAGATCCATTAAAGGGTAAAAGGATTTTGTTGGTTGAGGACAATGCTATTAATATAATGGTAGCACAGCGTTTTCTTGAAAAGTGGCATTGCAAGGTAGACCTTGCCGAAAATGGTCAAGTAGCTGTGGAAAAATATGAGAAGGATAAGTACGACTTGATCTTAATGGACCTCCAAATGCCGGTAATGGATGGCTATCAAGCCACCACAAAACTTCGAGCCTTAGGTGCTCAATTACCAATTTTAGCCCTCACAGCAGCAGCCTTGATTGATTTTGAAAAGCAAATGAAGGAGACAGGGCTCACTGATTTTGTGGTCAAACCATTTCATCCCGATCATCTCTATGCAAAATTAATTAAATACCTAGTGCCTCATGAGGAGGGCTAACTGATCCTGCTGAAGCCTGTGTAGGGTCTGAGTACTTCAGGAATATCAATTCCATCTGGCGTTTGATTATTTTCAAGAATTGCCGCAAGGATTCTAGGCACAGCTAATGCTGAACCATTCAGCGTGTGAGCCAATTGTTTTTTACCATCTTTATCCTTGATTCTAAGCTTCAGTCTATTGGCTTGGTACGTTTCAAAATTAGAAACAGAGCTTACTTCTAGCCATTTTTCTTGAGCAGCAGAATACACTTCAAAATCGTAGGTGATCACAGATGTGAAACCTAAATCACCAGCGCAAAGACGTAAAATTCGATATGGTAGTCCTAGATTTTTGATCAGGGATTCTACATGCGACACCATTTCGTCAAGCAAACCATAAGATTCTTCTGGCCGACTAATCTGTACAATCTCTACTTTATCAAACTGGTGCAGTCTGTTAAGCCCACGTACATGTGCACCCCAAGAACCAGCTTCTCTACGAAAACAAGGGGTATATCCGACATGCTTTATTGGTAAGTCTTTGTCCTCTATGATGACGTCTCTGTAGATATTGGTAATTGGCACTTCAGCAGTTGGAATTAGATAAAGGTTAGAGTCAGTAATCCCGTACATCTGGCCTTCTTTATCTGGCAATTGACCTGTGCCATATCCAGAATCTTCATTGACTAGAATTGGTGTTTGCACTTCATCAAATCCAGCTTTCTGAGCTTCATCCAAGAAGTAGTTCACCAAAGCACGTACTAATCTGGCACCTTGTTTCTTATAAAATGGGAATCCAGCTCCCGTTACTTTATTGCCAAGTTCAAAATCTATAATGTCATACTGGGTAATCAAATCCCAATGAGGTTTAGCTCCAACATAAAGTTGAGGGATGGCGCCATCTACAAGCTTTATTATTTCATTATCCTCTTCATTCCTTCCAGCCGGCACTAAGGCATTAGGAATGTTTGGGATGGTATAAAGCTTTTCAAGAAGCTGATTTTCGAAAGCAGCCAACTTATCGGCCAAAATCTTACTCTCCGATTTCAGCTTAGTCGTTTCTTCTTTAGCCGAGTTAGCGTCAGCCTGTTTGCCTTCTTTAAAGAGCTGTCCAATATTTTTTGCTAACTGATTAGACTTTGTCTTGATTTCGTCAAGGCTTTGTTGAGTCTTTTTCCTTTGGTCATCGATGTTGATCAAGGCATTCAAATCTTCCTCAGCAGATTGGATTCCTCTCTTCAATAGACCTTCTTTATACTCTTGGAAATTTTCTCTGATGTTACTTAATACTAACATTTCGTTTGATTTTTGGAGGTGCAAAGTAACCGTGATTCTAGCAATTATAGAAGTGCAGTGAGGATTTAATAGAATTTGCAGGTTTACAGAATTTAGTGAGTAAGTTTGTGAAATATTCAGCGTTAGCATATACTTGTACATCAATTCAAGTGGCTAACACAAATACAGCCCATTTCATACTTTTTATTACAAACATTTCCACACGTTTCTTATCAAAAGAAACAGGTTTAACTAAACCCACAATCCCTATTTTATGTACACTTTAGACGATTTGAGCGAAAGGCTTCTTTCTGAACTTAGAGAGATTGCTGAAGAGCTTAGCGTGAAGAATGCTAAAAAAATTGCAAAAAAGGAGCTTATCTATGAGATCCTAGAGAAACAGGCTTCTTTGCCTGATAACGAAATTCAAAAAATCAAGAAGGATACAAAGCCTGAGAAAGCAAGAGAAGAGCGGCCCACAAAACCTAAGCCAAGACCTGCGGGCAAGAAGAGAGAGAACGTAAAGGAGGAGCCAGAAGCACAAAAGGAACTTGGTGAATCTGATGATATCTTGAAGTCTCTTGATATCGAAATTGCTGACGATAAATCTGCTCCTGCTCAGGAGAAGGAAGAAAAAGAAGAACCAAGTAAGGATTCAAGACCTCCAAGAGAGCCTAGGTCAACGGATCGTCCGAATAAGCGCAAAGAGCACGATGCGGATGACAACTCGTCAGATACCGATAACAAAGAGCCGAGAGAACGTCGTGAGCCTAGAAGCGATCATAAAAGTAAAAAGGCTCAGTTCAATGAGGACATCAAGGAATTTGATGGTGTAATTGAAAATGAGGGAGTCTTGGAAATCATGCAAGATGGTTACGGATTCTTGCGCTCTAGCGATTATCATTATTTGGCTAGCCCTGATGATATTTATGTTTCACCATCTCAAATCAAGCTCTTTGGCCTGAAAACAGGAGATACCGTGATGGGACAAATTCGTCCTCCAAAAGATGGTGAGAAGTATTTCGCACTACTAAGAGTATCCAGTGTCAATGGAAAAACAACTGAAGAGATCAGAGATCGAGTTGCTTTTGAATATTTGACGCCACTTTTTCCAGAGGAAAAATTAAATCTTAGCTCCAAGGCGGATAACTATTCTACAAGAATAGTTGACTTATTTGCTCCTATCGGAAAGGGACAAAGAGGTATGATAGTAGCTCAGCCTAAAACTGGTAAAACAGTCCTGCTGAAAAATATAGCTAACGCAATAGCCGAAAACCACCCTGAGGTTTACTTGATGATTCTACTCATTGATGAGCGACCAGAGGAGGTAACTGATATGGCAAGATCTGTAAAGGCTGAAGTAATCGCTTCTACTTTTGATGAGCAAGCTGATAAGCATGTGAAGGTTTCAAGTATTGTGTTAGAAAAAGCCAAAAGAATGGTAGAATGTGGTCACGATGTAGTGATCCTTTTGGACTCTATCACACGTCTGGCTAGAGCATACAATACGGTGGTGCCTTCATCTGGTAAGATTTTGTCTGGTGGTGTGGATGCCAATGCACTTCATAAGCCAAAGAGATTCTTTGGGGCAGCAAGAAATGTTGAGAATGGTGGTTCTTTGACGATCATAGCTACGGCATTGATAGAGACAGGTTCTAAAATGGACGAAGTAATCTTTGAAGAATTCAAAGGAACAGGTAATATGGAGCTTCAACTTGACAGAAAACTTTCCAACAAACGAGTTTACCCTGCGATTGATGTACCTGCTTCTGGTACACGTAGAGAAGACTTGCTGATGGATCCTGAGGAACTTAGAAGGGTTTGGATTCTGCGCAAATTCATGTCTGACATGAATAGCAATGAAGCAATGGAATTCCTACTAAGCAAAATGAAAGGAACTAGAAACAACGATGAATTTCTTGTTTCAATGAATGGTTAATTCACTATTGACATAACTTCAGAGCCAAGGTAATTTCATCTTGGCTCTTTTTTTTGTCCTTTCGTGTAAGCTATGAACCGAATTTGTAAAACAAACAGTTGATATTTATCAGAAATGTTTCCATAGTAGAACAAACACTAACTATTATGAGAACATTGATATCAAGTGCTACACTTTTTTTAGGGTTGATCCTGTTTTTAGGTTCTACTTCAGTAGCTCAAGTAACACTACCCAGACCAAGCCCAGCAGCTGCTTTGACTCAATCCATTGGGTTGACTCAAGTCGTGGTTAACTACTCCAGGCCGTCTGTGATTCGAGGGAATAATGATCGAACCGGTCAAATATGGGGTAATCAAGTTCCATACGGTCTGGCGCCAAATGGATTTGGAAACAACCAACCTATGCCATGGAGGGCAGGAGCAAATGAAAACACAGTAATATCCTTTTCAACAGATGTGGATATAGCAGGAAAAGGGCTCGCTGCTGGTAGCTATGGTTTGCACATGATTCCTGAAGAAAGCGGAAAAGTCACTGTGATATTCTCTAGCAATACTTCATCGTGGGGTAGTTTTTGGTACAATGAAGAAGAAGATGTACTTAGAGTCGAAACGGAACTTAAGAACGCACCATTTACCAACGTACTGACCTATGAATTTGTGTCTTTTGAAAATATGAAAGGGACTTTGGCGCTGCTTTGGGATGACAAAATGATTCCAATAGAAGTAGCTAGTTCTCAACAAGTAGTGCTTCAAAGTATGAGGGATGAACTTAGAGGACAAAGAGGGTTTGGATGGCAAGGGTCCTTATCTGCTGCTCAGTATTGTTTTCAAAACAACACCAATCATGACGAGGGTATTAGGTGGGCGGAGGCTTCCATTTCTAACACAAAAAATGGTCAAAATCTATCTGTCAAAGCCGGGCTTTTGATCCAAAAAGGAGATCGAGTTGAGGGTATAGAGGTGGCAGACGAAGCTGCTCAGCTGGCAAATATTACCCAGCTGAATTTTCTCGGGTACCAAATGCTGGGAGTGCAAGAGTACGATAAAGCTATCGAATACATGAAGCTTAATGTGAAGAGGAATCCGACTGATGCTAACTCGCATGATAGTTTGGGTGAGGCGTATGTTGCTAAAGGAGATAACAAAAATGCGATTAAAGAATTTAAAAAGTGCCTTACTCTTAATCCTAGCCAATTTGTGAAGTCCAACTCAATTGCTAATTTGAAAAAATTAGGGGTTGACTATTCTGAGTAGTTATATCAATGAGGGATGTTGATAAAGCTCTCTCATAGGCTGATAGGTACAACTTTAGCTTCAATCGAAAACCCCAGAGCAATCTGGGGTTTTTAGGTTAAAGTTTTGAAACACATTCCATCAGGCTTTCTCGCCAGTGTGGAATTTTCAAATTAAAAGTTTCCTTGAATTTAGATTTATCCATTACACTGTAATGAGGTCTAGCTGCGGGGGTAGGGTATTTCTCTGTTGGGATAGGAAATACAGCTGTTCTGATTTCTTTGAATTCAAAAATTGCTTTTGTGAAATCGTACCATGACGCGATTCCTTCATTGCTGTAATGGTACAATCCATAAGCTGTTGATTTTGAGTCTATGATATGGAGTATAGCCCGGCCTAAATCTCGTGCGTAAGTAGGAGAGCCGATTTGATCAATGATGATGTTTAGTTCTTCCTTGGTTTCCGAAAGGCTAATCATCGTTTTCACAAAGTTTTTTCCAAAAGTTGAGTAGAGCCAAGATGTTCTGAAAATAAAGTGATTTTTTAATGCGCCCTGAATGAGTAACTCACCTTTTAATTTTGTTAAGCCATAGTAATTCACTGGATCAGTAAGCTGTGATTCAATAAGGGGAATATTACCAGTCCCATTGAACACAAAGTCAGTGGAAATATGAATTAAAATGACTTTGTAGGGAATACAAGCCTTGGCTATCGTTAAGCAAGCCTGCGCATTGAGCGCAGTTGCAGCAGCTCTATCCTTTTCTGCTTGGTCTACGGCTGTATAGGCCGCACAATTGATACAATAGTCGTACTGGTTGTTTTTAAACAGCTCATTGACATGTCGATTGTTGGTGACATCCACTTCAGGATAGTCTACAAAATCAAATTCAAGTTGTGAGAACTCTCCTTTGAGATCATTGATTTCTGAGCCGAGTTGTCCACTCGAACCTATTACAAGTACTTTCATTATTCTTTTCCTGCTGCGTAATTTTCTAAATATTGGTAATAAGAAGTGAGCTTACCAGCATTTGTAATGGTGGCCTTCTTAATGACGTCATTGTTGTCATCGCCAAGAAGCTCTGGTAATACGTTATTGAGTAGCTCCTTCCCAAAACTCTCAGACGCATCACGTGGTAATTCGCATGGAAGATTATCCACAGCCATTACCGTAATATTTCCTTCATCACTGAGTGCTTTCTCCGTCTCATCGTCACTTGGATTGTAGTCGTAGATAGGGTCTTCTATTGTGCTGGGCATTTTAGTGGATGGGATGGATCCCTCTATGTCACAAGTGATGTCTGCAATAACTTTGATTTTGAAATCAGTTTTCAAAATATCCTTGCGGTCAAACAAGACTGGCGAGCTTGGATCCCAGAATGCAGACGCTATAAGCAGATCTGTTGTTTGAGCAAATTTTAGAAAATCTGCGTCATAGTTCTCAGGACTCTTATAGAACTCATGTCTACTAAATTCTCCACCTTCTTTTCTTGTATGATAGTCGCGGGTGTTCAATTGAGTGAACACCGGCTCATCAAATTTTCCGCTGAGGTACTCAGCAGGGGTCACTTTTCTTATGTCCATTCCTAGAAGGACTTCAATAGCGCCTTTGGCTACTCTACCACCTCCAGTAATTGCGATTTTTATTTTAGGTAGTTTGACTTTAGGATACTCAGTTTTTAAATCTTCTAAATCAAAGCAATCTGAGGCCCTTCGGATGTCAAACAAATTGTAGCGCTGACCAAACGTCCAAATACCATTGTAAGCACCCACAATCCCAGCCCATCGTCCAAAAGCAATAATTCGCTTCCCGGATGGATCTGTGAGAGTTTCATAATCTATTAGTTTGATTTTCTTATCTAGAAGCTCTCGTATTAGGGGCTGATTGTAAGGTTGCATCTTGATAGTATGCGAAAAGAAAAAATAGGTCTTTCCAGCAATCAGATTTGGAATAGGAACCTCCTTAACGCCAAGTAATACGTCACAGTCATCCACATTTTCTACGATTTTTAAACCAGCGTCCTTGTAATCTTGATCAGTAAAACATCGGATGTCAGAAGTCTGAACGACGAGATCCACATCACCAAACTTATCAATAACCTGTTTTGCTTGGAGGGGCGTAAGGGCTACACGTCTGTCAATAGGTACTTTACCTTCTTTGATGAGTGCTATTTTAACTTTAGCCATAGTTTTGGTGTTATCTTGCATGGAGCCCATGAGGGGATATCCAAATGAATGTTTTACTGAAGTTCAAAGGATATTTTTAACCTTATCTCTTCATTTGAGTTGACTTGAGCGTACAAATTTAATCTTTTTGATGACCCTTTTAGACTATTTTGTGATTGGTGGTGGATGGATTCTTTACTTGACTGTTCATAGCGCATTAGCTACGAATGCCGTGAAGGAATACGTGGCTCTAAACGTTGGTTTACAGAAGAATAATTATCGGTTGATGTATTCGACTATTAGTGGCTTGGGACTACTTGGATTGATATATTTGATGGCTCTTACTCCATCATTGGAGATATTTAGCCCTCCTGGTTATCTGAAATATTTCGCCATGATTCTGGCTTCTTATGGCGTGATCGTTCTGGTGACTTCCTTTCGTCATATATCGTTACGCTCTTTTTTGGGAGTTAGGTCATCCGAAGTGACTCAATTAAGAAGAGAGGGTATTCATGGCTATGTCCGTCATCCTATCTATTCAGGAACCATTCTGATCTTTATTGGGATGTTTCTATACCACCCAACCGATCTGATTTCATTGACAGTTTTGGTCAACTTTGCTTATTTGCCGATTGGTATTTCCTTGGAGGAGAAAAAGCTATTACTGGTGTTTGGCGAAGATTATCGGCTTTATCAATCTGAGGTGCCGTCAGTGTTTCCTTTCATTAAAAGGGGAAAAACTAACGATTTTTCTTAATCACCTCCAAATCATCACGATCTGATAATTTCTTATCCTCCACATTTTTATTCAGAAATTCATTGATCTGGTCAATGTCTAATGAAGATTTAATTTCTCCGAAAGTGTCGATTTTCAAATCGAAACCAGCCAAAGACTTATGCACTTTTGGTTTATCATTTTTGTTAGCCATCCCAATTATTGTTTAGTTAACTTATCTAACTCATTAATTGAATATTGGATACGTTCGTACACGACATTTCCACCCATTAGGGAAATAATCATCATCAAATCGGGACCCGAACCAGCTCCAGTTATGGCCATACGTAGCGCTTGCATATTTTTTCCCGCTTTGATTCCATGTTCTTCCATCAGGCCAAAGAAGAGTTCTTTTGCAGTTTCTGCACTTATTTTTTCATGATCTTTGAGTGCGTTGGCGAAAATGGTCACGGCATTTTTAGCCTCGTCATCCCATTTTTTGCTAGCGGTTTTTTCATCGTAAGATTCAGGAGGGTTGAATAGGAAGAGAGTATTTGGAGCCATTTCCCGTGGAAACGTCACACGCTCCTTCAGTAATTCCACAATTGAAACACAAAAATCCAATGACGCGGTGATCTGATAGTCCTTTAACAAATCACCTTGCACGCTTTTAGCAAGTGTTTCCGGATTGGTTGTTTTCAAATATTGCTGGTTGAACCATTTGATCTTATCAAGATCGAATTTGGTTCCAGATTTAGTAATTCTATCCAGACTGAAAACCTCGATCAGCTCATCAAGGGACATTATTTCTTGCTCCGTACCTGGATTCCAACCAAGAAAAGCTAAGAAGTTCACCAAGGCATCGGCCAAATAGCCTTCTTCTTTGAATCCTAAAGAAAGTTCACCATTAACCGGATCGGTCCAGTTTAGAGGGAAAATTGGAAAACCAGCTTTATCCGCCGCTCTTTTACTCAGCTTGCCATTTCCGTCGGGTTTTAGTATCAATGGTAGATGGGCAAACTGAGGCATAGTGTCTTCTATGCCTAGATACTTATAAAGGAGTACATGAAGAGGAGCAGACGGTAACCACTCTTCCCCTCTTATCACATGGGTAATCTTCATGAGGTGATCATCAACGATATTGGCTAAATGATAAGTAGGTAGTCCATCTGATTTCATCAATACTTTGTCATCCAGAGTAGATCCGTGTACATGCACCCATCCTCGGACTAAGTCTTTAAGCCTTACTTCTTCCTTAGGATCCACTTTGAAGCGAATTACATATGGCTCACCTTCAGCTATTTTTGCATTTGTTTCTTCTTCAGAAAGCGTGAGGGAATTTTTCATGGTTGTTCTGGATGCGGCGTTATAGTGCTGCATGTTCATGCCAGCAGCCTTCAGCCGCTCGCGCATTTCTTCCAGTTCTTCCGAGGTATCAAATGCATAATATGCGTTTCCTTCATCGAGGAGCTTCTGGACATACTTATAATAAATGTCTCGACGCTCAGATTGGCGATATGGCCCAAAATCTCCACCAACCCATGGACTCTCATCAGGTATGATACCGCACCATTCCAATGATTTTTTAATAAATGATTCGGCACCTTCTACGAATCTTGCTTGGTCTGTGTCTTCAATTCTTAAAATGAAAGTTCCTTTGCTTTGCTTTGCAAAAAGATAGTTGAAAAGGGCTGTTCTTATTCCTCCAATATGAAGTGCTCCTGTTGGGCTTGGTGCAAATCTCACTCTCACTTGACTCATTCCTTGATGTTTAAATTTGGAGGGCAAATCTACCAAATCCGCAATGGATCAGTACACGGAAATTCTTAATATCTCTAATTTAGACTTGCTTTGATCATGGAAATTGTCTTGTCCACATGTCGATGGAAATTGAGGGTAAGTATGAGATAGTTGAGCAGGGCTATCAAGGCAGCAATGAACGTTATTTTGATGGCACTAGCGAGTAGAAAAAAAATACACCCAACCAAAAGGCACAGTATTGTAGAAAATTGTAGATACAATTTTGCTGCAGGAAAGAGCCTAAGGCTTAAAAAGATGATGGACCCTTTGGAAGTATTTTCTACTCGACCTATAGAAAGCGGTAGGCTGTTTTGAGGCGTTCGAATAGTTATTGAAATCCGAAAACCATCGGGATTAATTTGCCCATTGAAATTGGAAGGAGTTGCTTCAACGTTAGCATCCACAAATTGCGTATCACCAGCAATAAGTGACAATACCTTGTCCTTTGAGTATTCCGAGACTAAAGTGATATCATGTCGCGGAGCAAGTCGCATTAGAGATGAGCGATGCAGCTAATTTCCACATTCACATCTTTCGGTAGGCGACTTACCTCTACAGTTTCTCTAGCGGGAGGGTTGTGGCTAAAGAATCGACTGTAGGACTCATTGATTAGGCTAAAGTCGCCCATATTTTTAATGAATATAGTACACTTAATCACCTTATCAAAAGACGAACCAGCCTCACCTAGAACGTAACCAAGATTTTTCATCACCTGGTTAGTCTCGGCGCTAATATCATCATTAATTAAGTCTCCACTGTGTTGATCAATAGCAATTTGACCTGATATATAGACCAAGTCGTTATAGACTATTGCTTGACTGTATGGGCCAATAGGGGCGGGTGCTTGTTGTGATAAAATGACCTTCTTCATATTACTCTACCGTTACACTTTTTGCTAAATTACGTGGCTGATCTACATTAGCGCCTCTCATGACAGCTATGTGATAGGAGAGTAGCTGAAGAGGGACCACCGTCAATAATGGGCAAAGTGACTCTTCTGTTGCTGGAATCTCTATCACATGATCTGCGATTCCACGAATGATTGTGTCATTCTCCGTAACTATCGCTATCACGCGTCCTTTTCTTGATTTCACCTCCTGAATATTGGAGACTATTTTCTCATATGAGCTATCATCTGGTGCGATGAATACGACCGGCATATTCTCGTCAATCAGCGCAATAGGCCCATGCTTCATCTCAGCCGCTGGGTAACCTTCTGCGTGAATATAGGAGATTTCCTTCAACTTCAATGCTCCTTCTAGGGCTACTGGGAAATTATACCCTCTGCCTAGATATAAGAAGTTTTTCGAATCTTTGTACTGTTTTGATAGCTCTTTGATCTCCTCATTTGAAGTAAGACACTGGGCTACCTTTTCAGGAATTTTATTGAGTTCGATTATTAGTTCACGATATCTATTTTCTGTTATCGTTCCTTTTTGGTGAGCTATTCTTAGAGCGATCATAGTCAACACCGTAATTTGTGCTGTGAAAGCTTTCGTAGAAGCTACACCAATTTCAGGACCAGCGTGCAGATAGGCTCCCTCATCTGTGATTCTTGAGATGGAAGAACCAACATTATTGACTACTCCGAATACAATAGCACCATGAGATTTAGCCAATTCAATTGCAGCAAGCGTATCAGCAGTTTCTCCCGATTGAGATATAGCTATAACAATATCCCCTTCTTTGATAATAGGATTTCGATACCTGAACTCAGAAGCGTACTCTACCTCAATGGGAATTCGACAGATGTCCTCAAAGATGTATTCCGCAACTAAACCAGCATGCCAAGAAGTCCCACAAGCCACGATAACTATTTTCTCCGCATTGATTAGGGCATTGGCATAATTGCGGATACCTCCGAGATTGAGTGTGCCATCGATGGCATTGACCCTGCCTCGCATACAGTCAGCAATTGACTTAGGTTGCTCCATGATTTCCTTGAGCATGAAGTGTTCATAGCCACCTTTCTCTATTGCTTCGAGTTTTAGGTCGAGTTTATGAATTTTATGACTATTTGGAATATCCGATTTGTCTAGGATAGTATATCCTTCTCTCGTGATAATCGCCACGTTTTCATCTTCGAGATAGATAACCTGATCAGTAAATTCTATAATCGGAGTTGCATCTGAGGCAATAAAATATTCATCTTCACCAATACCTAATACCATTGGGCTACCCTTACGAGCCGCAATGAGCTTATCTGGCTCATCTTCTGATATAATAACCAATGCGTAAGCTCCTACCACTTTTGATAGAGCAATCTTTACGGCTTCTTCTAAACTGAGGTTCATAGAGGATTGAAGGTGCTCTATGAAAACGATAAATACTTCAGTATCTGTATCACTTCTGAATTCGTATCCTTTACTTAGTAATTGAGTTTTGAGGGAGGAATAGTTCTCAAAAATGCCATTATGGATCATGGCCAATTTTTTACTCTGCGAATAATGAGGGTGAGCATTTTTATCGTTTGGCTCACCATGTGTAGCCCATCGGGTATGACCAATTCCTATAGTGCTGGTAAACTTTGAATCGCTCACTAACTTTTCAAGTTCTTTAACTTTTCCCTGTTTCTTGAATACTTCAAGATTGTGATCTTCTATCAAGGCTACACCGGCACTATCATAGCCTCTATATTCCAACCTCCTCAGTCCATTAATTAGAATAGGGTAAGCCTGTTTGTTCCCGAGATAAGCAACAATTCCGCACATGCGTTTTAGTCTTTGATAGTTGTATAATAGATGGTCAGCTTGATGTCGCCCTTGTTAAAAGACGCTTGACTTAGTGAAATTTGATTTGGATCAACTAACACCAATTCTTCCGTAAACGGTTTAATATTCGCGTTGAAGTAGTCAGCAAGAACCTGGCAGAACAAAGTAACATTAGCTTTGTATTCAAGATTCTCCTCGTCAAAACTTATATTTAGAGGGGGAGCATTAATCAATGATGATGCATATGATGATTCACTTATCAAAACATTGTTAAACCCATTTCCAAGCTGGGCACCTGAGCTATTTATTTTCCCATAGAGCTTAATAAAATAGGCATTAATTGAAGTTGTGTAGTCTATAAAATCTAATGAAGGTAGTCTCTGAACTCCGAAACTCAATGTGGCTCGGTTAACAATGAAGTTATTATTTTCTTTGATAAATTCATGAAATGGATTCATGTTGATCTTTGGGTAAATCCCTGCGAGATTGTTAAGATAAACAAGTGATGATTCCACACTACTTTCATCATAATTATCGGTGAGGTCACTCAACTTGGCTGAAGACCTGTCTCGGATCAATTGAGAGTAATGCGAATCAATAAAATCAAAATCAAAAGTGAATAACCTTCCAGTATTTTTCGACCTCATTTCTATGGAAAGTCGAGTTGTATCATCGGCAAGATCAAAATGAAAAAGACCTTTATTAATATCACCCGGAACTAAGGCTAATGGAGGATAATGGTACAATCCATTGAAAAGAGAGTCTCGATAGGCCCCAACAACTTTGGCTTTATCCAGTTTATCATACATGAATAATCCAAAATCATCATGTAATGGAATTCTAATTACTGTTTTCCGAGGGTTGATGGAGTCAGAGTTTAATTGATAGTCAAAGGATAATTCCCCAATCGACTCATTTTCGTATAAAGTCTCTCGGCTCGAAAGGTATATTGGCTGATTATAGAGGGTATCAAGTGTTTTATGTACTTTGATATTTTCACCTGAAAGAGTGCCAGGGGACTTTGCGTTATCAATACTAAGTGTTAGAAATACCGATGAATACTCCAAGCTATCACCTTCTGGGATCACCCCACCATTCAAATTATATTCATTGAATGAAATTGCTTTTACCAAACCAAATACCGAATCCTCGTACTGTCCAAAAACTGAAAGCGAAGAAGCATCAGTCCTCAAACTGTCTATGTAAATAGAAGAGCTGGGTAAAATAAATTCTACTTTTTCAGCCTTTATGGGATTTTCATTGGATTCAAGCTCTAACCCCAGCTCTGTAGGATCATTACAGGCAAAAAAAAACGGGATCAGCGCAATAGCCAATCCCGACACTTTGAAGTGTGTAATTTTATCCAACAAGTTCATTGTATAAGTTGTAGTACGAATCTTCGAAATTTTCATCTTTCTCAATAGCATCAATTTTTTTATCAGAAAGCTCACTCATCAATTTGGCAAAACTTTCAGTTGTTTCTTGATTAGCGATGTTTACTGCATCAGCATACTCAACACCCATTTTCAAAAAGCCCTCATAGTCACCAGTCTTCAGCGGGCCTAACATGCTATCGTCAACATCAAGCATTTTTACTTTATCCAATAAGTCAGCACCGAATTTGTGCGTAAACTTATTGTCATATATAGTGAAGATGGTTTTAGATTCCTTAAAAATCGGATCGTTTTTATAAGTTGATTTTACGTAAAGAGGAATCAAACTTGTCATCCAATCATTGCAGTGAATGATATCTGGTGACCATCCCAATTTCTTTACAGTTTCTAGAACGCCTTTACAGAAAAATATTGCGCGCTCGTCATTGTCTTCATAGAAATTATCTTCCTTATCATAAAACACTGATTTTCTGTGGAAGTAGTCTTCATTGTCAATGAAGTAGACCTGAAGTTTAGCATTTGGAATTGATGCCACTTTAATCACCAATGGTTTCTCCTCATCTCCAACTGAGATATTGATGCCTGAGAGTCTTACAACTTCATGCAACCTGTTTTTTCTTTCATTGATCAGGCCAAATCGCGGTACTAAAATCCTAATTTCCATACCTCTCTCCTGCATAGCTTGTGGAAGTCTTCTGACAAAGTCAGCAACTTCTGTAGTCTTGAGAAAAGGGTTAATTTCACTGGCTACATAAAGGATTCTTAAATTCGACATAGATGTGGTATTTTATTGAGGAATATCTAAAATGACCCCAAAATTACCATAAATTCGCCATATAATCAACGTTTTCAATAAGTTAGCTAACATTAATTCTTCCTTTGATGGAGGTAGTCAAGCACCCCATAGACATATTTGACCTAACTAAAGGACTCCAAAAGGAAGGAAAGAAAATCGGATTGGTTCCAACCATGGGAGCCTTACACGAAGGTCATTTTTCTTTGATCAGACAGGCTAGGCGTCATAACGATGTTGTGGTGGTCAGTATTTTCGTAAATCCATTGCAGTTTAATCGAGAGGAAGACTTACTGAATTATCCAAAAACAATGGATGCTGATATTGCTAGTCTTAAATTATTAAGTGTGGACTTCCTTTATTGTCCTGAAACCTCCGATATGTATGAGGAGAAGCCACGGATCGCCATTGATTTTGGAAGTCTGGCCGGCACAATGGAAGGCGCTTTTCGCCCTGGACATTTCTCAGGAGTTGGCATTGTAGTGACCAAGCTTTTCAACCAGACGAATCCTGATCGAGCTTATTTCGGATTAAAAGACTTGCAGCAGTATCTTCTGATCAAACATTTGAGTAAGGAATTATCCTATCCTATTGAAGTTATTGGCTTGCCTACTTCCCGCTTGAATTCAGGATTAGCTTTGTCGTCAAGGAATAAGAGATTATCAAGTCAAGGATTGAAAATAGCTGCTAATATTTATCAAGGCTTAAAAATGGCAGCAGAATTTTGGAACGAAGGCTTAGAGGTTACGGAAATTAAGTATCAGATAATGGAATTTTATTCCAGTATTGGTGGTTTCGAAATGGAGTATTTCTCCATTGCAAATCCTGAAACGTTTGATGAATTAGAAGCTAATCATTTAGAACATGTTGCATTTTGTGTGGCTGGATATGTGGAAGGTGTAAGATTAATTGATAATATATATTTGCGGCAAGATTGACCCTGGAATGAATATAGAATTACTAAAATCAAAAATTCATAGAGTAAAAATTACCCAAGCAGAACTTCATTATGTTGGTTCTATCACCATAGATGAGGATTTGATGGATGCGGCAGATTTAATTGCCAACGAAAAGGTTCAAATTGTCAATATCAATAATGGTGAACGGCTTGAGACTTACGTAATTAAAGGTAAGAGAGGCTCTGGAGAAATTTGTCTCAATGGACCTGCAGCTAGGAAGGCTCAAGTAGGGGATATCATTATTATCATTTCTTATTGTTCTATGGATAAAGAGGAGGCGAAGCGTTTTGAACCAGTAGTTATTTTTCCAAACGAGCAAAATAAGCTCCACTAAAAGGTCGCTAAATGAAGAAGACCGTATCAGTCCTGAAATATGTGCTGTCACTGGGCTTAGCTGGGTTACTGCTATACTTTGTTTTCAGAAATATAGATTTAGGGGAATTCATAGAAAAATCTAAAGAAGTAGATTACTCTTGGGTGGTAATAAGCATTTTCTTGTCACTGATAGCCTATTACGCAAGAGCTTACAGATGGAATTTATTGTTAAAACCTCTGAATTATCCCAAACTAAGTTTGCATCGCACCAACTTGGCGATTCTTATAGGTTATCTGGCTAATTTGGCTTTTCCGAGATTGGGTGAGGTGACAAGATGTGCCATGCTTAAGCGAAGTGATGATGTGCCGGTAGCCTCCTCTTTTGGTACAGTGATTACGGAGCGAATCATCGACATGGTCACTTTACTAGCTTTGATTTTAATCACCCTTTTTGTAGAATATGATCGCTTAATGGCATTTCTCATTGGTGTGTTTGAGGGCTTAGAAGGGGTCTCTGGATTGCTGTGGAAAGCAGCTTTGGTTTTGGTGATCGGAGGCCTTTTGTTTTTTGGACTTTTATATATCCTTTATCAAAAATCGGGAAAAGTAAAGGCTTTTGTCCTTAGCCTTATTGAAGGGCTTTTGTCTTTAAGAAAAATTCAGAATTTATCTGGATTTCTTATTTCGACGCTTATACTTTGGGTCACCTATTACTTCATGTCTTATCTGATTGTGTTTTCCATACCCGAGACTGAGCACCTTTCTTGGATGGTCGGGGTGATGTTACTCATCACAGGAGGACTTGCTCTCGCTCTGCCGGTGCAAGGAGGAATTGGCACTTATCATGCATTTATAAGTGCTATGCTTTTACTATATGGTGTGGATCAAACCACAGGAGTTTTCTTAGCTACGTTGCTGCACTCCTCTCAAATTGTAGCCATTGCGGGATTTGGAGGGATCGCTTTGGTAATTTCTTTTTTGATTAAAAAAAAGAAACCGGAAGCTATAATCGCGGCTGAGAATGAGTAATTCAGAGCTCACTAAGCTGGTTGAGACTTGGAAAAAAGCAGGGGCCAAGATAGTATTCACCAATGGATGCTTTGACTTATTGCATTTGGGTCATATCAATAGTCTGAGAGCTGCAAAAAGCTTCGGTGATAAGCTAATAGTAGGAATAAATTCAGATACCTCAGTGAAGCGATTGAAAGGGGCTGAAAGACCAATTATTCACGAAAAAGACCGTTTGGGAATGGTAGAAGCTTTGAAAATGGTGGATGCGGTCACGCTATTTCATGAGGAAACTCCCGAAGAGTTAATCAGTCAGATTTTACCCGATATTTTAGTTAAAGGAAATGACTATAAAATTGACAACATTGCAGGATCAAAAATCGTATTGGAGAATGGCGGTAAAGTGGAGCTAATTCCTCTCACTGACGGTTACTCCACTTCACGCCTCATAGAACAAATTAAAAAGTCAAAATAAGAATATGCTATTTGTAATAATCATAGGTTTCATGGTCGCGAGTTTGGTGGTGAGCACTAGGCTAAAGAATAAATTTAAGAAGTACTCGAAGATAGGGTTGTCTTCCAATTTGAGTGGTAAAGAAATTGCTCAGTTAATGTTGGCTGATCATAATATTCATGATGTAAAAGTCACCTCAGTTCAGGGGACGCTTACAGATCACTATAATCCGGGGAATAAGACGGTAAATCTAAGTCCGGATGTCTATAATGGAAGATCTGCTGCAGCAGCTGCGGTAGCGGCTCACGAATGTGGGCATGCGGTTCAACACGCTACAGCATACGGATTTTTGGAGTTCAGATCAGCCATGGTTCCTATCCAAAATATTGGAGGCAAAGTCATTAATGTAGTATTTATGATGATGTTTTTTGGAGCGTTTCTATTGCCTCAGGTAATTTCCTTCAATCTAGCATTACCAATAATCATAGGTTGCTATACGATATTTACACTATTTGCATTCGTTACATTACCTGTGGAATTTGACGCAAGTAATCGTGCATTGGCTTGGATAAAGGATCGGAATATTGTGAATCCAAGCGAACACAAAATGGCAAAAGATGCCCTTAATACCGCCGCACAAACCTACGTGATAGCCGCACTATCGTCCTTGGTGACTTTGCTCTATTGGGTAATGATTTATCTAGGGGGAAGTAGAGATTAGCTTCTGAACTGTTTCAAAGCATAAAAGGCTCATTGATTGAGCCTTTTTTCATAACAATTTGTTATGCATGCATAACAAAAATGAGTTAGATTTACGTACCCATTGATCAAATTCAAAGAAACACTTTAACACAACCCCAATGATGTTTAACCTCACAGAAGAACAAGAAGCTGTCAGAGATGCCGCAAGAGATTTTGCAGAAAAGGAGCTTTTACCTGGAGTAATCGAAAGAGATAATGAACAGAGGTTTCCCCATGAGCAGATTAAGAAGATGGGTGAGCTTGGCTTCATGGGCATGATGGTAGATCCAAAATACGGTGGAGGAGGCATGGACTCTGTATCCTATGTATTGGCTATGGAAGAGATTTCTAAAATTGATGCATCTGCTTCGGTTTGCATGTCGGTAAATAATAGTTTGGTTTGTTGGGGTTTAGAGCATTATGGCTCTGAAGAGCAGAAGCAGAAATACTTACCAAAATTGGCAAGTGGTGAACAGATTGGTGCTTTTTGTTTGTCGGAACCAGAGGCGGGATCAGATGCCACTTCACAAAGAACCACCGCAGAGGACAAGGGCGATCATTACTTGCTGAATGGGACGAAAAATTGGATTACGAATGGAAGTACAGCTTCTGTTTACCTAGTAGTTGCCCAGACTAATCCAGAACTTAAGCACAAAGGGATCAATTGTCTTATTGTTGAAAAAGGGATGGATGGATTTGTAGTCGGAAAGAAAGAAGACAAACTTGGAATTAGAGGTTCGGATACACACTCCATCATGTTCACGGATGTCAAAGTGCCAAAGGAGAATAGAATTGGAGCAGACGGATTTGGTTTCACATTTGCAATGAGCACGCTAAACGGCGGTAGGATAGGTATTGCAGCACAAGCTTTGGGTATTGCCTCAGGTTCATTGGAAAGATCAGTTGCTTATGCCAAAGAGCGCAAAGCCTTTGGGAAAGAGATTGCTCAGCATCAAGCTATCCAGTTCAAAATAGCCGATATGGCTACTAAGGTCGAGGCTGCTAGATTACTTTGCCTAAAAGCGGCGGTGCTTAAGGATCAGAAAAAAGACTATGCTCAAGCCAGCGCCATGGCTAAACTATTTGCCTCTCAAACCGCTATGGAAAACTCAGTGGAAGCCGTTCAGATTCATGGTGGCTATGGTTTCGTAAAAGAGTATCATGTAGAGCGTTTCATGCGTGATGCCAAGATTACTCAGATTTATGAAGGGACTTCAGAAATCCAAAAAATGGTGATTTCCCGTAACGTATTGAAATAGTATAACTTTTAGATGTGAAGCAATCGGTGTATTTATTTGTATAAATTCAATATTTAATATTAGATTTATACAATTAATTCAATCTCCGTATTGAGTTTATCCATTTTTAGTCATATTATTCACTGCCGTGGAGGATTACAACAAGATCATTGAATCATTAGGAGTTCGTTTCATTAAGGCTAGAAATATTAATATTTTGAAGCCAGTTACAATTGAAAACAACTACGAAATAGAGAACACGTTGGTCTTGGTCAACAGTGGTTCGATGAAAATTGGAAAAGAACGAGGATCATGTTTTGCCAACGAAGTTTATTTTGTTCCTGGTGGTAGACAAGTACCTATCACGTATGGCAGTTCATCTCCAACGAGCCTTTCAAAGGATGACTTTTTAAGCAATAAAGAGTCGTATTTTCAGTCTTACATTGATGGTTCGGATATGCCCGAAAGCCACAGTTACGTTTCATTTGAAGCCAAGGCCTTTGATTCAGTCAATTTCTTTGCATCTCTCGATATCCCCCCGTTTAAGGTAGATGACGGTGGAAAATCGGCCAGTTTAATAAGGGAAATTAACTCCGAATTAAATTCAAGTTCACCTGGTAAAGGAAGGATCGTAAAAGTACTTACAGAACAGTTGGTAGTGGAACTGATCCGCTATATTCTAAAGCAGGGGTTATTTGTTGAGCAATTTGCCACTAATAGTACTTACTTCAAAGACCCAAGGCTCATCGATATTTTTACTTTCATCAAGGAGAATCTTGGCGATGATTTATCAAATAAGGTTCTTGCCAATGTTGCTAACGTCTCTGAGGATTACGTGGGACAGTATTTCAAAATGCTTACGGGTATCAACCCACAAGACTACATAGAATATCAACGCATGGAAGAGGCCGTCAATCTCTTGCGGACTTCAAAAATGAGTATTCGAGAAATAGGTAAAGAAGTAGGCTATAAAGACACTGCCTATTTCTGTCGAAGATTTAAAATGATGTTTGGTATCCCAGCTGGAAAAATGAGAAGGAGAGAATCTCTAATCAACCTCTAGCTTTATATTTTATCTCCTTCACTTTTTCTTATCAAAAGACTTCTGGAATTCCTGAGCTAGATAGTTCACAGCAGCATTTGTAGCGTTTTCGAGAATTACTTTTTGAAAGTTTAAAGATGACTTTCTCTTTTTCCTTTTTGAATTAGTTGGTGTATCAGACCGGTTAATTAGGCTATAGATACCATATGCGCTGAGTAGAACTGCACCGCTAATGGCGGAGATCACTAATATATTTTTCGTTTTGGTCTCGAAAAGATCTGAAACCTCATTCAGTTCCGATTTTATTTTTGCTTCTGCACTTACTAGCGCTTTTTTTCGTAATTTGATTGATTTACTGCTCATCATCTTCCTCAATAGCGTCTGTCATATTGATAAATAAACTCTCTAGTGCATTCTGTACTCGATTGCTTTTGAGAAGAAAAAACAGCCCTATCAGTATCAATAAGTAGATGCCAGCTACAATTAAATACCCAGCATGTGCAGATACCAAAACCTCATTAAGATATGCGCTCAGAGCCAAAGAGAGAAAGACCACAATAAATAGGAAGATGAGCGCAATACTGGCAAGCACCATGAACTGAGCCAAAATACGAGAAACTTGAGTGATAATATCAAGCTTAAGCTTCTCCCCTCTAACCCTGAGGTAATCAGAAATTTTTTCTAGTAAATTGTTAACTATTGACATTCGAGAGCGATTTATATCGAAAACACAATTTAGCTAATATCCATTACTGATTGGTCAATCTAACCTGTGGTTTTTGTTCATTCAATTCAGGGGGAAGTGTAATCTCTGTTTTTATCTCAGTTTTCTGACTAAAATAGATCAAGGTAAATGGTAGTAAAAAGAAGACAACAACGATATAAGCAAAGCCAGTGATCTTATATTTCAAAGCTATTTTGCCAAGCCTTTCTGATAATAGGACAGGGACTCTTCTAAGGAATGGAATTCCAAGGAATATTATCATTCCGGCCAAATTGAATAGGAAATGTGCAACCGCTAGACTAATAGCAGCTTCGCTCTTGAACATAGCAGCCAACAAAGCTGTGATGGTAGTGCCTATATTGGCTCCAACCACAAACTCAAAGGCCCTTCGGATTTTCACCTTTCCGGTAGCTACTAAAGGAACTATTAGTGAGGTGGTCAATGAGCTACTCTGAATTATGGATGTCAGTAGGAATCCCCATCCAAAGGACTTGAAGGTATTTTGAAAAGCAATATTCTCAAATTTTATTTTAGCTTCACCTATCAATCTTTTGTAGAGAATGTTAGAAATAATCTTCACTGTTGTGAACAGTAGGGCTATTGAGAAAATCAAAATAACATAACCACCAAACCAATCAAGCAGTATGAGTCCGACTTTGTCCAGTAGTTCAAATGAAAATAGTCCTCCATCTGTAGGATTTGTACTTGAGGCTGCAAGAGGTGCAGAAAGTGCATGACTTAATTTGCTTAGTAAGCCAAATTTCAATTCTAATGGAAAGAGCAATACACATGTGAGCACATTAAAGATATCATGAACCGTCCCCGCCGAAACCGCCTTTCTAAACTCCGTTTTTTTGGTAATGTAGCTCATGGAGACTATCGTGCTAGTTAGGGTAGTCCCCACATTGGCTCCCATGACTACAGGTATGGCATGCTCTAATGAAATAGTTCCTGCCGCCACAGCCGCCACAGCCATTGAAGTGGTAGTAGAGCTGCTTTGTAAAATAGTTGTGCCTAATAGCCCAATGAGTAGCCCAATTCCCGGATTGGCAAATGCCATATTCAAGCTTCCAGCCAAATCATTGCCAATAGCCTGAAAGCTGATTCCAATAAGTTGTATGGCCACAAAAAAGCCCATTATGGCAATAATGATCCCGGCTATCAGAACATACGAGAATTGACCATTAGGCATATCGTGGGAACTTCCAAGCATAGTGAATGGATCCGAATTAGCTCGCACTTTCTTCTTGCTTGTTAATCGACCTTACGGTATCTCCAGTGATTGCCTCAGTTACATTGATCACATGGTCGCCTACTTTTTCCATGGATTGAAAAAGGTCTTTATACAGTGCCCCAGTTTGCGCATTGTACTTTTTGTCTCTCATGTTGGTGATGTCATCATTTCGGAGTTTATCTCGTAGTTTGTCGATGGCTTGCTCTTGTTCCAATGCTGTTTCAATCTGTACTTTATCAAAGTTATCACTTAGATTTCGGACCATTGTTTGGATTGAATCGTCCAATAGTTGGTGCATTTCTACTAATGAACTTTTTTGTTTTTTGCTAAAGCCAGATTTATCTTCTTGTTTGCTCTCAAAATCCTTGGACATTTGAAAATATATATCTCCAATTCTTTCTAAATCAGTAACAATACTGAGTAGGCTGAGAACTCTGCCAGAAGCTTTTGAACTAAGACTTCCATCAGATACTTTGGCAAGATATTTTGAGATCTCATCTTCCAGTTGATCCGTTACCTCTTCCAATTTTCTCATCTTTTTGAGGAGTTTTACTTTTCTCTTTTGTTTAGGCTCTTCTAATAATTCCTTCATGACGATGGACATTTTCAATATCACTTTCCCGAATGCTCCAGTTTCTTTTTGAGCTTCTTCTAGAGACAGTTCGGCCGTATTTAGAAGACCTGTTCCGATATATTCCAATCGAAACTCATCCTCATCTTCCCCTTTCGGCTTAATTACTTTGGTGACTAATTTGGAAATCTGGGTTATGAATCCAATAAGGAAAAGGGCGTTTAAAATATTGAAACAAGTATGAAAAACTGATAGTGCAATTGGAATAGCCTCGGCATTTTCTCTCGGAGACATACCAGTTTGATAGGTTACATAAGTTGTAATTAAATCCAGAAATGGACTCATAACGATTACTATCCAAATTACTCCAAATACATTAAAGATAAAGTGAGCAAAAGCTGCTCTTTTGGCATGGACATTACCCACAATTGCTGCCAGATTGGCTGTAATCGTTGTTCCAATATTTTCTCCAAGAACCATCGCTGCTGCTAATTCAAGTGGAATCCACCCATTATTAGCCATTACTAACGTCAAAGCCATTGCTGCACTTGAGGACTGGACGATAACAGTCATTAAAGTACCGATAGCAACGAAAATCAAAGTAGACAGAAAACCTAAGTCCGCGTAATTACTCAAAAATTCCAGTATATCGGGATTCGACTTTAAGTCTGGAACAGAATCTTTTAGATATGCCAAACCCATAAACAAGAGTGCAAAACCTATGAATACTTCGCCCCAAGTCTTGATTTTATCTTTACTAAAAAACAGTAATGGAAATGCAAATGCAATGATAATAAGTGCATATGCATCTATTTTGACTTTGAATCCAATGATGGAAATCAGCCATGCAGTGATAGTAGTACCAATATTGGCTCCCATGATTACCCCAATTGATTCTACTAATGAAAGTAAACCTGCATTAACAAAACTCACTACTAAAACTGTAGTAGCAGAGGATGATTGCACCAAGCCTGTTATTAAAAATCCTGTCAGTAACCCTTTAAACCTATTTGAGGTCATGGAACTTAGAATTTGGCGCATTTTTGAGCCTGCGACTCTTTGTATGGCTTCACTCATGACCTTCATTCCATAGATGAAGAAGGCAAGTGCACCGAAAAGATTTAGTAATTCAATGAATCCAAATTCCATAGGTATTAGGTTGTGTCAAACCAGCTGTAAATGTAGCTCCACTATATTAAGGGAATATTATGGAAATAGAATGTTCTGAGGAAGATTGATTAGCGATTGAGCTCCGCCATCGCCAGCCAAGCAAAAAGACCCATTCCTATCTTGAGTGCCGATTCGTCAATATCAAATGTAGGTGTATGCACTCCTGATACGATTCCTTTCTCTTCATTGCGGGTTCCTAGACGATAAAAACAGGCATCTACATGATGAGAGTAGAAAGCAAAATCTTCACCTGCCAACCACAAGTCAATTTCCTCGACATTTTCTTCGCCCAAATATGCTTTTGCAGCCTTCAAATTAGCCTCGGTGTACTCAGGATGGTTCTTGAGATGTGGGTAACCTTTCATTACATTAAACTCACACTTCGCACCCATTGATTCAGCCATGCCTTCTGCCATTTTTTTCATTCTAGCATGAGCATCCGTTCTCCACTCTTCGTCATAGGTTCTGAAAGTACCTTCAACTTTGACTTCATTAGGAATGACATTGGTAGCGCCTTTAGCTTCTACTTTGCCGAATGAAAGTACTGAAGGAATTTTTGGGCTGCAATTTCTGCTAATGATCTGTTGCAATGCCACAATAATGTGGCTTGTAATAAGGACAGGATCCACCGCATTTTCTGGCATGGCTGCATGTCCCCCCTTACCTGTCACGGTAAAATAAATCTCATCAGCACTGGCCATATACATTCCCTTTCGGAAACCAACTTTTCCTGCTGGAATGAACGGCATTACGTGCTGTCCTAGTATGCGATCTGGCTTAGGGTTTTGCAGGATTCCTTCCTCAATCAAAACAGAGGCTCCTCCTGGCAATCGCTCTTCGCCAGGCTGGAAAATACACTTAACCGTACCAGAGAAGTGGTCTTTTAATTCATTAAGTATACGAACGGCTCCTAATAGAGAAGATGTATGGACATCATGACCACAGGCGTGCATGACACCCTCATTCTGTGATTTGTAGGATACATCGTTGGCTTCCAAGATGGGAAGTGCATCCATATCTGCTCGAAGAGCAACTACTTTACCATTGTCTTCTTTGCCCTTCAAAGTGAACGTTATTCCCGTTTTAGCTTTGCGCTCAAAGTTTGTGATCCCAATTTTTCGGAGCTCTGCTTCTATGAAATTGGCCGTTTCAAATTCTTCAAAAGAGAGTTCTGGGTGACTGTGAAGGTGATGACGGATAGTTTGTACATCCTTAAAATATTCTTCACTTAAAATCTTGATGGCATCAATGGTTTTACTCATAATTCACACGAATTCTATCTGGTATCAGCAAAGCTAAGGGAAACTCTTTTTTGAGTGTCTCAAATACCTGATGTGCCTCTAATCTATTGACATATTGACCAACTTTAACCTTGTAATTTGGCTGATCATACGATACCTGGGGATCAATATCCAATAATAGATAAGAAGCTGTTTTTGCTGCGTTATCAGCTGCCGTTCTATCATTCCCAGTATAAATCTGGATGGTATACCCATCAACAAACTGCTGATTTAGGTTGTTTTGAATGATGATTTGATTCACACTATCTAGCTCGGACTTGAGATGAGAAGTGGGGATGTTTCCATTGTTAATGATCACCACTTGTTCCTCTTCATTATTATTCATGGGAGTCATCTCAGCTCGCAGCAAGGATAAGTCCTCAGAGTATGAGTTGTTAGCAGTAGTTGCCACGGAGCTGGTTTTGCAACTCCAGACGCTTAGTGCCAATGCCAGTGCAATTATTCCAGAATTACGCATTTGTTTGATTTTAGGTCTTCTTCTACAGTTTTGAACTTGACATCTTTTTTTACAGATCCATCTGCATACTGAACAGTCACTCGCTGATTTCTACTAGCAATCTTTATGGTTTTGACTGGCTCTACTTTCTCTGCCGGAGGTCTATTTGCCTGACCTCTATTCAGTACTGAACCACTGTCAGCTTTCGACTCCCGATAATTCTGCTGAGATCGCTGATTTTTAGCTTCCTGAACCTCGTTAGGATCTTGAATTGGAATCTGAGCCTTCAGCAAGAATGAAGTGGATTCCTCATTGACCTTACCAAGGAATCGCTTAAACAATTCAAAGCCTTCAAATTTGTAAATGATTAACGGATCTTTTTGTTCATAAACGGCATTTTGGACAGATTGCTTCAAGTCGTCCATTTCTCTCAAATGCTCCTTCCAAGTTTGGTCAATGATCGCTAATGTGATCATTTTTTCCATGGACTTGATCATCTCTCGCCCTTTAGTATCTACTGATTTTTTGAGGTCAGCTGAGACTCCTATTTGTTTCTTCCCATCGGTAAATGGAACTAGGATATTTTGTACAGTTGCACCTTTGTCTTTGAAAATTTGGGTAAGCAATGGAAGTGCTCGCGAAGCGTTGAAGTCATTCTTGGCTTTATAATGCACTTTTGCTGCATTGTAAAGCTTATCCGAAAGTTCCATTTCATTCGTTTTCACCAACTCTTCAGCACCTATTTCAAAGTCAATTCCCAAAACGCTGATGGTATTGAGTTTGAGACCATCAAGATTGTCATCTCCTTTAGCATTGAGTGCGATATCTTCACATGTATCATAGAGCATGTTATTGATGTCTAGTTCTAGACGCTCGCCATACAATGCATTTTTACGACGCTTGTAGATAACCTCACGCTGCGAATTCATCACATCGTCATATTCCAACAAACGTTTTCTAGTCGCAAAGTTATTTTCCTCTACTTTCTTCTGAGCCCTCTCAATGGATTTGGTGATCATACTGTGCTGAATCACTTCTCCTTCTTCCAAGCCCAATCTATCCATGATTTTGGCCACCCGATCCGACATAAAAAGTCGCATCAAATTATCTTCGAGGGATACATAAAACTGTGAAGATCCTGGGTCTCCCTGTCGACCAGCTCTACCTCTCAATTGTCTATCGACGCGCCTGGACTCATGTCGCTCTGTTCCAATGATAGCTAAACCGCCTGCGGCTTTTACTTCTTCAGAAAGCTTTATATCTGTTCCTCTACCAGCCATGTTAGTTGCAATAGTGATTGCACCAGGTTTACCAGCATTAGCAACAATGTCAGCTTCACGGGCATGCTGTTTTGCATTTAGTACCTCATGAGTGATGTTCTTCATTTT
>CAYGPP010000008.1:0-5762 GCA_964351885.1 uncultured Marinoscillum sp.
CTTGCGTTTCGTCCCAAGTAGGTTGCTCACTCAGTTGTAAGTTTTGTGCTACGGGCTACATGGACCGTAAGCGAAACCTTGACCCAGCAGAAATTTACGATCAAGTGGTCGCCATAGATGCCCAAGCCAAAAAGGACTTTGATCTACCACTTTCCAATATTGTGTACATGGGAATGGGTGAGCCACTACTCAACTACAAGAACGTATTGGACAGCATCGAGCGAATCACAGCAGAAGACGGCCTAAACATGTCTCCAAAGCGAATCACAGTGTCTACTGCGGGTATCGCCAAGATGATTAAGAAACTGGCTGATGATGAAGTGAAGTTTAATCTGGCTTTATCTCTCCATGCAGCAGATGACATCAAGCGAAACCAGATCATGCCTATCAACGAGACCAACACTTTGGAAGCGCTGAGAGAATCATTGATCTACTTCTATGAGAAAACTCACAACAAGATCACCTTTGAATATATCCTCTTTTACAACTTCAATGACTCGCTAGAGGACGCTGAGAATTTGTTGAAATTCTGCCGACAGATTCCATCCAAAATCAACATCATAGAGTACAATCCAATCGCAGAAGCGGACTTTAAGAACACTGAAGAAGACCGACTCGATCGCTTTGCCAATTACCTCAAAAAGAATCGCGTTACCGTCAATGTGCGCAGGAGCCGAGGCAAGGATATAGATGCAGCCTGTGGTCAGCTAGCCAATAAGAATAAGGAGGCTGTTTGATCGGCCTTTCAACATGCAACCATATATCACTCTTTTACTATTAAACTAATATTCAGGTCTAAGGGTAAGGCGAAAACATTTATCCTAAGCGATTTCAAACGATAGTTATTTTTCGATATCTCTACTTTCAAAGGGTCGTTGGGTAAAAGGAGAACTGGGAAGCTAATTGAGATCAACAAAAACAACTGAACCAGCAGATGATCACCCCCAACCACCTCCAGATAGCCAGAATAAAAGCGCTATAATCGCAATCAAAAAAAGTGCAATAGTAATACCATTAATTACCAACGAAGCTATCGCAAAGCCCCTTCCTTGCTTATTCAAAGACTTTTTGTATTCCTTCAGGGACTTAAAGCCCAAAACAATACTCGTAACAAAAGCAATGAATCCTATTACAGGAATTGGGTAAGCAATAATAGCTAACAATGAAGCAATACCTAGCCGTTTGGCTTTGCGGTGCTGAAGGTCAAATAAATCTATCTGAGGCTGTTGATCACGTAGGGTTGTATCAGAACCTAAATAATGGTCATCAAGATAAATCTTCAATTTTGCTATCCGCTTTTCCAGCTGTTTGTTACTTGATCTATCAACTCGATTGCTCAGAGTCGACACTGAGTACTCTTCAGCAATTTCTAAAACAGCCTGATCATTCTGATTTTGAATTCCCGAGTGAAGTTCTGCGGGAATCAATCTCTCGTAGACTGGAAACTCATTTTTTTTAAATGAATCATTCTCTTCACGATTCGCCTTTGTCAGTCTGTTGGGTAACTTTTCATGCTTCTGCTGAATTGATGTGACGTCAATACAAGCATTCTTAGGGCTTGCACACTGCATCAACATAATAGCCATCAAAAAATAAAATGGAATCTTTCGCATAGTAGAAAATTATGGAACAATATACAGACACATCAATCAGCAAAAAAGTACTTTTAACACTTCAGGCTTAGATGTGTTAGTAGGGGATGAAACTTCTCCTACTCCTCTCCTTTGGGTTTGCTGCATTCAATACTGGCCTTATTTGGATCGTTCAGCTGGTCCATTATCCAGGATTTCTCCGGATAGGTAAAGACGAGTATGATGCCTATCAGGCATTTCATATGCGAAATATCACCTACATCGTAGCACCAAGTATGTTTCTGGAAATGGCGTTTTCCAGTTTGGCGTTGATCTATCTCGGTCAGTCAAATTCCACCATACTATACTTACTTAGCTTTGGGTTGCTAATCCTTATTTTCGTAAATACCGCCTTCTGGGCAGCCCCCACTCATACAAAACTCTTAACTGGATTTGACCCAGCGTTGATCAAAAAATTGATTAGCGTTAATTGGTGGAGAACAATCGCTTGGTCGGCAAGGGCTATGATATTGGGATATCTACTCTATAAATTATAATCGCTCAGATTCGACCTAAGTGCTTTCCAAAGCTACGCATCACCCAAAGATGAATCAATGCTTGAGAGTTGATATAAACGAACCATGGCAAACGCGGAACGAACTCATGAATAGCAGCGATCACGTACTTCCCTTCCAATACAGATCGAAACTCCAACCAACCATAATCTGTCCGCTTGGCAAGTAAGCCTCCAATAATATAGAATAGTGTACGATCTTCATTACTACGGTCTTCTATCAGCTCCAGATTAAGCAAGGTGATACCGAACAATTTGAAAGAAAGCATATTCCCCAGTTCGTCGATTCTCATCAAATACTTGAACGATGAAGGCAACCATCTTAAGTATTCCTTGGCTACCCATTCCGCACTTTTGTTAGCAGGCTTGGGTAATCTCTGCACACTCCTCACTGTATTTTCCAACTTACGATTTGGCTTGCTAGCTGGTAGCTTTGGCACCTCATTTTTATGAGCAATCGTATATTTCACAGCATCCTCAAACGTCAAATATTCGATTCCCATTTTACGAATGAGTGGATGCTCATCCACCGTCATCCTATGCCTCAAACTCTCAATCAAAGGGGAAACGAATGTCATACTACTATCGGAAAATACAGCTACCCAAAGCTTAGACAGACCAAGTGAAAAGAAAGGCACGGATCGGATAAATCGCTTTTTACCAAGGAGTCTCGCCGTAGTTTGTAGCATCCCCATGTAAGTGTTTTTTTCCCGGGTTCCTATCTCAATAGCTTCTCCGTATGCTTCCGAATTCCCAATGCAGTAATCGGTGATTTTAAGTATATCCGTTAATCCGATCGGTTGAGTTTCTGAGGTCGTCCATTTAGGGCACAGCATAGCAGGAAGTCTCTTGACTAATTTTTCTACTATCTCAAAGGAAGAGCCTCCTGGTCCTACAATAATGCCAGCTCTCAATGCCGTAAGAGGTGTTCCACGACTACTCAATGTTTTTTCTACCTCATACCTACTTCTAAGGTGCCTAGAGAATTTGCTCTCATCTTTTGGTAGAATACCGCCCATAAAGACGATCTGTTTTAAGCCAACCTTCTGAGCCGCTCTTGCGAAATTATCTGCCAAGAGTATGTCTGTATCTTCAAAATTGCTCTGGTTGAGACGTGTAGAGGGCTGCATACTATGCACCAAGTAAAGCGCATAGTCAGCGCCTTTCAATGCCTCTTCTGTACTCGAGACGGAGTACATATCTACCTTCCGCCATTCGACCGAATCACGGATGGGCTCCTTGGCTTCTCTTCTGCTCAGCGCAATGATGTGGTACTTCGAGCTGAATTGCTCAATAAACCAGCGACCTATAAATCCCGTAGCTCCCGCAATTGCAATAGTTGGCTTCATATTGAACGTAACACCCTAGAGATGGAAGGGTTCAATTCAATGGCCAATACGCACCAATAGAATAAAGTAGCTGAACTGGAGGAAGTAAGTCTGGGTCTATGGTTTGTGCTGCTGGGCCTTTCTCCAGTCGATAGCCTAGTCCTATCTGAGCTGTAAACCATTTCTTCCCTCTATACACATAGGAAGGTCCCAAAAGGCTCTGTGTGTAGCTTGCCCCAATTCCTTGATGCCAGTAACCAAAAGATAAAAAAGAAGACTTTACGTCATCTTCAAAGTGATAATTCGCTGCAAAACCATACCCTACCAGCCCTGCACCAAGCTGTATCCCGAACTTATCAGTAGCTAAGAATTCCACATCAGCTCCCAATAGAGATCCTCCTCCTTGTAGAATTCCGATAGTCACTGCCCCTAAGTAACGATCATTACCCTTATCGCTTGATATTTTCATAAGCTCCTCTTGTGTAAACTGTGCGTTTACGAGAATGGGAAAGGTCAAAATAATAGCAATTAGAAACTGCTTGATCATTTACTTGCTAGCGTTGAAGAGTTTTTGCTTTTCGTCTTTGGTCAAGCTATCATAGCCAGACTGGGAGATTTTATCCAAAATAGCATCTATCTCCTCTTGTTCCGTTTGTGGAGAGTTAGTCGAACGATGAGCAGTTGCTTTTTGCTTTGTCTTTCTATGTGTCACTTTGATTTTGGACGAAGGAACAAAGAAGCTCTTTCCCCAATTCATGGTTCCGATCACCCAAGCGCCCAAATCATTTCCATTCTTCAGCTGAGTAATATAGAGCCAACCCATCAGCGCACCTCCAAGGTGAGCGATATTGCCACCGGCATTGCCTCCTGTACTTCCCAAGAACGATAGAGCAACGTAAAAACCAGCGATATACTTAATTCGCACCGGACCGAAAAACATCAAGTGCATGGTATAATTAGGCATAAATACCGCCGCTCCTACTACGGTAGCGTAAACTGCAGCTGATGCTCCAACCATTCCGCTCACGGAAGAAACCTGGTCGCTATAAAATGGAATTACATTATAGACCAGTAGGTATGCAGCACCACCAGCTAAGGCTCCCAATACATATATAGCAATGACTTTATTGTTCCCCAAAAACTCCAAGATCAGCTTACTGAACCAGAAGAAAATGAGCATATTGAAAAGAATGTGCAACACCCCCGAGAGGCTGTGTGCAAAGGCATAAGTCATCAATGTCCAAGGACGCGTGATGAACTCTCCAAATGAGGGAGGAATGGAGAATTGATTATAAACCGCTCGAAACAACCCTTCAGTGCCAGAGAGATTAGTCAACACCATCAGTACACCAAGAAATAAGAATACCACCACATTGATGATAATCAGCTGAGCTGGTGCATTGTTGGGCTTAGCCCAGGCATTCTTGAAATCGTCGAAAAAACTATTATTCATATCAACTAAGTTGAGATTATCTCAGAACCTACATTCTTATATGAGACCATATCAATACTCATATATAAACGGATCTGAAATCACCCTGATTTAATAAAATCTACCCTCCTTTTTTTGCCAGTACTTCAGCATCATAAACGCTATCAACATCCCTCCTAGATGAGCCAAATGCGCAATGTTATCTCCAGGCTGCCTACTAAATTCGGAATAAACTTCATAGAGCGCATAGAATGCTACCAAATATTTTGCTTTGATCGGAATAGGAGGAAACAATAAAAACAACTGAGTGTTTGGAAACATCATTCCGAAGGCCATCAAAATCCCAAATATCGCCCCTGAAGCACCTACCATTGGTATATTAGTGGTTGCACTATAAATATCCTTAACATAAGATATCGCCTGCTGCTTCACCCCAACATTGGAAGGATACTTATAATATCTATCTGAAAACTCTGCGAGCGACCTCCTAAAATTGGTATTGAAAGGAGCCTTGTATTCTACCACAAACATGCTGAAAGCATCAGGGCTAGGATTCTCCAAGAAAGCCTCTGTATCCTGTTTCATCCCATAATCCTCCACAAAGTTGGCTGCACCATAAAGTACCCCAGCGCCTATTCCGCAGATAAGATAGAAAGTCAGAAATTTCTTCGCTCCCCAGACTTGCTCTAGCATCGGGCCGAAAATGAATACGGCGAACATATTGCTCAGCAGGTGACCTATACCGCCGTGAATCCACATATAAGTGGCGAATTGGAACGCTTCAAAATCTTCTGCGAATACCACACGAAGGCCAAAAATGTCTTCTAGTGGAAGTTTGAAAATGGCCTGAATTGCAA
>CAYGPP010000008.1:5772-54211 GCA_964351885.1 uncultured Marinoscillum sp.
TGGCTATCAGGATGTTTTTGGCCATTGGTGTGAGTCTCATCATGAGCTAAACCAGCTTTTAATTTTATCTAAACTAATTAATTTATACGTCGGACTTCCGTCGGGGGTGTAATTGGGTTGTTTGCATGCGAACAATTGATCAATCAACTGCTCTGCCTCCTCATCACTCAAGTTTTTACACTTGATACTGGCTGTTCGCTTCGCCAATGAGCGGCATAGATTGTCTTTACCTGTGAGTCCGAGTTCCTGTTTGTTGTATTTGAATTGCTCCAACAACTCCTCAAAAACTTCCTTTTCATTACAGTTAGAAAGCTCGGCAGGTACTCCCTGTATCACGATCATATGCTGACCCATCTCCTCAAACTCAAACCCAATCTTCTGAATCTCAGACTTGATTTCCATAACGAGCGAATAATCAGATGGGTTCAAAGAAAGTTGTGCAGGAAACAAACTGCTTTGTGACGCACCGCCACTAGTCAACCTTTTTTCGTATCGCTCAAAGAGAATTCGCTCAAAAGCAGCTTTCTCATCGATGATTGTCATGCCTGATTTAACCTGACGAATCAGGTATTTCCCATGTAGGCGATAATTCTTACTAGGTATTAGCTCATCCTCAGTCTGCTCATGCATTGCACTGGAGAATGTCATTGTCTGATCTGGTGCTTCTTGACGAATCTGCTCTGAACTAATGATGTCTTCTTTCTTCGCAAAATCGTAAAGCGACTCCCAGTTCATAGCATTGTCACGGTTACCGTCAATGTTTTTGAAACTCCCATAATCCCGATCTTGGGTGGAGGTTCGTCCCTCTGAAGGCATTCTGCCAGAAGTAAACTGTTCGAAGTTCACATCCGTAGAGAAATCCAAAGAAGGGGTCACGTTGAAAGCACCAAGAGATTGCCTTACGGCTGAATTGATTACGCCATATAGCAATCTGTCATCATCAAATTTGACTTCTGTCTTAGTCGGATGAACATTGATATCAACATGAAGAGGATCCATTTCTACGAATAAAACATAGAATGGATAATAATCTTCCTTGATCAACCCCTGAAAGGCCGTATTCACAGCGTGGTTCAGGTAACTATTTTTGATATATCGACCATTGACGAAAAAGAACTGCTCGCCTCTTGTTTTCTTAGAATACTCTGGCTTGCCAAGGTACCCGGTCACTTTTACGTGATTCGTTTCCTCTTCACATGGAATCAATTGTTGTTGATAATTCTTCCCAAAAAGCTGGACAATCCGCTTGCTCAGCTTCCCACTTTCGAGCTGGAACATCTCCAAATCATTATTTGTCATGGACATAGCCACTGTCGGGTTGGCAAGTGCCACTCGCTGAAATTCATCAGTAATGTGACGAAGCTCTACCGGATTGGATTTAAGGAAATTTCGTCTTGCAGGTACATTATAAAAAAGATTTTTGATACTGATGGAAGTACCATCTTTCGTAGAGACAGGTTCTTGCTTTTTGATCTCTGAAGCTTCTACTTGCAGCAAAGTCCCTAGTTCGTCCGAAGTGCGTTTGGTACGCATTTCTACTTGGGCTACGGCCGCTATGGAAGCCAGTGCTTCACCACGAAATCCCATCGTGCGAATCTTGAAGAGGTCTTCGGCATTCCTAATCTTGGAAGTGGCATGTCGCTCGAAGCTCATTCGGGCATCCGTTACGCTCATTCCCCCACCATTGTCAATGACTTGCATGAGGATTTTTCCAGCTTCTTTTACCAGCAATTTGATTTCTGTCGCTCCCGCATCAATGCTGTTTTCCAGCAGCTCCTTGACGGCCGAGGCAGGTCGCTGAACCACTTCACCAGCAGCTATCTGATTGGCAATGCTATCAGGCAACAAATAGACGATATCCTCCATTGGCGTCAACTTCGGGTTTTATGTCTAAACCTGAAATACAAATAAACGGGCACACCTAACCACAATACATATAAAGCCTGATTACCAAAATATAGCCAACCTACCACAAGTAATCCGAGGATAGCTGCTATGAGCATTTGCAGCATGGAAGATTGAGGAACGGCGTTCGTTTTTCTATCAAATGAAATCCTGCTCAACTCAAACTCTTCAGGGTTACCGCCTTCCATCTGCCGCTTTATAAATTCGGTGCGCTCTTTGATTTGTTCCTTCACAGGATCATAATACCGTGGCTCAATTCCGAACTGGTTAGATTTTGGGACTTTTATAAATGACGGAAACTTCATAGCTACTTTTCTTATGGTCAACGAGATTATGAACTATAGCAACGAAAATCAATAGATTATGTGCAGATTATTCGCTCATTTTGTAATTAACCCGATCCACGTGGTACATGGTTCTCCAAAGTTAATTTAATTTGAATCAATGCATTTCAAAAGTGTCATACTGTCCCTTTTTTTACTTGGGTTTCTGGGTAAATCCTTTGCTAAACATGAACTCAGTAAGAGTTTCGTGGATAGCATCTATCAGGACATGTCTGCCTTTGATAAACTATCCCAATTGGTTCTGGTCAAGCCTAAAGATGAAGCTTCTATTCCGCGCTCGGGAGGAGTGTTCATTGATCAGCCACTTTCGGCTTCACATCCATTTGATGGGCAATTAGTAATTGTCGCTTTGGACGAGCGGATCAATCCATTCAAAAGCAGTCTTCTTGACCTTCCAGACTTATATCTCTTATCCACCATCTCAAATGTAGCCTTGCTTACGAAATACTTGACATATTTCGAAAAAACCTGTAAGACTGCTGGTATTGATCAGGTGATATTGCCTACTGCTCCTCGTGATAGTCGAGCGGAAGTTGTACTTGACCATATGCGTTCTAGGAGTCCCTCATTCTTTATCTCAGCATCAATCCTATCCTTTGAAGTCCCCTATAAGAAAAAGGATATGATCAACGTCTTTGGTGAATCTGATTATCTAGTTATTGCTCAATCAGAGTTTGAAGAGGCAAATGTTAAACTATCCAAGCATGCCCGAAAAGTCTTGGAAAAAGTGAATTGTACTGAGCGCATCAAACAAAGCATGCTTCAGCAAACCTCGAACCCAGTACCGCAACCACTCAATAAATTACCCAATCAGTTGGCCGTAGCATTAAGCAAAGGCTCTGTTATCCCCCTTCAAAAAATCCAGAAACTTCTCCCTCTACAAGCTGACTCCATTTGCTTCATTACCGACCAGCCTTACGGTAGCCTCGCCAATACGTTCCGCAAGTATGCATATGTAATGACCACTGCTCAAGACATCAAAGGAAGCAATGCGCCTATCATTATTGATAATGATGCGATGGTCTCGGAGGAATTACTCATCGAAGGGCGCAAGATCATATTCATTGGTCAAATGAGCAAAGCATTAAGCTTTATTGAATACTTAGATGCCGCCCTAATCTTTCAGAAACCAAATGCTATTTACAACTACACCTTGCCCCAGCAAGTCTTTGGCGCTGCAAGTGTTACAGGAAAATTGCCAATTCTGTATCCAAAACTTGAGGCATTCACGGATTTACCAATAGTAGGCAATTCATTGATTGGCTATGCGCCATCTTATATGGTTGGGCTGGATCAGTCTGCATTACGCCAGATAGACGAGATCATGCACGAAGCAATCCAGTCTGGCGGCACCCCAGGAGCTCAATTGGCAATCGCTGTTGATGGGTCAATAGTGCTCAATCAATCCTATGGCTACCTAACCTACGATAGCATGATCGCTACTCAGAATAATACGGTTTACGATCTCGCGTCATTGACCAAAGTAACGGCAACACTATTAGCCGTGATGAAACTGTATGAGGATGGCTTAATCGATTTAGATGCCCCAATTAGTCAGTGGCTACCAACTTATGCCGAATCCAACAAGAAGGATATCACGATTCGAGCATTGCTCTCGCACAATGCTGGCTTGAGACCTTACGTTCCATTCTGGCAAAGAGTCCTGACGGCAGACTTGCTGGAGACATTTTATTATGAAGATGAGCAAGCCGAAAAAGAAGATAAAAGAAGCTATGGTGCACGTCCAAGCCCAGCCATGCGTGACACATTGGAAAACTGGATATTAAAGTCTCCATTGTTAAAATATGATAGCCTCCCGTACTACAAATACAGCGACTTGGGTTTTATGATTCTGCATCAGATCGTAGAGTCTGTGACCAGCCTATCCCTAGATACTTACTTGGATAGCACCTTCTATGAGCCCCTAGGACTGACTAGGACTTCATTCAACCCGATGAATAAAGGGATAGAGAGGTTCGAGATTGCCCCGACAGAGTACGATGACTACTTCCGAGATGAACTGGTTTGGGGAGAAGTCCATGATCGCAATGCAGCCATCTTTGGAGGCGTAGCGGGTCATGCAGGATTGTTTTCCAATGCTTATGATCTGACAGTAATCCTTCAAACACTACTTCAGGGAGGAGCTTATGGTGGGGAGAGACTACTTAGTGAATCGACTATTAATTATTTCAATCAACGATTTTATCCTAACAACAGGCGAGCCTTGGGTTGGGATAAGGCAGATAAGAATATCGGCAATGCCTCGCAGTGGTCTACTGACGGGAGCTTTGGTCATACAGGCTTCACCGGGACCATGGTTTGGTGTGATCCTGAGTTTGATCTTGTATTCGTGTTTCTCTCCAACCGGATCCACCCAAATGCCAATAACTATCAGCTGATCAATAGAGATATCAGAACAAGAATCCAAGATGTCGTGTACGAAGCATTACTTACCAAATGGATCAAATAATAACAAAACCTTCTGATAGGCGTTTACCTTTGCATTGGATTTGATGTTGTCCGAGAATCTATTTTTTAGGAGGTTTATCAGTCTCAATTCATATACCCAACTTAGAGGGTCATTCAAATAAGAAAACAAAACACGTGAAAATAGGAATCGTTTGTTACCCTACCTATGGAGGTAGTGGAGTTGTAGCTACGGAATTAGGCAAGGCTCTTGCCAAAGAAGGACATGAAGTTCATTTTATCACTTACTCTCAACCTACTCGGCTGGATTTCTTCAGCGAAAATCTTTATTACCATGAGGTTTCGGTAAAATCATACCCGCTATTTGATTATGCCCCATATGAATTGGCACTGGCCAGTAAAATGGTCGATGTAGTCGAGCATGAAAAATTGGATCTTCTACACGTACACTATGCCATTCCGCATGCAAGCGCAGCATATATGGCCAGGCAAATATTGAAAACGAAAGGCATCACCATTCCTTTCATTACTACGCTTCACGGTACGGACATTACGCTTGTTGGAAAAGATGCCACCTATGAGCCAGTAGTCACTTTCTCTATCAACCAATCTGATGGTGTTACAGCGGTATCTGAAGATTTGAAAAAAGATACACTCAATCATTTCAACATTACGAATGATATAAAAGTCATCCCAAACTTCATCGACCTGAGTCGATTCAAGAAGCAAAACAAAGGTCACTTTAAGAAAGCGATTTGCCCGAATGACGAAAAACTCATCGTGCATACTTCCAACTTTCGTAAGGTGAAGCGTGTGCAAGACGTGGTAGAGGTATTTAATCGAGTGAGGAAAGTTGTTCCCTCGAAACTGCTAATGGTAGGTGATGGGCCTGAGCGCTACGCAATGGAGGAATTGTGTCGTAAGTTGTGCAATATTGATGATGTCAGATTTCTCGGAAAACTAGAAGCTGTAGAAGAGGTGCTTTCAGTAGCCGATTTGTTTTTGATGACTTCTGAGAAGGAGAGTTTTGGACTTGCCGCCCTAGAAGCTATGGCATGTGAGGTGCCGGTGATTTCCACCAATGCTGGGGGGCTACCTGAACTTAACCTTGATGGTGTTTCTGGCTTTGTATGCGACGTAGGTGATGTAGAAACGATGAGTAAAAAAGCGATAACCATATTGGATGATGCCAATCTTGCAAGATTCAAAACAGGCGCACTGAATAGAGCTAAGGAGTTCGAAATAGCCAAAATCTTACCGATGTACGAAGCTCACTATAGGCAAGTCATAGAAGCATCCAAGAGCAGTGTAGGTTCGCTCGTTTAGAGTTCCTTCTTTTTAGGAATTTTTCTTGGTGCCTTTCTTAACTCTCTTTTCTGTCCGCTTGTCATTAGAGGCTGGCTCAAGCAGAACTTGCGGAAGACCCTCTCTCAGAAGAGTCGTCACATTAAACATAAGGCCTGCGAAAATTGGTCTTCTTCTTGGCATGGCCATTTCAGGTGGTTAGACGTATTGAGCTCAGAACCTTGTTTAGTGCCAATTGAGTTTCGACGAACTATAGCCAGTTGCTTTTTTTCTTGTTTAGTCTGAAATCATTCTGACGTTTATTTAGTTTAACTATCTCAAATAAGAAATTATGATCGGTAATCGCTTTACAGAATTTATACCAGAGAAAAATCCCGAACAATCTGCGTTTGAAAACCTATTGAATGTATTCAAACAGTTGATGATCATTACTTCGGGAGATGTAAGTGAGGCTTTGAGCTGGCTCACCAATCTTGACAGAGAACACAAGTTGAGTTCGTCAGATTATGGAATTGGTGATTTTATTGAAGACCTCAAAGCCAAAGGATTCATAACGGATGATACAGGAAAAGGAGAATTCAAGATCACAGCCAAAACAGAACAAGCCATTCGCAAAGATGCGCTAGAGGAGATTTTCGGTAAGATGAAAAAATCTGGTCGTGGAGATCACCAAACCAATCACTCAGGAAGAGGTGATGAAATTAGCTCAGACTTTCGAGAATTTCAATTTGGCGACAGCCCTGATCAGATAGAGTTGACTGAAAGTCTAAAAAATGCCCAGATCAATCATGGTGCTGGAGACTTCATGCTCACAGAAAATGACCTGGAGGTACGTGAGCGTGAATTCAAAAGCCAGACATCTACGGTGCTGATGATCGACATCAGTCATTCGATGATACTATACGGAGAGGACAGAATTACTCCAGCCAAAAAAGTGGCCATGGCCCTTGCGGAAATGATCACCAAAAAGTATCCGAAGGACACTTTGGATATCATCGTATTTGGTAATGATTCATGGCAGATTGAGATCAAAGATTTACCCTACTTGAGCGTTGGCCCATACCATACTAACACAGTTGCGGGACTTGAGTTGGCCATGGACTTACTCCGCAGAAGAAAAAACAAGAACAAGCAAATCTTCATGATCACTGATGGCAAGCCAACTTGCCTCAAAGAAGGAATAAAGTATTACAAAAACAGCTTTGGGCTTGACCCAAAAATCCTCAATAAGACACTAAACCTTGCAGCACAATGCAGAAGAATCAACGTGCCAATTACCACGTTTATGATTGCTTCAGACCCGTATTTACAGCAATTCGTGAGAGAGTTCACGGAAGTGAATAATGGAAATGCATACTATAGCAGTTTGCAGGGCTTGGGTAATTTGGTATTTGAGGATTACAAAAAAAATAGGAAGAAAAATCTCTAACAAACAGGAATGAAATACGCAGAATTATCAAGCGAGCAGCGATTAAAAATAGCCACACTCGGCCAACTCAAGAATGCTGGATATGAGCCATTGGGTATCAAAGATGAATTGAGAAAGAATCTCATCGAGAGCATCCAAACAGGCACCAATGTGTTTGAAGGAATTTGGGGATATGAGGATACGGTTATTCCTGATATTGAGCGAGCCATCTTGGCGAAGCACAATATCAATTTTCTCGGACTCAGAGGCCAAGCAAAAACCAGAATAGCCAGAACAATGACCATGCTATTGGATGAATATATTCCATGCGTGGCAGGAGCGGATTTGAATGATGATCCATTGAATCCAATATCTCGTTTTTCAATCGACCTAGTAACGGATAAAGGCGATAGCACTCCTATCTCTTGGCTCCATAGGAGTGAGCGATATACGGAGAAATTGGCCACTCCTGATGTGACTATTTCGGATCTGATTGGTGATGTGGATCCTATCAAAGCGGCGAGTTTGAAACTGCCATATTCTGATGAGCGCGTAATTCACTATGGCTTGATTCCAAGATCTCATCGGAGTATTTTCGTCATCAATGAACTGCCTGATTTGCAAGCAAGAATTCAAGTAGCACTTTTCAATATTCTGCAAGAAGGTGATATCCAAATCCGTGGTTTCAAGTTGAGATTGCCTCTGGATGTACAGTTTGTATTCACCGCCAACCCAGAGGATTATACCAATAGAGGAAGTATCGTCACACCTTTGAAGGATAGGATTGATAGTCAGATCATCACACATTATCCTAAATCAATAGAGATAGGAAAACGCATTACCCAGCAAGAAGCGAATCTTGAAACTGTCCAAAAGGACAACATCATGGTTTTTGACCTAATGAAGGATTTGATCGAGCAAGTGGCAATTGAAGCTCGAGATAGCGAATATGTGGATGCCAAAAGTGGAGTTTCTGCACGACTAACAATCTCTGCATATGAGAATCTAATCAGCGCTGCTGAGCGGAGAATGCTCGTCAATAAGGAAGCGAAGACTATTGTCAGAGTTTCTCATTATGTGGGAGTCATTCCAGCCATTACTGGTAAAGTGGAACTCGTGTATGAAGGAGAGCAAGAGGGCCCAGGAATCGTTGCACAAAACCTTGTTGGTAAAGCCATTCGAGCGCAGTTTGTCGATTACTTCCCAGATCCGGAAAAACTCCGTAAACAGAAAACTGTAAAGAACCCATACAAGGAAATCATTGACTGGTTTGGTGATGGCAATATGGTGGATATGATTAGTGATTTCTCAGGCAGTGACTATGAAAAAGAGCTGTTACAAATCCCGGGATTGGAATCTTTGGTCATCGAAAAGCATGGCAAAGATCAGCCGAAGGAATTCAAGCTATTCCTTATGGAATTCGCCTTGCACGGACTAGCAGAATATAGTGCGCTAAGTAAGCACAGCCTAGAGCGTGGCATGCAGTTCAAAGACCTGCTCAGCAGTATGCTGTCAATGCCAGACGAACCAGGTGAAGGCATATCCGATCATTTCTGATCAAATTAATGGAATTGCACGAGGCAAAAAGATTGATTCGGGACGGGGAAAGTAGTTTCGTAGAATTTAAACGAAAGCTCAACCATCCTGAAAAAGTTGTGAGGGAAGTTGTGGCTTTTGCCAATGCTAATGGTGGTCATCTGTTCATTGGAGTAGATGATGATAGAACCATAGTCGGGTCGAAGTACGCCGAGGATGAAGACTTCCTAATGCAACAATCCATCAAAGACCTCTGTAGGCCGGCAGTGAATTATGAGGCTTCTAAATTCAAAATCAACGAAAAGCGATCTCTTTTACATTACCACATACAGCCAGGTGTAGAAAAACCGCACTATGCATTCGAAAAAAAAGAGCATAGATATGGCAAAGCATTTGTGCGGGTAGGCGATCGTACCATACAAGCAAGTCCTGAGATTCGAAAGATTCTGAAATTCAAAAATCAGCCTTACGATACGCACTTTAGCTACGGTACCAACGAACAATTGATCTTCAAGTATTTGCAAGATCACGATCATATAACGCTAGCTGATTTTAGAGAGTCAAGTGGCTTGGCTTACAAAGAAGCGTCAGATGTTTTGGTGAGAATGGTCATGAACAGTGCCCTGAAGATTATTCCCAAGGAAGGTGAAGACTGGTATGTGGAGGCTGTGTAAGTTTTCCCTTTTTTTACTTTCAATTCATAGGCATTTTAATAGCAAATTTCTAATTTACTAATACCCCGCTTTTCGAACGCTAATGAACTTTTCAAATGGTAAAAACCCCTTCTAAAGACAAGAAGATTTTTGTACTTGATACATCCGTCATACTATATGCTCACGATTCAATCCTCAACTTCGCCGAGCATGACGTGGGAATCCCGATCACAGTTTTAGAAGAGTTAGACACTTTTAAAAAAGGAAACGACACCAAAAATTTCGAAGCAAGAGAATTCACACGTTTGCTAGACAATTTGGCAAAGGGTAAGATGCTTCAAGACTGGAATCCTCTCAATGGTAAGACCAAAGGGAAGTTCAAAGTCTTGATGAAAATGGATGGCGACATAGACGCCCATGAAGTCTTTGGAGAGCGGAAAAACGACCACAGCATCCTCAATGCAGCGCTTGCTCTTCAGAAAAGTGAAAAGAAAAAGCAAGTAATCCTCATCAGTAAAGACATCAACCTCAGGCTAAAGGCCAAATCTCTGGATCTTCCCGCTGAGGATTATGAGACCGGAAAAATCAAAAACGTAAGCACGCTTCATACGGGTAAGTATGAGATAGACGTGTCTTCCGAGACAGTCGACCACTTGTTTAAGCGTAGTGTGATAGACAAAACGGAAGTACTCCAAAAGAAAAAAGGAATTGCGAATAGCTACTATATCCTAAAGAGTGAGAAAAACTCGGTGCTCTCCTTTCTCAATCCAATTACCAAGACTTTTGATAAGGTTGACAAGTCACCCGTCTATGGTATAAAACCTCGCAATGCCGAGCAGACGTTCGCGATCCACGCCATGCTCAATCCTGAGATCAAACTGGTGAGTATCCAAGGTGTGGCCGGGACTGGAAAAACGTTACTCGCCCTTGCCTCAGCTCTCGAACAACGTAGGGAATACAAGCAGATCTACTTAGCCCGTCCAATTGTACCATTGAGCAATAAAGACATTGGTTACCTCCCTGGAGACATTAAGTCAAAACTCAATCCCTACATGGAGCCACTTTGGGACAATCTGAAATTCATTCAGAATCAGTTCAAGGAGAGTGACAAGGAGTTTAAAAATATCGTGGAGATGGTGAACCAAGAGAAATTGATGATCTCGCCACTCGCCTATATTAGAGGTAGAAGTTTGTCTAATATCTACTTCATAGTAGATGAAGCGCAAAACCTCACACCTCACGAAATCAAAACGATCATTACCCGAGCTGGAGAAAATACCAAAATCATTTTTACTGGAGACATTCATCAGATAGACACGCCCTATCTGGACTCTCAGAGTAATGGGCTCTCCTATCTTATAGACAGGATCCAAGGCCACCCTATGTATGCGCATATCACATTAGAAAAAGGCGAAAGATCTGAATTGGCTAATCTAGCTAACGAATTGCTTTAGGACATGAAAGTGATATCAGTCAATCTTGGAGAGAAGAGAAAGGTAAAGTGGAAGTCAAAAATCAAGGAAACTGGAATTTTTAAGCAACCAGTCACTGAAATCACATTGGGCTCCACTGATGTAGAAAAAGACAGTGTTGTTGACCGTAAGTATCATGGCGGAGTGGACAAAGCCTGCTATTTGTTCTCTGCTGATGTTTATAATGATTGGAAAGAAAAATATCCTGACCTAGACTGGGACTGGGGAATGTTTGGTGAAAATATCACCGTAGCAGGATTGGACGAATCCAAAATAATGATTGGTGCAATCTACCAACTTGGCAAAGCAGTTGTAGAGGTTTCAGAACCACGACAGCCGTGCTCTACACTAGGCATTCGATTCAATACCCAGCAAGTCATTAAAGATTTTATTGCTGCAGAGCACTCAGGCGTTTATCTAAGAGTTATTCAGCCAGGAAGAGTAAAAGCTACCGATACAATAGAGTTAATCTCTGAGGGGGAGGACATTTCAATCAGAGATGTATTCCGCATGATCTACAAAAAAGAGACTAGCCCCAATAAGATAGCCCAAGCTCTTGCCTCAGAGAAATTAGCGCAAAGTTCGAAAAAGTGCATTAAGTAGTGGATTAATTTTTTGGGTTTTTGGGCTGAAAAGTATTAAGGCCATAAGGTGTTCAAGTTGAAAGTGTAAACAGCCCACAAAATCCACCGTTAATCCCTTTTTGAGTTTACCACATGCCTTTGAGCTCTACCAAACATCCATTGAGTAAGGTCATCCAAATACAAACCTTCATTCCCATTTAGGATCTATAATTTACTATTCTGATCATCTTCTGTATTGGATAAATATCAGTCCTCCTATTGATGCGCATCATACCTGGTGATGATCTTGAATGGTATCTTATGGCTACCAAAAAAGACAAAGACATGGCTTTGTCTCCGAAGGCAAAATAACCTCAAAGAGCTATGCTCAACCCAAAAAATGAAACACTTATTATTTTATCTCTCACTTGTTCTCCTTTTTAGTGCCAGCTTATCCTACGGGCAAGAAAAAGATGTTGAATTTCCAGTCTCAGATAATATGATTTCCAATGCATCACTCTCTGATTTAATGATCTCTTGTTACGTCTGCCATAATCCACGCATAAAATCCCATGAAAATATCATTGCCCCACCACTAGTTGCGGTCAAGTATTTATACAAGATGCGATTTCCTGAATTAGAAATCTTTGCTGAGAAGATGACTGAGTTTGTTCTTCACCCTGACAATCAGAAAGCTATCATGCAGGGTCCAGTGATGAAATTCGGCGTAATGCCGGAAATGCCTTTGGATTCAACGCAAGTAAGAAGAATAAGTGAATACATCTACAGCAATAAGATCGAAGAACCTGTTTGGTTTTCCGAATACTTCGAGAATAAGCATGGCATGAAATGGAAAGGACAATGAAACAGATCGCTCCATACTTACTAAAAGAGCATTATCTCGCACATCACCGTTATTCATCGGACGAATACTTAATTGATCAGAAAACATATCGCTACATCATGAACTTTATCTCCAATTTCAGATACAGCATGTATGACATACCTGACGATGAATTGATCCAATGTGATAAATTGATAGATGGACAACATACAGAGCGTTGCACAATTCGGATAAATCAATTGGTGTTTGAAGCAAATCCTGATTAAACCAAAAAAAATCCCAACAATCAATGTTGGGATTAAAACTTTAAGCGAGTGCTTTGGGGAAGCACTTATTCAAAATAGACTCATAAATCTGACCATACTCAGTGTAACACCACTGCCTCAAAGACTCTAATTCATCTTGAACCAAAGTCCTGATCGCTTTTCTTAGCTCTTTCTCAAAGAGCCAACGGTCGAAGCTAACTTTAGATAGAATTGTTTTGAAGTACTCTAACATTGCAAAAAATTGTTAAAGGGTTAACTAACTGTACAAAGTTGACGTTTTCCTTTCGGAAAGTGATTAATTAGAAGTTAAACAATTTATAGCTTTGAACCTTGAGTTCGAGCTATTAATTGCAAACGATTTCATTAAATCCGTATGTTAAAAACGAGAGTGAGTAGGTTGTGTTTCATGTTATTGATATTTTTTTCAATTTCCACTTTTGCCCAGCAAAGAAAGATAGAAATTGGGTCTACCAATATCGCACTTAACCAATATCTAAAGATTACTATGAAGGTCGAAAACGAGCGACTCAAAGAGTATACACCATTTCCAGATATTGACGGTTTTGTAAAACGAGGTACCTCTTCTTCTAGCTCTACGTCATTTGTGAATGGTAGAATGACATCATCGCAAAGCATCATTCAGAGTTACCAGCCGACCCGCGAAGGCTCCTTTACAATCGAAAAATTTGCGATGACAATCAATGGAGAAAAAGTAGAAGTTGCTCCTTTCACTGTCAAAGTAGGTGGTGCTACCCAGCAGCAGCGTCAATCGGTAGACCCTTTTGATCCGTTTGGGAGAAGAAATCAACAGCAGCCAACAGAATTTATAGATGTGGATGCGGAAGCCTTTCTCGCCTTGACTACTGATAAGAAAGAGGTATTTGTCGGAGAAGGATTTACGTTAACCATCGCTTTTTATGTAGCAGAGAGCAACCGGGCAGATATGAGATTTTTTGATTTAGGTCAGCAGATCGCTGAAATAGTAAAAGACATTAAGCCAGAAGCCTGCTGGGAAGAGAATTTCAATATTGACAATATCAATGGAGAACCTGTCAAGATAAATGGCAAAGGGTATACGCAGTACAAAGTCTACCAAGCTGCCTATTATCCCCTTAATATTCAGGACATTGAGTTTCCTTCAGTAGGTCTAAAACTTATTAAGTATCAAGTCGCTAAGAATCCATCATTTTTTGGGCGAAATAGAAAAGAAGATTACGAGACTTTCTACTCCAAGCCTAAGTCTGTTGAGGTTAGAGAACTCCCTCCTCACCCACTAAGAGACCAGGTTGCAGTTGGCGAGTATCGGTTAGCTGAAAGACTTAGTGGTCTTCAATTAAAAACCGGTGAGAGCTTCGACTATGGTTTCAACATTCTCGGTGAGGGAAACATTAGTGCCATAGAAGCACCCAAGCTGGACGAGAACGATAACTTTGACTTCTATGCCCCGAATGTGAAACAAGATATCAGCCGGTCTTCTGGCCAAGTGAAGGGTACTAAAAGCTTCAGCTATTACGCCATTCCAAACGAACCTGGACAATACAAATTAGGTGATTACTTTCAGTGGATATTCTTCAATCCAGAAAAAGAAACATATGATACGCTACGATCACAGCAAATACTGACCGTCTCAGGTCAAAGTAGAAAAAACGAATATATCATGTCCAATGATATGGGTTCATTTTATGACGGCATAGAGTTTAAAGAAAATACCCTCTACGACTTGGAAGAGAGTTCTTGGATGCGAATCTTTGCGAACTTGTTCATCCTAGTGATGATCGGACTCTCGGTATTTATCTTCATCCGCAAATAGGCTCATGGGAAACAGTTTTGGAAAAGTATTTAGCATCACCACTTTCGGTGAATCGCATGGTGTAGCTATCGGTGTAACTATTGATGGTTGCCCTTCAGGTATCCCGATTGACTTGGAATTCATCCAATCAGAATTGTCAAGAAGAAAACCGGGGCAATCCAGAATCACTACTCAGCGTAAAGAAGAGGATGAAGTAGAAATTCTATCTGGTGTATTTGAGAATGTAACTACCGGAACACCTATCGGATTGGTGATCAGAAATAAGGATCAAAAGAGTAACGACTATAGCCATATTGCTGAAAAATTTCGTCCTTCGCACGCCGACTTTACCTATCAAGAAAAGTATGGCGTGAGAGACTACCGAGGTGGCGGAAGAAGCTCCGCAAGAGAAACTGCTGCGCGAGTCGCTGCTGGTGCAATAGCCAAACTCATGCTCAAAGAATTCGGAATTACTTCTCAGGCTTACGTATCCCAGGTTGGCACATTGAAACTCGAAAAAGGCTATCAAGATTTAGATCTCAATCAAATTGACAGCAACGATGTACGCTGCCCGGATGCAGACATGGCACAGCAGATGTTTGACTACATAGATGATGTTCGTAAGTCGCGAGATACTGTGGGTGGTGTAGTCACTGGCGTAATCAAGGGAGTGCCTGTCGGACTAGGGGAGCCTGTATTTGATAAGCTTCACTCCGAACTTGGACGTGCCATGCTGACCATCAATGCGGTAAAAGGTTTCGAATACGGAAGTGGTTTTGAGGGGATCAAAATGAAAGGCTCCGAGCACAACGATGAATTCTATACCGAGGAAGATGGAACGGTCAAGACCAAAACCAACTACTCAGGGGGAATCCAAGGGGGAATCAGTAATGGCCAGGATATTTATTTCAATGTGGCTTTCAAGCCTGTGGCCACCATCATGCAAGATCAAGCCAGCATAGATATTCATGGGAATGATGCTACCGTCTCAGGTAAAGGCCGCCATGACCCATGTGTGGTTCCGAGAGCAGTACCCATCGTAGATGCAATGGCCGCATTGGTAATCGCTGACTTCTTGCTGCTGGCAAGGACTAACAAGCGGTAGCTACAAGTAATCACCATTTCGTTGTTTATAAGTTAATATTTGCTAACTTAGGAAAATCTAATTTCCAAACAACGCCTAATTACCTGATGAAAAATAATTCAAACTTCAAACTTCAAACTTCAAACTTCAATAACAAAACACTTTTTATTTGTTTTGATCGCTTTTGTAAGCTTTAGTTGTAATCAATCAACTGAAGATCCTGCCCCTGATCTCAATAAGAAATTTTTTGTCCCTATTTCCGTAGCAAAAAAAATTGCAAGACAAGTAAATCTTGCAAATCCTTACCAAAATATAGAGAGTCAGAGTAACAAACGAACTGAATACAATTTGCTATCTGATGAAATTGTAATTGAGGATAATGGCTCTCCATTGTTTTACATTTTTAAAATGCAGGATAATGGCTCCTTAATTATATCAGCAGATTTCAGAGCTGTGCCCTTTCTTGCTTACGGTGACGGTGGATTTCCCGATGATATAGATGACGTTAATGTTGGGTTAGCATCGATCTTGGATGAATATATGACATATATTATGACCACACGCGATACAATAGACCATATGACTCCAGACATTTATTCTATGTGGGCAGCTCATGAAGGAATTGATGGTCAATTTGTCCCGGTAGATGAATGTGGGAATCAGCCTTGCGAAAGTGGTGGAGGTGGCGGAGGAGCGCCTATTGGCCCAACCACATCAAATGAGGGTAATAGTACAACTACTACTTGGGAGCTTTCGGAGGTGCCCAATTATGCGCAAGGTGGAGATTTTAACGATAGATGCCCAACTACTACGTGTGCAGGAGGTGAAGAAACACTAGTTGGATGTGTTCCTGTGGCTATGGCGCAAATAATGGCCTATTGGGAGCGCCCTTCAAGCTATAACTGGGACATCATCAGAACAACAACTGCTGCAAGTGTTCCAATTGAGACTGCACAACTTTTGAGAGATTGTGGAAACGCAGCTGGAACAACCTATGGGTGTGGGGTGTCTAGTACAGATTCAAATGATGCTTTTCGAGCATTTAAAAATGATTTTGGATACTCAAATGATGCCAATTACAAAAATTTTGACCTTGCTGAGGCGAGGCAAGAAATTAAAGCAACACGCCCTCTTTACTTACGGGCATGCAGGACAAAAGATGGAGTTTGGAGTTACACTGATTGCCATGCATGGGTGTCAGATGGTTATCAAGAAGTAACAACAGGCACTACTACCAACTGGTATTTCCGTATGAACTGGGGTTGGGGCGAAGGTGACAATAGAGATCGTTATTATCTGCAATGGAGTTGGAATCCTAATGGGAATAACCTAAGCACGGATAATTATAGATACAAAAGAAAAATGATTGTCAATCTGCATCCAGACTAAAAACCCAATAGCTATGTCTAAATACCAATTGATTAAATCCTTATTGTTACTTACCCCTGTATTACTTGCTGTAAGTTGTAAGCAGCAGGACTGTTGTGACGATGGGTATTATACGATACCTCGATTCTATGTTCTTGATTCTACCAGTACTATAGATTTGGTTCATCCAGAAAGCGAATATTTTTATGCTGAAAATGAAATAAAAAGTTTTTTTGTGGAGAATGACCAAAGGATCGATATTGAATTCATTGTAAATACCGGATATTTGAATCGGTTGCCAAGCCTAACTTGGTTCGATGAAGAAGAAGTCAAATTTCCTGAGAATGAGTGGTTTTATATTTATCTCTCCTTTAGAGAGGATGTCGATACATTAGGCTTTTTCATTCCTGAGTATCCAGCTCTAGTGAATCGAGTGACTCAACAAACCTATAATGGCAATGAGTGGAATCCACAAAAAATCGTTTTTGGGCCAGCAAAAATAGATTTTGGTGAAGCCTTGGTAATATTTAAATAGCCTAGACCATATTAGGTTCCGTGCTAGCAGATAATCCATAAAGCCACTTCCATACCAAACTTGAAGTGGTTTTTTGCATTGCTACAAATCCAAACCCTGAATTGAGGTGATATTTTTCATTAAATTTGCTGCATTATACCTATCACTGAATAGCGAGTACGCATCCGAATTAAGCAACTTATGAAAAATCTACCTTTGCACGTCAAAATCATTCTAGGACTAGTCTTTGGCGTGATCTACGCTTTCATCTCTAGTGCCCTTGGTTGGAATGAATTTACCATCAATTGGATTGACCCTTTCGGTACCATCTTTATTAGGCTGCTGAAATTCATCGCCGTACCCCTAGTCCTTTTTTCAATTATCAGTGGTGTTTCCGGACTGAGTGATATTACCAAATTGGGTCGTATGGGTGCCAAAACCTTAGGTATCTACCTTTTGACTACCGTGTTTGCCGTTTCTGTTGGTTTGGCTTTGGTCAATCTGCTGAAGCCGGGAGATTATATAGATAATGATCAAAGAGTAAAGAACCGCATTGCTTACGAGATATGGGTCGATCAGACTAGTGATGTTGCTCCAAAGGACGATAAGCGTTTTCTCTCAGATCCACAATATGCTGACATAGTCACTGAGGTAACAAATGATCCAGACTATGAGGCCAACCGTCCAGATGTTTCAGATAAGTTAAAGTCTGCAGAGGCCACCAAAGATGCTCCGCCATTACAGTTTCTTGTAGATATGGTTCCTGAAAATATCCTAGAAAGTATCTCAAACAATAAGTTGATGCTGCAGGTAATCTTTTTCGCCATCTTCTTTGGTATCACACTGGTGCTCGTCCCCTCCGAAAGTGCAAAGCCTGTGATTGACTTCATCAATGGCATCAACGATGTTTTCCTAAAAATGGTAGATCTTGTAATGAAAGCAGCACCATTTTTCGTTTTTGCATTACTGGCTGGAGTGATCGCTAAGATGGCCGACACACCTGCGGAAGTTTTTGAAATATTTAAAGGACTCGGATCCTATTCAATCACTCTCGTTATTGGGCTTGCCTTTATGGTTTTCATATTTTACCCGCTCCTGGCAGTTCTTTTTATAAAGGATTTGACCTACAAAAAGTTTTTTAGAAACATCTCCCCTGCACAGTTTCTAGCCTTCTCTACGAGCTCTAGTGCTGCCACTCTTCCTGTGACCATGGAGTGCGTAGAGGATAACATGGGCGTATCTAAAAATGTAGCGAGTTTCGTGCTTCCTATTGGCGCAACTGTGAATATGGATGGCACAAGCCTTTACCAAGCAGTAGCAGTAGTTTTTCTTGCGCAGATGCATTTAGTAGATCTGACTTTAGGACAACAATTGACTATCGTACTGACTGCTTCCCTTGCGTCGATTGGTGCGGCGGCAGTACCAAGCGCCGGACTTGTAATGATGATCATTGTCCTACAATCCGTCGGTCTAAATCCTGCTTGGATAGCCATTGTATTCCCTGTGGATAGAATTCTAGATATGTGCCGTACGGTTGTGAATGTAACTGGGGATGCAACTGTCGCTACTTTGATAGCAAGTAGTGAGGGAGAATTACATATGAAAGAAGAGTAAAATTTCTACCTTCTTTCTGAACTATTCTACCATTTTTGCATTTACATAATCATCACACTGAACAACCGATCATGGAAGCTGCTGAAAAACCTGCAATTACGATATACACTGAGGCTAACCCGAACCCAAATTCGTTGAAGTTTGTCCTCAACTTTTTACTCTTACCTGAGGGTGTAAGTAGAGATTACCCAGATAAAGAAAGTGCTAGCGAAGCTCCTCTAGCTGCTGAGTTATTTGACTTTCCGTATGTGAAGCGCGTGTTCTACATGAGTAATTTCGTGACTGTCACTAAGGGTGAAGCTACCGATTGGCACGAAATCAAAGGCACCATTCAGCATTACATCAAAGCATTCCTCGAAGAAGGAAAGCAGATTCTTACTGAAAAAGAAGTAGAAGAAGATCACAAAGTATTGGACACTGATACAGACATTGAAGCCAAAATCAAAGGTGTCTTGGACGAATACATTCGCCCAGCGGTGGAGATGGATGGCGGAGCTATTTCGTTTAGTTCGTTTGTGGATGGCAAAGTAAAAGTTCTACTCCAAGGAGCTTGCAGTGGTTGTCCTTCCTCAACTGTAACGTTGAAAGCCGGTATCGAAAACCTTCTCAAAAAAATGATCCCTGAAGTTCAGGAAGTGGAAGCCGAAGGGGTTTAATAGATTCCGTTTACAAAAAATAGAGACTGTTTCAAGAGTTCGTTCAATTAAGGGAAGAGTCACATTGAGCTTGTCGAAATGTCGTCCGTCGTTATAAACTTAGGTTTCGACAGGCCCAACCCGACAACCAATAATACTTTTGCGTCAGCCTCCTTTATGTTTCAGGTTGATACCCTCCTTTCCCCTACTTTTGCCACATGCGCGAATTTGATCTCATAGTGAGTCCAGAGATAGGTTTTGATGAGGATAATCTCACCCATCACCTGGTAGGAAATGGCCTGATCTCTGGGGAGGAACACTTCAAGATTGCCAAAAGGTCGGTAGATGCTCGTCAGCGTCAAATCAAAGTCAACCTGAGAATTACTGCGGATTCGCAACCAGTCAAAACAGAATTTGTAGAGTATTTTCCTGAAGACCACCAAGTCAGTGATAAGCCACAGGTTATCATTGTGGGAGCTGGGCCAGCCGGAATGTTTGCAGCAATCAAGGCTATCGAGAATGGGCTGAAGCCAATCGTGCTAGAACGAGGAAAAGATGTCCGTGCTAGGCGAAGAGATTTGGCGGCTATCAACAAAGATCATATCGTCAATCCCGAAAGCAACTACTGCTTTGGGGAAGGCGGAGCGGGTACTTACTCTGATGGTAAACTTTACACCAGATCAAAGAAACGAGGGAGCATAAGAAGGGTCTTCGAAATCCTAGTAGCTCATGGTGCCCCAGATGAAATACTCATAGAAGCGCATCCACACATCGGGACGAATAAGCTTCCAAAAATCGTAACAGCACTCAGGGAAACCATCGAACGTGCAGGTGGTGAAATTCGATTTAATAGCAAGGTCACAGACTTCATCATTGATGGTGATACGCTCAAAGGGGTAGTGTTAGCTGATAGTGAAAAACTAATGGGTATAGCTACTGTACTCGCTACAGGACACTCGGCAAGAGATATTTTTCACCTCCTCCACAATCGCAAAGTCAAGATTGAAGCCAAGCCCTTTGCGTTAGGCGTACGCGTAGAACACCCACAACAGCTAATTGACAAAATGCAATATCGGTGTGAAGATCGAGGCGAATATCTGCCTGCCTCATCTTACAGCATGGTAGCGCAAACTCAATGGCAAAAGACTGAGCGAGGCGTATTCTCTTTTTGTATGTGTCCGGGTGGATTCATCGTGCCAGCTGCCACTGCTCCAGGTGAGATCGTCGTGAATGGCATGAGTCCTTCTCGGCGTAATAGCCAGTATGCCAACTCTGGAATTGTGGTAGCCGTGGAATTGGAAGACATCCCAGGATTTGCAAAATATGGAGAACTAGCAACCCTTGAATTTCAAGCTGCCGTAGAACGCAATGCGTGGGAGTTGGGCGGAAAAACACAGCAAGCTCCGGCGCAAAGACTCATTGATTTTGTAGAAGGAAAAGTGTCTCCTCAACTCAATGAAACTTCTTATCAACCCGGATTACTTTCTACTTCTATGGATGAAGTTTTACCCAGTTTCATCGCTGATCGCTTACGTCAAGGGTTCCAAGCATTCGGCAATAAAATGAAAGGCTATCTGACCAATGATGCTCAAATAGTAGGTGTAGAAAGTAGAACCTCCTCGCCTGTTAGGATTCCTCGTGATCAAGAAACTCTCGAGCACCCAACGCTCAAAGGTCTTTTCCCTTGTGGCGAAGGTGCGGGCTATGCCGGTGGGATAGCCTCCGCTGCTATGGACGGTGAAAAAGTGATGGCTGCTGTGGTGAGGAAATTGGGCTGATTGAAGCCTTTAATCTCTTTTACGAATACAATCAATCATCTTTGTGATAGATGGACAAGAGCTAGTCTTATCTAAATCCACCAATTCAACGTTCAATGCAAGAGGAAAATCACTTCTCTCTATTTGGTTGTCTTCTAGCCAACTATCTATTTCTGAAGAAATTCTGATTCTCAAAGTATCCGTCCCATCCCGAAACAAATAACTTCCTCCGCAAATCGATTTAGTGTTGTCTATAGCAATTAAATCTACGTAGTGGACACAATATTGAGAGTCATCACTACAAGCTTGTGTAAACCAAATACCTGTTAACAGAATGAAAATGAATGATCGCATAGTTCCATGACACGATCAAAAAAGAAAAGGTTGCTAAAACACCAAATGCTTCACCGTCTGAGAGTTGTTGATCAACTGCTTGAGTGAGTCAATCCCGATCTTCAGGTGCTGCTCTACGAACTGTGAACTCACCTTTTTGTCGCTTTCATCAGTTTTTACTCCTTCAGGAATCATCGGAATATCTGATACTAAGAGTAACGCTCCAGCCGGCATTTCATTGGCGAAAGCTGCGGTAAATATTGTAGCCGTTTCCATATCTACGGCCATCGCCCTGATTTTCTTAAGGTATTTCTTGAATTTGTTGTCATGCTCCCAAACACGTCTATTGGTAGTGTAGACGGTTCCTGTCCAGTAATCCTGACCATATTCACGAATGGTCGTGGAGATCGCTTTTTGCAAAGCAAATGCTGGCAATGCTGGCACTTCAGGAAGCATGTAGTCATTGGACGTTCCTTCGCCTCGGATAGCGGCAATTGGTAAGATCAAGTCCCCCACTTCATTTTTCATTTTCAACCCGCCACACTTGCCCAAAAATAGCACAGCTTTCGGGTCGATAGCACCAAGTAAATCACAAACGGTCGCCGCATTAGCAGAGCCCATTCCAAAATTGATAATGGTCATCCCATCTGCAGTAGCACACTGGAACGGATGTCCTTCACCTATGACCTCTACCTTGTTCCAGGCAGCAAATAAATGAACGTAATTCTTGAAATTGGTAAGTAGGATGTATTTTCCAAAGTCTTCTAGTAGCAATCCTGTATAGCGAGGTAACCAATTATTAATGATTTCTTGTTTAGTCTTCATAAAGTGCCTTTTTGGGTTGCGCAAACTTAGTGATTAACTTAAACTCTATGGATGAGATCACGCTAGTCAATTTGCTTAATAAAATCTGTGAAAAAGATGCTACACTCAAGTGGAATCTATCTTGCAAATACCATGATGGCCTTGACTCAAGCATAATGCAAATTGGGCTCACCGATCAGCACACTAGGTCTTGCTCCAAACTTACCTTCCATATGGCATCCGGAAAATTGCTCAGCGGCAAATTTAAAAATATAGATAGGTTTCAGAGAGACACTGAAATCACTGATGCTCTACTAGATATTCTTAGTTTTATTCAGTCTCGACGGTCTGAAGTATTGATTGAAAAATGATCTCAAATTCCTCTTGAATAGTTTGGTGCTTATTAACTGCATACCATTTGTGCAATGCCTCGGCATACGGTGTTCCTTCAGCCTTCAGCTGTAGCAACAATTCTTGAGCAGGAGCGGGCCGTGGACCCCAAACAAAAATTTCCTCTAAAGAATCGGCATCCATTGCAATCAAAATCGGAATAGCCTTTGCTCCATTGGTCAAGTACTGATCCATTAATTCTGGATGCTCATCGCGCAGCGCAAACCGAACTTCTATATGATCTGAAAGGTTAGCGAATTTCACCAAAGCAGGGATAATCTGAGCGGCATCACCACACCAGCCTTCCGTGATTACCAGCCAAACCATTTTCCTCTCAGTATTAGCGATAAGCGCATTCAACTCTTCATTAACGTTGAAAATCTTGTCCCACTTTTTCATTCGCTGGACATTCATTTTAGAATAGGCCGTGAGCTCTTCGGACTGGTTGGTGCCTGTAGATTTTCCCTCATCCAATAAGTCATTGATTAAACCACGATACGTAGCATAATCCATGGATGAGGTGAGGGTATTTTGTAATGTATTTGTAGTCGTTTCCATATCCGTTTCTTTATTTGATGTAACGAAGTTCAGGACTATCAGTTAAACCGAATGTAACAAATATCACTTTCCCGACAGTTCGGAATGAATCACCTCTGCACACTTACTTTTTCCGATTTCAATCAAACGTTTCGCTTTGTAAAAATCGAAGGTGCTGCTGATCTCTCTTGAGATATTGATAAGTATATCTGGATGGTGTTTTTCTAACAATAAAGAGGTCAGTCGATCTTGCATAAGATCAATGGATTCATTGAGAATATCGAAGAATCCCAGCTTCTTAGATACGTCCGAACTACCCGGCAAAAGTTTACCCCATTTGGTGATAAATGACTGGATTTTTTCGTTGTAGCTTTCTTCAAGTTTAACGTCCGAATTGATAGTCTTTTTCTCAAAAGGAATCATGGCATTCACATTAGACACAACCAAAATATCTCCTTGATGACGCTTCACATGATCGATAGGAATCGGGTTAGTCACACCCCCATCAATGTATTCCACACCATCAATGGTGACAGGCTTGATCACTGTGGGAATGGCAACTGATGCTTTGACCGCTTGGTACATGCTGCCAGTAGTGAAAACTACTTCCTTTTTGGAATGAATATCTGTGACCACCGCGGCAAAAGGAATTCTCATATCCTCAATCTTACAATCTGGAATGACGCTCTGCAGGGTATTGAATACTTTTTCCCCTTTGACGAAACCTTGAACAGAAAATGTGAAATCTATCAATTTGAATACATCATAGCGGTCGAGGTTGATAGCCCATTTCTTATACTCTTTCAGCTTACCGCAAGCATAAAAAGCTCCTACTACCGCTCCCATAGATGAGCCCGCAATTGAGGTAATCTCATAGCCTTGCGCTTCCAATTCCTCAATCACTCCGATGTGAGCCAAGCCTCTGGCTCCTCCACTTGACAAGACTAAAGCTACTTTTTTGGACATGATACTTATGCTTTCCTCAAAGATAATTCATACAGATATGACTGCAGCCCAAATCAATGCTCTTGCTAAAGAAATTGAAAAATCTAGCAGAATTACCTCCTCTATTATTCATTGATCATCCTCAATTGCTTGCAAGCGCTTCCCAAATAATCTCAACGGGATGCTTCGATCCTCTTCCGGTACCATCTTTGATCTGGTGGCGACAACTCGTTCCTGCCGCAGCTATGATTACTTCTTTTGGCTGTTTCCTAACTGTTGGGAATAGGACTAATTCTCCAATATCCATCGACAAATCATAGTGCTCTTTTTCGTAACCAAATGAGCCAGCCATGCCGCAGCATCCAGACGGAATCATGTGGACTTCATTGCTACCCATTTTGGTCAAAATCTTCTTGACAAGTGTCATAGAAGAAAGTGCTTTTTGTTGACAATGCCCGTGGAGTTTGATCAACGACTTCTGTTCTTTGAAAAGTGACAAGTCGATGTTGCCAGCATCTAGTTCTTTGGCCAGGAACTCTTCGATCATGTAAGTATGCACACCAATTTCAATGGCAGCCGCTTTCTCTTCGCCCCTCAACAGATCAGGATATTCATCTCTGAAAGTAAGAATAGCTGATGGCTCTACTCCTATCAAAGGAGTTGATTCCGTAATCTTTCCAGCAAACGTCCTTACGTTAAATTTTGCTAATTCTCTGGCTTCTTCTAGAAGTCCTTTGGAAAGAAATGTTCTGCCTGATTCTTTATGATTGAGGTGTTTGACTTCATAACCTAAGCGATCCAATAACTGAACAGTCGTAATCCCGATCTCCGCTTCATTGTAATTGATCAGTTCATCTATGAAGATATAAACCTGCTTTTTAGGTTTACTAACGGTTGGGACGAATGACTTATCAAACCAACTTTTCCAAGTCCGTTTGGAGAGCTTTGGCATGCTTCGCTTTGCTGCAAAGCCCATGATTCCTTTGGCTATCCCTCCTGTGAGTGGATTGCTAAAAGTCAGGTTATATCCCCATGGTAACTTAGAGGCCAACTTCATTCCTTTAGGGAAATTGGCAATCAGTTTATTCCTAAAAGGAACTCCTTTTTCCTTATAATATTGATACTGCCACTCTTGCTTAAGCTTGCCCATATCTACATTGGATGGGCACTCAGACTTACAGCCTTTACAACTCAGACATAGGTCTAAAACTTCCTTGATTTCTTCATGGGCAAATGGATTGGACTTCTCAGAATTGGTCAACATCTCACGAAGAATGTTGGCTCTGGCCCTCGTGGTTTCTTTCTCATTACGAGTAGCCATATAGCTCGGGCACATGGTCCCACCAGAAAGCTCCGTCTTGCGACAGTCTCCAGATCCATTGCACTGCTCTGCAGCTCTTAAGTAGCCCTCGGTCTCAGAGAAATCTAAGATCGTCTCAAATTGCTTCGTCTCTTGATCCTCCTTATACCTAAGATTGGTATCCATTGGTGGCGTGTTGACGATTTTATTTGGGTTCATTATGTTTTTGGGATCCCAAGTCGCTTTCACTTGCTTCACCAATTCATAATTATGATCTCCAATCATCTTTGGAATAAACTCCCCCCTCAATCGTCCGTCCCCGTGCTCCCCTGAAAGTGAACCTTTATATCTCTTCACTAAAGTAGCAATCTCCTCCGCTATCACACGGAACAGTCTGCGACCTTCTTTGGTCTTCAAATCCAGTATTGGTCTCAAATGTAATTCTCCTGATCCCGCGTGAGCATAATGCACACAGTACAAATCATGCTTGGTCAATATCTCATTGAACTCAGCAATGTAAGCTGGTAAATCGACCACATCCACCGCCGTATCTTCAATCACTGGAGCGGGTTTGGCATCACCTGGCACATTAGACAATAGTCCCAATCCTGCCTTTCGCAATCCCCAAACCTTGCTGATATCCTCTCCTTGGATAATTGGAAACGAATAGCCATAACCCTCTTTCTTCAAATCTGTGATTAAATCAGCTGCTGCTTGATCTGCCTTTTCCGAGTTGTTCAATGTCAATTCGACAACTAGGATTGCTTGTGGATCTCCTTCTACAAAGAATCGGTAATTCCTGTAAGTCGCATTACGCTTAGTGGCTTCCAACACGTAATGATCCATGAGTTCACAGGCTGTTGGGCCGTGTCTCAACGCAACTAAATTGGCTCTAAGCGATTCGTCAATGGTATGGCAATGAATACACACCAGTCGCTTGTGAGGAGAAGGAAATGGAGCGATCTAAATCTTAGCGGCTGTGACAAAAGTCAAAGTACCTTCAGATCCAGCTATCAATGAGCACAAATTGAAGGTCTCACCGTCTTTGACAAATGGCTTCATTCGTGCCAAAAGATCTATTGCATAACCAGTATTTCTTCGGAGCACGCTGGGCTTAGGAAAGCCTTCTGCGATCTCTTTTAGGTTAGCTTCATCGGAAAGCATTTCTTTTAATTGGAGATAGATTTCTGTTTCCAGATTGCTCGCAACATTCATCCCGTTGCATTTGCCTAAAAATGCGTTGGTGTCTAACGCCCCAAACCATGTTTTGTTTCCATCTGGTAGTATCGCGTTGACTTCAAGCAGGTGCTCGCGAGTGCTTCCATATACCACAGAATTTGATCCACAGCTATTGTTACCAATCATTCCACCGATCATGGCTCGATTGGCTGTTGAGGTCTCAGGGGCGAAAAAATATCCGAATTGTTCTAAATGCTTATTAAGATCGTCACGTACAATTCCTGGCTGAACCCACGCCCAACCTTCTTCGGCATTTACCTCTAGGACTTGGTTGAAATATTTGGAAACATCCACGACAATACCACCGCCCACAACCTGGCCAGCTAGAGAAGTTCCGGCCGTTCGAGGGATAATCGAAGTGCCATTTTCAGCTGCGAATGTTATAAGCTTCACCAAGTCCTCTTCAGACTTAGGTATGGCTATTGCCAAAGGCATCTCGCGGTAAGCAGATGCGTCTGTAGCGTAAAGTCTTCGTGTCGTTTCATCGGTGAAAAACTCACCTTCCAGCTGATGCTCAAGTGCTCCCAAATTCATACTGCAATATTACCCCCCTATTGGGAATTTGGAGTGTTAGGGTGCTAGGAAATTGGGCTATCAGGTAGTGATAACATTGAGATTTAAATTCTTCTGGAAAAAGTGAACCTAATCGGCATATTGTCGACCTTATAGTAGAAATGAGAAATTCCAATCACGTATTTGATGAACTATTGGTTCTTAACGCACAGGACGGAGACAAGCGTGCTTTTGAAATACTTGTGGGTCGCTGGGCTGAGAAAGTCCACAGGCAGATATTCTGGATGATTAAGGATCATGAGTTGGCCAATGATTTGAGTCAAGATTGCTGGATAGTAGTAAGTAAAACGATCCATAGGCTGAGTGATCCTAATAAATTTGGGTCATGGATATTGAGGATAGCACATAACAAGACCGTGGATTATCTGAGAAAGAATAAGCTGAAGCAAACATCTTTAAGCGAGATCAAAGAAGGTGAGCAAGTAAGTCAAAGTGAGGATGATCAAGAGAGTCTATATGAAGGTCTAAAGCTGGGTTTGTCACAACTAGACGAAAATCATAAAACTGTGATCAGAATGCATTACTTGAATAGCATGACCGTAATTCAAATTAGCGAGGTGCTAAAAGTGCCGGTTGGAACAGTGAAATCAAGACTATTTAAAGCAAGAGAAAAACTTAAAAAAATCATAACTCAAAACAATGTCAATCATGAAAAATGAAAATGAAAAAATCGATTCTCTTATAAAAGATGCTTTATCGGAGGAAGAAGCAACGTATTATGCCAAACTAGACGAGCAAAACTATATTGTGCAATACGGACAGTTATTCAAAGGAAAGCAAGGTTGGCTGACGGCCATTATCACGATAGCCATTTTTGGCTTATTCGCTACTGTCATTTATGGATTCATTCAATTCGATAGTGCCACTGAAACCAAAGATCAGATATTCTATGCAATCATTATTATGATGGCGTTCTTCTCCATCGCCATTCTAAAGATCTGGAATTGGATGCAAATGGACAAGTATTCAGTCCTTAGAGAAATGAAAAGATTAGAGCTTCAGGTTTCAATCTTGGCCGAAAAGCAAAATGTTTAGGCGTTAATATCCTCAGTTGTGCTCTGCATAAACTGAGGCTTAACTTCTCTTTGAAATTGCAAAGAAAATGGTTGCTAAAAAGAAAGCAAGCAATACACAGGGAAGTGATCGGAGATATACCGGAGATCAAGTGCCTCGCTCAAAACGGCGTATTTTTTTACGGTGAAGTGGTCACTGACGAATATATAATCGATTCTACGAGTGGGGACTTCCTGAAAATTGAAGCCATTAAAAGTGCCTTCAATACCGAAAGTCAATTCCGCAATCTCATGTGAGTCTTTGAGAACATCTGCCGCTGCAAGAATTGGAGTCTCATGTGGCTCTACGTTCAGGTCGCCCATCAGTACAACTGGAAAATCCTCTTCATTGAGAGAGTCAATAGTGGCTAAGATCAGTTGCATGGATTGCTCTCGGGCTTTCACACCTACATGGTCAAAGTGAGTATTAAATACCCAAAACCTGCTCCCGTCAGATTTTCGCTCAAATAGTCCATAAGTACAAACTCTTTTAATCGCTGCATCCCAGCCCTTGGAAGGAACATCCGGAGTGAGTGAAAACCAAAAAGTACTTTGATTCAGTATCTTAAATTTTGCAGGCTGGAAATAGATGGCGCTGAATTCTCCAGCTTGCTTTCCATCATCTCTTCCTACTCCGAAGTATTCGTAATCATCCAATGCAGAGTCCAGATAATTCACCTGATTGGGCAAACCCTCTTGAATTCCAAAAATCTCTGGCTCATAAAACTGGATTTGATTGACGAGGTGTTGCTTACGATTCGCCCAGCTATTCTGATCATCACCCCAATCCAATCTGATATTGTACGTCATCACGGAGAGGTCTTGACCTACTCCCGCCAACACTGACCAACATAAAAAGATCGAAAAGGCCAGTTTCATCATTTCACTTTCTTCAGAACCAACGCCACTCTACTTGGCAAATAAACACTCAAGAAATGTTCTCCAAAAAGCGTGACAGTAGGATAAGTCATCTCATCATCTATGCGGGCATATCCGCCAAATTCTGCCTTATCAGAATTAAGAATTATTTGGTACTTCCCCGCTTCTGGCACTTTAAATCGATAATCTGGAACAGAATTATTAGGCGAAAAATTGAAAGCGAAGATCAAATTATTTCTTTCAAAGATGATCGCTTTGTTGTCTTCATCCATGTTGAGCTGCTTCGCTGGCAAAGAACCAACGATCTCTTCGGCATTTGCCATTTGCACCATAGAAGCACCAAAATTATAGAGGTCTTGATACCTAAGGTCTGGATGCTCCTGAAGATTCCACTGACGTCTTGCATACTTGTAACTCCAGTCGTTTCCCTCTCTAGGGAAATCTACCCACTCCGGGTGACCAAATTCATTACCGATAAAGTTTAACCAGCCTTCGCCACCAAGACTCAAAGTGAAGAGCCTGATTAATTTGTGCAAAGCAATCCCACGGTCTATGATCAAGCTCTCTGTTGCTTTGCTCATGTGCGTGTACATTTCCTTATCCATCAGCCAAAAAGCAATTGACTTATCACCCACCAAAGCCTGATCGTGCGACTCTGCATAAGCAATCGTACGTTCGCCATATCTTCTATTGGTAAGTGTATCCCACATTTCGTGAATGTTCCACTCCTCGTCTTGCTTGTGCTTAAGCTGCTTGATCCAGTAATCTGGAATCCCCATAGCTAGACGAAAATCAAAACCCATTCCACCTTCAATGACCGGACGGCAAAGTCCCGGCATTCCACTCATATCTTCTGCGATACAAATTGAGTTTGGGTTGATTCCCTTCATCAACTCATTAGCCAACTGGAAGTAAGTCAATACATCCCAATCCACATCCTTGAAATACTTTTCGTAGTGATCAAACGAAATATCGCCATGATGGGAATAAAGCATAGAAGTCACACCGTCGTATCGGTAGCCATCCATGTGGAATTCCTCCATCCAATATTTCACATTAGAAAGCAAAAACCTTAAAACCTCCTCTTTTCCGTAATTGAAAAGCTTGGAATCCCAAAGCGTATGAAATCCTCTTGGGCCAGGATGAAAGTATTGGTCATCAGAGCCATCAAACTCATTGAGGCCTTCGGCCAAATTCTTTACCGCATGTGAATGGACGATATCCATAATCACAGCAATGCCCATTTTGTGAGCAGAATCCACCAAATATTTCAGATCATAAGGTGTCCCAAAGCGACTACTTGGTGCAAAGAAATTACTCACATGATAACCAAAAGACCCATAATATGGATGCTCCTGAATCGCCATCACTTGGATGGTATTGTAACCCTGCTCCTTTACTTTCGGAAGAATCTTCTCTACAAATTCACGGTAAGTGCCCAGTCCTTCTTTCTCCTGAGCCATACCTACATGGCACTCGTAGATGTAAGGATTTTTGTGCGCTCCTTCTGATGAATATTTTTTATCAGTCCATTTGTATGGCTTTTCAGGATTCCAGAAACGCGCTGTAAAGTCGTACGTCACTTCGTCTTGCGTGACATATCTTGAGTATGCTGGAATTCTGTCTGCTTCCCCCTTTGGAGAAACGACATGAACCTTCAATGCAGAATCATGGACAAGTTTGCCAGCATTGGATTGATCATCTAAGAACACTTCCCAAATGCCGTCAGCATTTTTGCTCATGACATTGGAAGCCCGATCCCAGTTATTGAAATCTCCAATCAAACTCAATGCACTCGCATTGGGTGCCCACTCTCTATACCACCAGCCCTTCTGCTTGGAGTCATAATTGAATCCTAAGAACTCATACCCTGAAGCGAACTTCTCGATGCTTCCGTATTTCTTTTTGAGATCATTTTTCCTATTCTCCAATCGGTCAAGTCGATCATTAATGTCTTGAGTAAATGGCTCAAGCCATGGATCATTTTGAACAAGAATAGGCGTATTTTTAGTAGGCATAATTTAACGACTTAAAATTTCTACAAATTTAACGGTACTAGCATTACAAAACTAATTTTCAAATGAACCAGCTATTTTATTAAGGATATTGAAATAATTCATAGACTATTTTACGAATGACGACAATCACCCAAAACCCCTTCAATAATTAGTATTCAACCCTAGACTCTCAATCTCACAGTTTATTTCTGTTTTTCCTAATGAGACTTAAAATACATCTGTTTACATACGATCCAATCTCTTCAATACCGATCTGCCAATGAATAATTAAAAGGAGCATACCTTATTAACTCTAAGTTGCATCTCCTACTTTTAGTATAAAATCAACCATGGCTAATCAATCTCCACAACTTAAAAAGACGCTTGGCCCACTAATGCTTTGGGGTCTAGGCGTTGGCTATGTGATCTCGGGCATGTACTTCGGCTGGAACCTCGGTCTGGCCGAAGGAGGGACTTTGGGGCTAGCTATTGCGACTTTTTTTATCATCATTATGTACGTCACTTTTACCTTCAGTTATACGGAGTTGGCTTGTGCTATTCCAAAAGCTGGCGGTGCTTTTGATTATGCCGATCGCGCGCTGGGTAAGAAGCTAGGCTTCCTTGCAGGAATGGCTCAAAATGTAGAGTTCATCTTTGCCCCTCCAGCTATTGCTGCAGCTATTGGTGCTTACTTCAATATTTTCTTTCCGCAGATTGACACGCTTTACATCGCGGTTGTGGCCTATATACTATTTACAGGATTGAATATAGTCGGTGTGCGAGCAGCAGCAATGTTCGAGTTGGTGATCACCATTCTAGCGGTACTCGAACTTCTCATTTTCGCAGGAGTTTGTCTCCCCAATGTGCAAATAAGCAACTTAACCATGAACCCATTACCTAATGGATATCAAGGTGCTTTTGCTGCCATCCCTTTTGCTATCTGGTTTTTCTTAGCCATCGAAGGAGTCGCCAATGTAGCTGAAGAAGCCAAAAATCCTCAGCGTAGCATTTTCATTGGATTTGGCTCAGCCATTTTTACCTTGGTCATATTATGCCTTTTGACATTCGTGTCGGCTGTCGGTGTGGACGGATGGGAATCTGTAGTATATCCCCCGGGCAGTACAGAAGCTTCTGACTCTCCACTTCCATTGGCACTCGCCAAAATAGTCGGTGACAGTCATATCTTATATCACTTGCTGATCACAGTCGGATTATTTGGCTTGGTGGCGTCATTTCACGGAATCATATTAGCCGCTGGTCGCTCGACCTTTGAGTTTGGAAGGGTTGGATACATCCCAAAATCATTGGGCGAAGTACATCCCAAGACACAAACACCAGCTAAAGCTTTGATCGTAAATATGATCATTGGAATCATCGCATTGCTTACGGGAAAAACTGGAGAGATTATTACCATTGCTTGCTTCGGAGCACTCACGCTCTACATCGTTTCTATGTTTGCCTTTTTCGCTTTGCGGAGGAAAGAACCAGAGTTGGAGCGCCCTTTCAAAGTTCCTTTCTTCCCAGCCTTTCCGGGAATCGCCTTGGTCATAGCCAGTGTGGCCTTAGTCGCTATGACTATTTATAATCTTCAGGTTGCACTAATTTATGCCCTAATCATGGCAGGAGCTTACTTATGGTTTCTATTTACAGAGAAAAAACATTAATTTATCATCTAGAGTTGAGTGATTTAATACTTCCATTTGTGTAACTAATTCATACTAAATGACTTACTCCCAACACCGAATCATTCAATCCTATCAGGTTATTAATAATCGAACACACTTACTAACCACCAACCAAAATATCACATGCACGGAAGGTTAAGCTTCAATTTTCCAACGCCCATCCGATTTGGAGCTGGCGTTATAGATGAGCTAGCAGGTCATCTAAAAGAACAAGGACTCAAGCGCCCCTTGATTGTCACCGATAGCACGGTAGCAGAATTAGATTTCCTAAAAGAAATTGTCAGCGAGCTGGATAAGAAAGTATTAGCTCCTACGGTCTTTTCTGAGATGCACAAAAACCCTATCAAATCAGACGTGCTCAAAGGTGGGGAAGTCTATCATCGAGCGGGGTGCGATTGCATCGTCGGGATCGGAGGAGGTGTAGCGTTGGATGTAGCGCGAGCGATCGCCTTGCGGGTGAATCATCATCGAGACCTCTTCGACTATGACGACTTGATTGGTGGAGATCAATATGTGACGGAGGAAGTTCCATACTTTGTAGCGGTACCTACCACAGCGGGTACAGGTAGTGAAGTAGGACGAAGCGCCATAATCTCGGAAGATGAATCGAAAAAGAAGCGTATTTTATTTTCTCCGAAGCTGATGGCTCGGCAAGTTTTTGCCGATCCAGAGCTCACCATGGACTTACCTCCATTCGTGACGGCTGCCACTGGCATGGATGCACTTACCCACAACATGGAAGCATACTTAGCCAAGAATTATCATCCCATGTGTGATGGGATTGCTTTGGAAGGGATGGCACTAATAGCAAAGTCAATTGAAAAAGCGACCAATCATCCAGACATAGATTCTCGGTCTGACATGCTGATGGGCTCATTGATGGGTGCCATCGCATTTCAAAAAGGATTGGGCGTAGTACACAGTCTTGCACATCCCATGTCGAGTTTACTAGACACACATCATGGATTGGCAAATGCCGTGAACCTGCCTTACGGAATGGAATTCAACTACAAAGGATTTGAATCTAAATTCGACAAAATGGCATTGGCTTTAGGTGTAATTGATGGAGATGGAGAACGTGTGGTTGACTATCTATTTGAACTCAACGAACGACTTAATCTTCCAACAAAACTTAGTGATGTAGGTGTGAAGACAGAACACATTCCCGAACTGGCGAGATTAGCTGAAGCTGATTTCGCACATCCAAATAATCCTAAACCCGTAACAGAAGCGGACTTTCTCTCGCTCTATCAAAAAGCACTTTAATCATGATCAAAATTGGAATCTCCTCATGCTTCATGTACCCAGACAAGGAAAGAACAGTTTTTGGGCCAAAAACACTCAGCTATATCGAAAATGATATGGCCAACTACTTGACTCAGAAGGGAGTTTTACCTGTGCTCATTCCCAATGTTTCAGATGATTTACTCAAAGACATAGTTCGTGAAATGGATGGTTTCGTATTCCAAGGAGGAACCGATATGGCTCCAGAGTCTTATGGTGAAAAACCAATTGGTGATTGGAAAGGTGATGCAGAGCGAGATGCTTATGAACTGAAACTTTTTGATCTTGCATTCAAAAGTGACAAGCCAATTCTTGGTATTTGTAGGGGTTTACAGCTGATGAACGCCTACTTCGGAGGCAAGCTATATCAAGACACTAAGACTCAACGGCCGGAAGTGAATGTCCATAGGGATGCTGAGCAATACGATCACCTTCATCATGAAATAAGGTTTAGACCTGGAAGACTCATGACACGCATTTATCCCAATGCGACCAAACCGATGGTCAACAGCATCCATCATCAGTCGATTAAGAATCTGGGGAAAAATCTAGATGCTATTGCTGAAAGTACTGAAGATGGTGTCATTGAGGCAATCGAATACACAAAAGCTCCTTCGGGTTGGATATCAGCAGTACAATGGCATCCAGAATTTTCTCATACTTTAGGAGACAAAGTGCTTGACCCTCGTCCATTATATAATCATTTTTTGGTTGAAGTGAAATCTGTCAAATGAATCACGAACCGGTTAATAACAGAGAATCAATTGAAACGAACATTCAACTTATTAATAAGGAAAGTACTTATCTATCCAGTGCTATTGACTACTTCTGGGAAAAATGGGGTAGCGATTCAAATTACAATTTTTATAAAGACTGCATAGAAAACTCAGTCAATAACCATGAATCTCTTCCGAAATTTTACATTATTCTGGATAACGAGAGAATAATTGGCTCTTACGCACTGTTGACAAATGACATCATAAGCAGGCAAGATTTATTACCATGGTTTGCTTGTCTTTTTGTGGAAGAGGAATATCGCAATAAAGGGATAGCCAATCAATTGCTAAGTCATAGTCTAATTGAATCTCATAAAAGAGGATTTCAAACGGTGTATCTATCCACAGAATTGAGCTCGTTTTACGAAAAAAAAGGATGGACTTATCATTCCAACGGATACACAGTCTTTGGCGATGAGATTAAAATTTATTCTAGAAAATCTTTCTATTAAACCCACAATGCTGACATTTATACAAATGACCAGTAGAAAGTTCTTCTTATAAATACACGTCGAATGAAAATCATCAACCCAGCCACAGAGACTATCATTGCTGAGCTCAGCGCAGATACACAGAACTCGATTTCTGATAAAATGAGTCAATTGAGAATTGGGCAAAAAATCTGGATGGATACTCCACTAGCAGAAAGGCTAAGTATCATTGAAAAATTCGGAGAATTGGTGCTAGAAAACGTAGAAGGATTAGCGGGCATATTGACCAGCGAAACCGGAAAACCCATCACTCAGTCCATCAATGAAATCAAGGGTGCGCTTGGAAGGATTGATCACCTGAAAGACAATGCCATCAAATGGCTAATGGCAGAATCAGTCATACCAGATGAACCAACAAGAGAGTTGATCAGATTTGAACCACTTGGCGTAATCTGCAATATCTCTGCTTGGAATTTTCCTTATAATGTTGGATTCAATGTATTCCTCTATGCTTTGGTGGGAGGAAATGCTGTCTGCTACAAACCTTCTGAATATGCTTCATTGACGGGTCTGAAATTTCAAGAATTGCTACTAAAAGCCGGCGTACCGGAAAATGTCTTTCAAGTTGTGATAGGGGAAGGTGATGTTGGTCAGATGCTTTTGGAAAGTAATTTTGATGGATATTTCTTCACAGGTTCGTATAAGACAGGCGTCCATATTACGTCAAGTGTGGCTAGCAAACTGGTACCAGTGCAACTCGAACTTGGCGGCAAAGACCCACTATACATAATGGATGATGTAGGCGATGTAAAACAAGCAGCCATCAACGCTGCTGAAGGAGCATTTTACAACAACGGACAAAGCTGCTGTGCGGTAGAGCGTATCTATGTACAAGAAGCCATTTATGATGAGTTCATTCAAGCTTTCGTGGAAGAAGTCAAAAGCTATAAAATTGGAGACCCTATGCTTGAAGATGTTTTTATCGGCCCCATTACTAGAGATGATCAGCGTGCGGTCATACTTGATCAAGTAGCCAATGCGAAAGCCAAAGGAGCCAATGTTCTGTGTGGTGGAGAAGTGATAGAAGATAAGGGTTACTACATCAAACCAACAGTTATCACAGACACCAACCATACCATGAAACTAATGATGGATGAGTCCTTCGGGCCGATCATTGGGATCCAAAAAGTAAAGGATGATGAGGAAGCTTTCAGGTTAATGAGTGATACAGCATACGGCTTGACAGCTGCGATTTTCTCTAAAGATGAGATAAGAGCAAGAAAGATTCTCAGCCAACTCGATGTAGGAACTGTCTACTGGAACTGTTGCGACAGGGTGAGTCCCAACCTTCCTTGGTCTGGAAGAAAAAACTCAGGGCTAGGAAGCACCCTTTCCTATCAAGGAATCCGGGCATTTGTACAGCCAAAGGCTTACCATTTGAGGGGATAGTTTATTAGTAGAAAGTGTACAATGGAAAGTTCCCTTCTGTACCGTATTTGGGATTATCTATCACTACCATTAACTTTGTAAGACATGCGTGTGATTCTTCCAACATGGGAAAAGTATTCTTTTCTTTTAAAGATAGAAGCACAGTCAAAAACACAAAAAACCCATCACTGCTTTAAGTCTGATGGGTTTTTAGATCCCTATTGGAGACAAAATTACTTAGCTATCCACGCAAGTACATCCGCTATCGGATACATATTGTCCTCTGATCATTTCCCAGTCAGATCTATTATCAAATCCATCTACACAATATTCCCTACCGTTAAGAATATTCGGATTTTGAGTGCAACTATCACAAGTATAGCAGTCGTTTGCCCCACCATCTTCATCCTCTTCACACGAAACCAGAGCAGCTCCTAGAGCCAATAAAAACACAGAATAAGTCAAAAATTTCTTCATCGTTTTTTTACACTAAAGTCCATGAAAAATTCTGAGAAGGCAATACCCTCTAGCACGGATATTTTAAACCTTTCGGTTTTCCCTAAAACAATTATCTTTCGAGCCGAAATATGGAATCAGTAGATAGCGTCACCCTCAACTTTTCAGCACAAAACTTAGTCATCCTCAATCTAAGCCTTGGGCTTATCATGTTCGGTGTTGCACTAAAGCTTACACTCTCAGATTTCAAAATGGTTTTGGCAGAGCCAATAGGCACTTTGGCAGGTACGATATCCCAGTTTCTTGTCCTTCCGTTTCTGACATTCGTTTTGATATGGATCGTAGAACCTCGGCCGAGCTTTGCGCTCGGAATGATGATGGTCGCTGCATGCCCTGGTGGAAATATTTCCAACTTTTTCTCGGCACTATCAAAGGGAAACATTGCCCTTTCGGTAAGTCTCACAGCTATATCTAGTGTGTTGGCGATCGTTATGACGCCCATTAACTTATCCTTTTGGGCAAGCCTATACCCTCCGACTGCCGAATTACTCACTGAAGTCAGTTTGAACTTTTGGGATGTGCTCCAGACCATTATTACCATCTTAGGAATCCCGATCGTTTTGGGGATGACTGTAAGACATAAGTTTCCCGAATGGGCAATAAAACTGCAACCCTACTTTCATAAGCTCTCCATCGTGATCTTCGCTGCAATTGTTATACTGGCATTCTCTGCCAACATTGATTTATTTCTCGAATATATCTATCTGGTCATCTTTTTGGTCTTCGCTCACAATGCCATTGCATTGACTGCTGGCTACCAAATGGGACGAATTTTCAAACTACCTGACGCTGATAAAAGATCACTGGCTATCGAAACAGGAATACAGAACTCAGGACTAGGATTACTCCTTATATTTGCCTTTTTTGAAGGCCTAGGCGGCATGGCAATCGTAGCTGCCTGGTGGGGAATCTGGCACATTATTTCAGGATTTTCTATTGCCTATTGGTGGAATTATCGCGAATCGAAATTGAATACATGAAATCACATTGGTTCTATTATCTCGTAAAAATTACAAGCTGGATTGGCTTGCGTATTTTCTTCAATGGAGTGAAAGTTTCTGGCAAGCAGAATATTCCCAAAGATGGAGCGGTCATTTTCGCACCGAATCATCAAGGTGCTTTTATGGACGCAGTTTTGATCGGCACATTCAATCCCAGAGATGTTTCATATTTGACGCGCTCGGATGTATTCAATAAATGGTCAAAACCTATTCTGAAATCGCTGAATATGATGCCTATCTACAGGATTAGAGATGGAATAGGCAACCTCTCACAAAACGAAGCAGTATTCGAGACTTGCTTTGATATGCTTTCAAAGGAACGAACAATTTTGATTTTCCCGGAAGGAAATCACGGCATAGAATACTACTTAAGACCCTTATCTAAAGGTACAGCCAGATTAGCCTTGGATGCTAGAAATAAGATTGATCCAGAAACGAAAGTCTACATTGTACCCACAGGAATCAACTATTTCTCTCACTATCGTCCATTGGGGAAAGTACATATCAATTTTGGAGAGCCTATCGACCTAAAGGCATATATGGCTCAATATGAAGAGCACAAGCAAAAAGGCTACAATGCACTCAAAACAGATTTATCTGAAGCAATGAAAAAGACCCTCATCTTAGCTGAGAATGATGAAAACTATGAAAAAAAACGTGACTGGCTATTTCAAAGCAAGCACGATCAGCTCTCTTTTGAGGAATTAAAAAAAATGGGCGATGCAGATTTTTATGAAAAGAGATCACTTAAAAAGCCTGGATTCATTGCAAAGTTTTTCATTATAGTGTTAGCCATTTTCAATCCTCTGCCACTACTCGGCTTGAATAAAATTATCGGTGGCATCAAAGACAAGGTTTTTTATATTTCAATCAAGTACTTCGTTGGAGCTTTTTTACACTTGGTTTGGTGGGCTCTGCTTTTTGCGCTAGGATTGATTTTTATTGGTTGGGAGGCGGGGTTATTATTTGCCTTCACAGCATTTATGGTGGCGCGAACTAGGCAATCATTGATTGGCTACTAGTTAGCTCTTGCCTCGAACTTCTTTCGATCGTAGATAATCTTACCTTCTTTATCCCACTCTTTGATGATGGCAGGTATAGTGTTTTTATCAAAGGCTTCTAATGGATATTTGACTTCACGCTTTACCCGTTGATTCTCATAGTACTCTCTCCAGATTCCTACTGGCTGATCGAATTTATAGTGGCCTACTACCGCCAAATTTCCGTTCTCATGGAATGCGAAGTAATCGCCACTCCGTTCACCAAAATGGACGGGAATCACCTCCCGCAAGTTCTCCCGCTCAAAATCATAATAGGCCAATCTCGACTCTTTTGGCCAGCCTTTCCAATAGTACTCTTTTTCTTGTAAGATATCATGCCTGTTAAGTCTCACCCATCGGGAGTGTTTCATGCCCTTGTAGAAATAGCCTTCTTCAATCACTTGATCTCCCAATTTCTTGACATAATGACCATGCATCACACCGGCATTCGCTCGCTTTACCTTGAGCGAATTAACAATCTTTTTTTTCTTAAAATCGTACCAATAAAAATCCCTGGCGTATTCCGTAGGACCTTCATAATCCTTGTCTTTCAGATAGAAAAACAGCTCGACAGTCATTCGGTTTCCTATGCCCTGTTTGGCAAAACCACGCTTGGTTTTAATCCCATAAAAGATTTTCGGATTCTTCTTTTTCTCTTTTCCCTCTTTTTCATTAGGAGCAAATTCTCCTTCTTCATCGCTATTGAGTTCATCAATATCAATAGTCAAGGGCGTTTCGTAGTTGACTTTGAAAAGCTCATCCAAAGACATCCCATCTTGGCCAAACCCTAAGGTGGAAACCATTAGCCACACTACCACAAAAATCGCTTTCTTCATTACTACTTTCACTTGGTCAAAACTAACGATAAACCCTCCGAAAAATTCTGTTTGAAAGAGAAGACTTCATAATAACCTTCTAATGAATGGCCACTGAATATTGGCATTCAAAGCGCTCTGAAGATGCCAATGAATTGATTCCTTCCTTGTCCATGAGTTGCCCGTTGTGATTTTTGTGATCTGCCAGCCCAAACCATGGCTCAATACAAACGAATGGAGACCGCCGATTTTTGGACCAAATACCCAAATAAGGAAAACCATTAAAATCAAAGGTTAGCCATTTTCGGTCTTTCGAAACCAATGTGACTTTCGATGAGTTAAGATTCTTGAAAACCAATGCATCCTGATCAAAAAGGTCATCGGTAATGTCCAGCCTATTACTGTTAAGGATAGACGCTGTTTCTCCATTGAAAGTACCATCTTCTAGCATATGAGTGGCTGCTGATTCTTCTTTATCGAACAGTAGGTGATAGTCAGATCGGGTGCCAGCCAAAGTCATAGCGCATTTAAATGCAGGATGTCCGCCTATCGAAAAATGCATCTCCCTTTTACCTGCATTTTTCACTTCATATTTCGTAGTTAGGGCATTCTCCGTCAAGGAATACGTAATGCACAACTCGAATTCAAACGGATATTCCTCGAGTGTTTCCGCCGAAGACAGGAGCGAAAAGGTGATAGAAGAGTCTGACTGATTCACTAACGCAAATTCTTTGTCTCTGGCAAAACCATGCTGAGACATGGCGTACGATTTTCCTTCATGTATGAATTGATCGTTTTTCAAGCGGCCTACAATCGGGAACAGAACAGGAGTATGTCTTCCCCAGTGAGCTGGGTCAGCTTGCCAGATATATTCTTGGCCCGTTTCAATTTTAATCAAGCTCGTTAGTTCTGCCCCTTTAGACTGGAATTTCGCTTTGAGATGTTGGTTGTAGATTTGCATATTAGCCAAAACTAAAAAAGGCATTCCTAATGGAATGCCCTTTTTACTATTTGAAATCTAAATTATCAATAAAGATAATCTAGTGCAGTTTGGTCATCATTGTTAAATGGTCTATCCCCTCCATCAGTACATGCAAGCATCCAAGATGCCGCATTAGCAGAAGCACCCGTTGGGGTGCCAGGGATATGGTTTGCACCAACGCCACCGTCTCCTTCATTAGCTGTACCTCCACCACAAGATACACTTCTATCAAAAAAGTCAGTATGCCGGAACCCAACACAGTGACCCATCTCATGTCCAATAATTGTAGCTATTCCACCAACACTCAAGTTGTAAGAAGACTCAAGTACTCCACTCATTTTAATTTCACCATATGGCTCTCCTGATGAAGTAGGGAAACCAGCTGAACCAAGAATTCCTCTACGCTCATCACCTTTTGCAAGTCTTGTCATAACAATATCAGCTCCAGTTGAAGATGTTACTCTTTGGAATGAAATTTCAAGATTTTCAGCATTGTATCTTGATATAGCAAGATCAAGACCAGCTATCATAGCTGCGCTGTATCCACTTGTGCCTTTATTTCCTCTTCCTCCACCCGAAGTAGCAACTGGGGCATAAATAGTAATCACTCTATTACCGTTTGTAACCACTAAGTTGTTTGTGCTATACTGCTCTTCTATTGGTAGTCTATCACCTTCTCTAAGTGCTGCTATATCATGGAAAGGAATATAAATATCTCCCTCTACTAAGACGCCATCATCAAATTTGATAGGTGCGATGTTATCTACATCAAATCCTGCGTTAGTTAATGCCTGAAGTGTTGCTTCTGAAACTTCATCAGCAGTTACAACTGATTCGACATTTTGCTCGCACGAAACAAAGAGCACGCTCATTGCGATTGCAATAGCCGCTAATAGGTTAAATTTTCTCATACTCAATACGTTTTAAATTCGGTTTAGTGATACTCGAAACCACTCGAGATCATGGGTAAACTATCGAAAAAATATTTTTATTTCAAAGAAGAATTAATAATCAATATAAAAACTATTAATAATCACTTATTACAGATCTAATTCGCTCCAAAAAATATTATAAGCCTAATTAAATTCTGTCACTATTCGACGAAATAAATAAAATATGGGACTTAATCACCCTTTACCTATCTGGATTGCTCGCTCCTCTGCATTCGCATTTTGACATATATTATATTCGCCGTGTGCGTAGGATAATACTCTATTCTTTAATTCTTAATCTGGGTCTACTTGAAATAGTTGCTCAGTCGAAGCTTTCTCCCAATCTTCGTTCAACATCGGAACAACGTTTTTACCCCAATCAAGAATTGATAGTGCTAGTCAATAATAGATCTGATTTTGTAAAGGACTATCATGAACGCATAACTATAAGAAAGCTTACTCAGAGCTCAGGCGTAATCTTGGCAATACTTCCAGAAGGTGAAATCCTGCAGGAATTAGTCGAGGATGAAAATGTAAGATTTATAGATATTATCAGGAAGCCTGTTGAGGAGGCAATTCTGGATGAGCCAAATTTAAGATTTAATAGGGTTCGAAAATGGCAAAATAGCCATCCTAATTTTGATGATTTGCATGCCAAAATAGCCATAAAGGAGCAGAGATTCGATCCTGCTGATATCGATCTGCTCACCAAATTTTTTACAGTAGGTCTCGAAGGAGAAACTCAATCGGCTCACGCCACTTCCATGGCGACTATTATTGCTGGCAGAGGTAATAGTTCAGTTCGTTCCACTGGCATATTGCCCAGTGGGCACTTAACTTCTTCAGATTTTGACAATTTGCTCCCGGATGATGAAGCCTTGCTTTTAGCTAATGAAATCCATATTGAAAATCACTCCTATGGTGTAGGAATCGAAAACTATTACGGTATTGAAGCGATGGCCTATGATGTGTCAACTAACAAGGCACCAACGATCATGCACGTTTTTTCTGCAGGCAATTCAGGTAGTCAAACTCCAGATAATGGTACTTATTCTGATTTACCATTTGCAAACCTTACAGGTACTTTCAAACAAGCGAAGAATATTATTACAGTAGCGGCGCTTGACACTTCTTTGTCAATAAATGAATTCGCCTCCAGAGGTCCCGCATACGATGGTCGATTGAAACCTGAGTTAACTGCTTATGGCGGTAGAGGAACTTCAGATGCCGCCGCTATTGTATCGGGCATTGCAGCATTACTTCAGCAGGAATACAAATCAAGCACCGGATCAATTCCTAACGCATCACTGATCAAAGCCATTTTGATAGCTTCCGCTGATGATATTGGTAACGAGGGACCAGATTTTTATACTGGTTATGGAAGTGTTAACGCGAATAAGGCGAGTAAACTGATGACAAACGATTGGATAAAAGAGCTAACACTTACTGATCAAAATACTAGAATACTAAATATTGAAATCCCAGTTTCTGTCCATGAACTAAAATTAGCGGTCAGTTGGACAGACCCAGCAGCAGAAATAGATGCTCCAACTGCTCTAGTAAACGATATAGATAGTGAATTATCTGACGGGATGACCACTTATCTGCCATGGGTCCTCAACTCTTCTGCGAATACGGCTTCATTAAATGCAAAAGCACAGCGGGGAGAAGATCACCTGAATAACGTAGAGTTTATAAGCATCAAAAATCCCGCAGCTGGAAACTACGCCTTAAATCTTCACGCAACGGCTCTGACCGAAGGTTCACAAATCGTAAGTGTCGCGTGGTATTATGAGAAGAAAGACTTTTTCGAATGGGACTTCCCTAACGGAACAGATCGTCTCATGGGCAGTATGAATGAAAAATTGCTTTGGCAATCCACGTTTGAGTCCGCGTCTGGAAAATTAGAGTTAAAAATGAATGATTCCGCTTGGCAAACCATCAATAAAACTATTGATTTATCTCTAATTGAGAAATGGTTAGTTCCAGAGCAAAGTGGGAAGGCTATTCTCAAAATGACTATTGGCGATACCTCATTTGTATCTGAAGAATTTTCTATCGGCAAGCAGCCTGATATTAAGGTCTCTTATAATTGTGAATCTACATTTGGTTTGAGTTGGCCACCGATACTAGAAGCTGAGGCATACAGGATTTATGAAATGGGAGACGTTGATTTAGAACTAGTTGGAACCACAACTGATTCTTACTTTACGGTCGAAAAGACCGATAAGATCTTTTATGCCGTATCTGCCATAAAGGATGATTACGAATTTCGGAGTGATGCAGTCAACTACACGTTTCAAGGCGCATTTTGTTATATCAATTTTTTATCAGCTCAGCAATCTGATTATCAAGTCAAAATAAGCTTAGACTTAAGTACCGAAAATGAAGTCGTTAAAATTGAAATTTTTAAATCCTACAATGAAACTTCAAAAGAATTAGTCTCCACAATCGTTCCAGATGGTAGCTTGACTTACTCGGTTATTGACAATTCAGCCGATCCAGGATTGATTGATTACACTACGGAATTGACATTTGAGGATAGTTCTAAAATAATATCAGATACTGCCAGCATATTTGTAATAAAACCAGGTGAAGCAATATTTTTCCCAAATCCAGCAACAGAAAACTACATCAATATTTTGAGTGAAGGGAATGGTCAAATTCTCGAAATCATTGATTCAAAGGGAATGTTGGTCTTAGAAAAGACGCTCGACTTTAAAGTGGAATATATCAATCTTAAAGATTTTCTCGAAGGACTTTACTATTACCGCTTAATGAAAAACGGAAAACAAATAGATAGTGGAAAGTTCATTAAATACTAAAGTCTAATAAATAAGAGATTGCCGCACCTCAATTAACCTTAAGTCAACAAAAAAATCCCGACGTTCAATCGGGATTTTGTGTGTCCCTGACGCTTTGGTCAGGGTTATATATATAGGGTAAATTGCCTTATTTGGAAGCTAGCTCTACGCTTCGGTTGATGAAGTCTGTCAGCTTCTTACCAGTCAGCATACCTTGGCCAAGCAATGCCCAGTCATACGCCTGCTTTGCAAGAGCTACTTGATCCTCCTCGGTTTCAGCTTCTACGATCTTCTTGGTAAAAGCATGGTTAGCATTCACTGCTACAGAAAGAGAAAGTGGCATTTCACCAAACATCATTGGGCCACCGCCACCTTGAGCTTGCATGTCTTTCATCCTCCGGATAAACTCTGGCAAAGTAATCGTCACAGGTAAATCATCAGTCGCCATTGGCTCTACCGAGATTTGATTCTTATCATCTGCGATAGCTTTCTTGTAGGCTTCTGTCACTTTCTTCTGATCATCTTCCGACAAGACTGATTCCTTCTTCTCGTCCTTATCGATCAGCTTATCAATCACATCAGCATCTACTCGCTTCAGTGTGACTCCCTCAAACTTCTGCTCCGCATGATTGATAAAGTGACTGTCCACTGGGCCATCCAATACCAACACATCATAGCTGCGTTTTTTAGCAGTCTCAATGTAACTGTGTTGCTTTTCCTCGTCAGTAGTGTATAAAAAAACTACGCTCTTATCCTTATTTGTCTGGGTAGGCTCTACCTGCTTCTTGTACTCGTCAATATTGAAAAACTTACCGTCTACGTTTTTCACCAAAGTGAAATCCTTAGCTTTCTCTTCAAATTTTTCTTCAGAGATCATTCCGTATTTCACGAATACACCTATGTCTCCCCACTTTTGCTCGTATGCCGGACGATCTTTTTTGAAGAGATCACCCAGCTTATCTGCTACTTTCTTGGTGATGTACCCATTGATTTTCTTCACGTTTCCATCCGACTGCAGGTAACTACGCGATACATTGAGGGGAATGTCCGGTGAGTCAATCACACCATGAAGCATCTGCAAGAAATCCGGCACAATGTCCTTCACTTCATCGGTGATGAATACTTGGCGCGAATAGAGTTGGATTTTATTCTTCTGAAATTCGAAATCCTTCTTCAGCTTAGGGAAGTAAAGAATTCCTGTAAGGTTGAATGGATAATCAACATTCAAGTGAATCCAAAATAAAGGATCTTCAGAGAATGGATATAGCTCCTTGTAGAACTCTATATAATCCTCGTCTTTTAGGTCAGTAGGAGACTTAGCCCAAAGTGGAGTTGGATTGTTGATGATGTTGTCTTCTTTGACGGTCTTGTATTTCTTCTTACCGTCTTTGTCTTCACCGTCCTCTTCTGACCTTTCTTTCTGTCCAAATCGAATCGGTACTGGCAAAAACTTAGAGTACTTATCCAAGATTCCCTGAATTCTTGACTCCTCCAAAAATTCTTCAGAATCATCGGCAATGTGCAAAATGATATCAGTACCTCTATCCTTTTTCTTGCTCTTCTTAATCTCAAACTCAGTATTTCCATCACAAAACCATGCAGCTGGTTCAGAACCTTCTACATGTGAAAGTGATTGGATTTCTACTTGCTTAGATACCATGAAAGCTGAATAGAAACCGAGCCCAAAGTGACCAATGATTTGCTGCTCGTCACCTTTGTCCTTGTATTTCTCTACAAACTCAGTCGCACCTGAAAATGCGATTTGATTGATGTATTTCTTAATATCCTCAGCAGTCATCCCTATTCCTTTATCAGAAATGGTGATGGTCTTTTTCTTCTTATCGAATGAAACATCTACTGTCAAATCTCCAAGTTCACCTGGATACTCTCCCAGAGCGCTTAGTCTTTTGATTTTTTGCGTAGCATCCACGGCATTGGATACCAACTCACGAAGGAAAATCTCATGATCGGAGTATAAAAACTTCTTGATAATCGGGAAGATGTTCTCCGTGTGAATGGAAATATTGCCTTTCTCTTGCATGTCGTTATTAATGTTTTGATCTAATTGTGAAGCCGAAAAGTCAAATACAGTACCATTTCATCTAAACTGTCAAGTTGGCAGAATAAGACAGACAACAATTAAGAATTGAGTTTTTCACCTTGGACAAATTGACTGCCAATTCGAGTGAGTGGCCATCAGTAACTCGCTTAGTAATACCAATTGTATTACCTTTGGTATTATGAAAACGATAAGTCTGAAAGTCCCAGATGAGGTTTATGAGCAAATAGAAACGATTCGTAAGCGTGAGAATAAAAACCGATCTAGCTATGTGATGGAAGCAGTAGTCGCTTATTCCAAGAATATTGAGAGAGAAGCGTTGAGAGAAAAGCTCCGTAAGGAATCTCTGGAAACAGCTCATGAATACAAGAAATTCAAAGAGGAATTAGAAGATTTTGACGTTACGATGTTTGATGGTCTCACTGACGAAGACTGGGACGATGATAAATAAGTTTGATATTTGGCTCGCCAGTCTCAATCCTGTTAGAGGTATTGAAGTAGGGAAAATTAGGCCAGTAATTGTAGTCCAATCCAATGCACTGAATGAGTTCCACCCCACAATAATTGTTTGTCCTTTGTCATCTAACCCTTGGAGTGAAACGACTTATCACTTTATTGTCCCAACCAACGAACTTGGTTTGGATCGTGAGTCGGTAATCCTTCTAGACCAGATGAGAGCGGCGGATAAATCACGTTTTATTAAGAAAATTGGTGCCCTTCCAAATGAGTATCACGGAAGTATTAATCAAAAACTGCAAATCATTTTAGACCTCACCTAATCCGATCAGCGCTCTTTACCAATCTATCATCTTTTCTGATGAAACGATTGGATAGAGAGTTGAAAAGTAGAGCCGCTGCAATGATGTAAAATCCCATTTGGAAATTACCAATGGTGTCTTGCGCCAAAAGTTGATCTCCTTTGGTAGAGAAATAATAAGTCACGCCTAGACATCCACCCATTACCAGGGAGTTTAAAGCTCCAAGCTTGATCTGTAGCAATCTGTTTTTGAATTGGAATATGGAGAATAAAGCAATCGCAGCACCCAAAATCGCCAAGCCAGAAATAACGTAAGTATTGGTGACAGCCATCACTGTTTCGTTTCCCGCTTCATCTACACTGGCATATACCAATTGAAAGGCATTTAAAGTGGCT